>JAEZCL010000308.1 GCA_023433585.1 Pseudomonadota bacterium
CTCCCCTTCATGGGGAGGGGGGCCGCGCAGCGGCCGGGTGGGAAGGGCTCGGCGACAAGGGCGCGCTGCTTCGCCTTGCCGCCCCCACCCGCTTCGCCGTCGGCTCAGCGCCCTCCCCGGGACGGGGAGGGAGAAGGATGAGCGCGCATTTCGATGGATACGGCCAAGACGACAGGCCCTGATTAAGCCGCCCCCGCCATGAAATCATACAGGTCCGCCGGACGGGTGACGGTGATGGCGATGCGGTCCTCGTTGATCGAGATTTCGCCGCGCGCCACCGGATGGTTGTTGGCCAGGATCCACACCTCATCGTGTTCGGCCGCGTCCAGCGGGATCACGGCGCCGCGCCCCATCCGCAGCAACTGGGCCATGGGCAGCACGGATCGCCCGAGGACCACGGAGATCTCGACGTTCACGGATTCGATCTGACTCATAGGGTGTACTGACGCGGTTACCGGGGTGATCTGGTCTTGCATGGTTGCCCCCTGCCGCCACATTGGGCCGATCATGCTTTCCCAGCCGTTAAATTCCTCGCCCGACCTGATGCGCCTGCGCCGCGACGACGCCCGGCCGGTGCGCTGGGTCACGGCCCCTGCCCCCGTCGCCTATGACGAGGCTGTGGCCTTCATGGAGGCCCGCGCGGCCGCCATTCACGCGGGCGAGGCCGACGAGATGGTCTGGCTGCTGGAGCATCCGCCGCTCTATACGGCCGGGGTCTCGGCCCACGCCGACGACCTGATCGACGCCCGATTCCCCGTGTTCCAGACCGGTCGCGGCGGGCAATACACCTATCACGGCCCCGGCCAGCGCGTGGCCTATGTGATGCTGGACCTGAACCGGCGTGGGCGCGACGTGCGCGCCTTCGTGCGCGGGCTGGAGCAGTGGATCATCGGCGCCCTGGCCGCCTTCAACGTCGAGGCGGACGTGCGCGAGGGCCGCGTGGGCGTGTGGGTCGAGCGGAAAAGCGTCAACGACGACGGCTCGCTGTCAGTGCAGGAAGACAAGATCGCCGCCATCGGGGTGAAGGTGCGCCGCTGGGTCAGTTTCCACGGAATCAGCCTGCACGTGGAGCCGGACCTGGACCACTTCGGCGGCATCGTGCCCTGCGGCATCCGCGAGCACGGCGTCACCAGCCTGGCCGACCTGGGCCTGACCGCCGGCATGGACGAAGCCGACGCCGCGCTTAAGACGAGCTTCGAGCAGGTGTTCGGGCCGACGCGTCAGTCGGCGCGAGGGGTTTGATAATTTTTCTGTCCCACCCCCTTGGGTGATTGGCCATAGCGATTGGGTCCTGGCGTGCCGTCCAGAAAGCCCAGCGTGATGAACAGCCACAGCCAGATGATGACGTAAACGGCGTCGAACACATATCTCGCCAGCTCAACGGCGGATGGCTGAGGCCCCATCGAGAAAAACACCAGATCCGGCACGAAGATCAGGGCGACGGCGTCGATCACGCCCAGCGCTGATATGAGGAGCACCAGCCACCCGCTTCTGTTCCGATCATGGGCCCGTCGCACCGACAGCGCCATGAGCGGCCACAGGAACAGCAGCATGATCGCCAGCCTCAGGACCGCCACCCCCGTGGGGATGCCAGTTTGCTGAAGCGACGGCCATACCCCGAAGATCATCCCTGGAAGGGTGACCCCGAGCAGCATTTGTACAAGGCCGAGGCCGATCCCGATCAGCCACCAATCCAGCCGACGCGTGCGGCCGTCAAAGCTCAACAGATCTGCGAATGTATTGCGCTTGCCCATCCGTCTCCCCCACGCTGGAGTTTCCGCCGATCTGGAGCGCCGGGTCAAGGCCGCGCGTCAATCCTGGCGCGGCGTGAACCAACTCGGCGCGGCGGGCGGGGCGCAGTTGCGCTGCATGCCCATGCCCTTCAGGAAGGCGCGGCGCTGGCGGCCCGCCTGCACGGCGTCGCGCACCTGACGGCTGTGCCGTTCGGCGCCGGTCAGGCGGCGGACCCAGCTTCGCAAGGGGATGAAATCAGTGGTGGTGTCGCGGACGGCGTCCAGGGTGGCGCGCGCCGCCGCGTCGGCCGCCTGTTCGCTGGCCAGCGACCCGTCCTGGGGCGGCGGCTCGTCCATGTCCGGCCCCAGGGCTTCGTCCAGGCGCCGCACCTCCGCCGCGATGGCCGGGCAGCGGTTCATGTTGCGCATGTCATAGGGCGCGGCCTGGGCTTGCAGCAGCACCGTGGGGATGGCGTCACGGCGAAGGTTCAGGTCCTCCAGCGGCGCGGCGGCGGCGTCGCCGAAGCCCTCGCGCACCGATTGCACCCCATCGCCTGCGGAACGGGCGGCGGTGCAGGCGCTCACGGCCAGGGCGGACAGACAGATCACGGAAACGGTCAAGCTGCGCATCATGACGGTGTAACGCGGATTCCCCGTGTTGGTTGTGCGAAATCAGGCCGCATGGCGTGAATTTGCGAAACCGTGAAGCGCGGCCTCCAGCTCGGTGAAGTCCATGGCGACATGGGCGGCGCCGGAGGTCCGCACCTCCTCGAGCGTATGGAAGCCCCAGGCCACGCCCTGCGGCCGCACCCCGGCGTTCACGGCCATCAGCATGTCATGGCTGGTGTCGCCGATCATGACCGTGCGGGCCGGGGCGCCGCCGCAGACCTCCATGGCGCGGACCAGCATGGCCGGGTCCGGCTTGCCCGGCCCGTCTTCGGCGCAGTGGTTGCTGTGGAACAGCGCGCTCCACCCCGCGCGGGCCAGGTTCCGCTCCACGCCCCGGCGCGACTGCCCGGTGGCCAGCGACAGCCGCCATCCGTCCCGCTTCAGCCGGTTCAGCAGGTCCATGGCGCCGGGATAGAGCGGTTCGGAAAACCCCGGCGTCGCGTGCATGGCCCGGAACGCCTCCTGATAGGCGGCGACGAAATCGGCCATCTCCGGCCCGGTCAGGTCCGGGGCCAGGCGCCCGAGCGCCTCATGCAGCGACAGGCCGACCCCGCCGCGCACCGCCTCATAGGCCGGGTCCGGCAGACCCACCGCGCGGGCGGCCGTCACCGCCGCCTCCAGGATGGCGGCGCGGCTGTCCACCAGCGTCCCGTCGATGTCGAACACCGCCAGCGGGGCGTCGGATGCGGGCCGCGTCATGCCGGAACCACGTCGAAGGCGATGGTCAGGCGCGTCTCGTCGCCCGAAAACGGCACGGTGCCGTGCCACATGTAGGACGGGAACAGCGCCAGAAGCCCCGGCTCGGGCCGGATGAAATGCCGGGGCTGAAGCGGCGGGTCGGTGGGGATGCCCGGCTGGCCGAACTTGATCCAGCCCTCCCGTCCCTCGCCTTCGACGGCGCTCGGCAGGGCGATGTAGCAGGCCGAGGACAGCCAGCCGTCCGGGTGCAGGTGGTCGGCATGATAGCCGTTCGGCTGAAGCAGCACCGACCAGGCGCCCTTGATGCGGTAGGCGCCGGTGTTGCGGCGGCGCAGCGGGTCGTCGCCCTGGCCCAGGAAGTCCATGTGCCGCCGGATCGGCCCGTCGATGGCCTGAAAGAAGGCGCGCACCGTCGGCTCCTCGCTGACCAGCAGGTCCATGCTGGTCTGGGTCCCGCCGCGCAGGGACTGGTCCAGCGGATGGGCCTTGAACCGGTGCAACCCGCGCAAGGTGCGCTCCAGGTCCGCCAGATAGGTCTCCAGATCCGGCCAGCCGTCCGGCGTATCGATGCGCCAGGGCCGCGCCACGGCCTCATAGTCGCACAGAGTCTTCAGGCGCGGATCGTCCAGCAGGCTCCAGACCGTGGCCTGATAGGCCAGAAGACCCTGGTCCAGCGGCGCCCGCGCCAGCAGATCGTCCACGACCGGCGCCGCCTCGTCCGCCCGGCCCGTGGCCACCAGGGCCTCGATCAGCCCCCGCAGCACGTCATCCCGATCCGGCGCCATGCGGACGGCGGCCCTTGCATGATCCAGCGCCTTTTCTCCGTCGAACAGGACGACGGCGCGCGAGGCCGCCAGGTGGCCTTCGGCGTCATTCAGGGGCCCGGCGACCATGGCCGCATAGGCGCCGGGCGCGTCCCCCGCATAGGTCAGGACCTTGGCCTTCAGCGCCCTGAGCAGACTGAGGTCCGGCCGGGCGGCGACGGCCTGGTCGATCAGGACGCAGGCGGCGCCCGCATCGCCCGTGCGCATCCACACCAGTTGGGCCTGTTCCTTCAGGGCGCTGAGATCCAGCGGGCGGCGCTTCAGCACCTCGCGGTAGGCCGCGTCGGCGTCGTCGTATCGGGTCAGCTTCTGCAACGCCCGCGCCAGGATCAGCCAGGTCTCCGGCGCGTCCCCGCCACGCGCGAAGGCCGCCCGCGCCGCCGTCTCGGCCCGCTCGGCATGGCCGATGTCGCCCAGGACGGCCGCCAGGTTGTGATGGACCACGGCGTTGTCCGGCGCCAGCCGCGCCTGCCGCTCGCGCACCGCCAGCGCCTCGTCCAGCCGGTCCAGCGCCTGGAGCGCCTGGGCGCGGGCGTCCAGCAGCGCCAGGCGTGGCCGCTCCACCGCCGCCGCGCGCTCGGTGACGGCCAGCAGATCCTCGTGCCGCCCCTGCCCCGCCAGCAGCCGCGCCAGATCCGTGGCCGCGTGCTGATGCCCTGGGTCCGCCTGCAGCGCCGCGCGCAATTCAGTCTCCGCGCCCGCCGCGTCCTTCGCCCCGGCCAGGGCCGCGCCCAGCAGATGCCGCGCATCGGCGTTACGCGGCGCGGCGCGGGCCACGGGCTCCAGAATCGCGCGCGCCTCGGCGAAGCGGCGCTGGTTCAACAGCCCCGCCCCCTGTTGCAGCCGCGCGGCCTGGTCCGGCGTCATCGGATGCGCCGCACCCCGGCGAAGGGGTCCGTGTCGGCCTCGTCCTCGGAGAAGCCGAAATGGGCGAAACCGGCCTTCATCTCGGGGCTGATCGGCGCCTCGACGATCAGCTTGCCCCCGCCGGGGTGGTCCAGTTCGATGCGCCGGGCGTGCAGTTGCAGCTTCAGCGGGCCGGACAGCTCGGTCGAGGCGTCGTCGCCATATTTCGGATCACCCAGAATGGGATGGCCGATAGCCTTCATGTGCGCTCTGAGCTGATGCGTCCGCCCGGTGAAGGGGCGCAGGGCCATCCAGCTGGCCCGGTGCGCGGCGCGGCTGATGGTGGCGAAGGCGGTCTCGGCCGGTTCGGCCCCATGCTCCTTCGGGTCGGCAGGCCGCATGATCTCGAAGTCGTTGATGCCCGATTTCTTCAGCGCCAGGTCGATCTGGCCCGCCGCCGGTTTCGGCGCGCCGAAGACGATGGCCCAGTAGGTCTTCTTCGCCTGACGCCGGGCAAAGGCGCCCGCCAGCCGCTTGGCCGCCTCCGGCCCCTTGCCCAGCAGCAGCACGCCCGAGGTGTCCCGGTCCAGCCGGTGCACCAGCCGGGGCCGCTCCAGCCCCTCGCCCCAGGCCGACAGCAGCCGATCCACATGCTTCGTCGTCTTGGTGCCGCCCTGAACCGCCAGCCCGGCGGGCTTGTTCAGGGCGATGACCAGATCGTCCTCGAACAGCACAAGCGACTTCGCATAGGCCGCATCGCGGTCGCTCAGGCGCGGCCGATCCCCGGGTTTCTTCTCGACCGCATCGGGAATGGGCGGCACACGAACCGCCGCGCCCGCCGTCAGGCGCTCCTCCGGCTTCACCCGCGACCCGTCCACCCGGATCTGACCCGAGCGGGCCATCTTCTGCACCTGCACATGCGACAGGTGCGGCCAGCGCCGCTTGAACCAGCGGTCCAGGCGGATGCCGTCCTCGGCCTCGGCGACGTAGAGGGTTTTCACTTCCCGGCTCATGGCCGTCCTTATAGGCCGCCCGGCGCGCGGCGCCACGGCCCTGATCGCCACAGGCCCAATCCATTCAGGCCCAAACGGTTCACGCCCACAGCCGCCGCGCGATCATCAGCCCGGCGAACAGCGCGGCGACGCACAGCACCACCGACAGGCCCGCATATCCGGCCGCCAGACCGAACTGGCGCCGCTCGATCATCAGGGCCGTCTCCAGGGAAAAGGCCGAAAAGGTGGTGAAGCCGCCCAGCAGCCCGACGCCGATCAACAGCCGCATCCGCTCGTGATCCACCCCCTCGCCCGCCTTCAGCGCCAGCCATCCGGCCAGGAGCCCCATCAGCAGGCCGCCGATCAGATTGGCCGCGAACGTGCCCCACGGCCAGACCGCGCCGGGCGCCAGCCGCCCAGCCGCCAGACCCAGGCCGTATCGCGCCATGGACCCCAGCGCCCCGCCCGCCGCGACAATCAGAAAACGTGTCATGAAGTCTGCCCGCACCCTCGCCGACTCGATGGGAAAGGAACTCGATCATGCGGGACCTGGCCCCGGCTGTCGCGCGCCATGTCCCTGTGCCCGGCCTCGCGGCCCGTCTTTCACAAAGTTCACTTGCCCGGCGCACGGCCGCCGATAGGCTCGACGCGGGTTCGCGTCAGGCGCGAAGGTGGATGGCCGGACCCCGCCTTTCATCGTAGAAGCCTTGAAGAACAGGGTTTTTGGGGGCCGCCATGGCGCATGAGGATCAGTACGGGACGCAGACGCCGCCTCCGGCCGAGCCGCCGACGACGGAGACGCCCGCCCATCAGGCTCCGGTGATGGCCGCGCCCGCCGTCCCGCCGCCGTCCGGTGCGATCGACACCCCCGGCCGCGAGGCGCCGCGTCCCGTGCGCGACCTGACCGCGCCGATCACCCGCTCGCGCGAGGGCATCGACCGGCCGATCCAGGAAAGCGAGTATTTCTCGAACGATCCGGCTGCGATCCAGCATATCTCGGATCACATCGACGAATATTTCAACCAGCCGCTGGACATCTTCCCGTTCTGGGAGAGCGAGGGGAAACCCGACCGTTTCCACGTCCTGTTCCACCGCCAGATTCAGGAACGCTTCCCGGTCGACACCGACATCCGCACCCGCATCCACCGCTATGGCCGCTCGGTGTTCAAGCGCCTGTGTCTGCATGTGGGGGTCAAGCGTCTGAACCAGGCCCTGGCCCTGATCGCCTTCACGGTGCTGGCGACGCTCGGTCCCACCTGGTTCACGGACTGGACCGGCACGACCGCCGCCGGTGTGGCCCTGGCGGCCATCGCCATGGTGCTGTCAGTGGGGCTCTACTGGGGCGTGAACTACATCCTGTTCACCCAGTACCGGTTCCGGCTCGAGAACGACTCCTACGAGCTGTCGCGCGAGATCGTTCAGCGGACGCGCGAGCTGCAAAACCTGTTCACCAACGCGCGGGCCATCGGCGACCAGGCCGAGACCCAGTATCAGACCGACGGCAAGGGCTGGGGCCAGCGCGCCATGTATCTGACCCGCCTGACCATGTGGCTGGGCGCGCGCATGGAATATCTGGAGAAATTCATCCAGATGGAGCTGTGGCGGGTGCGGCGCGAGCGCTACTGGATGCGCTGGTTCAGCCGTTTCATGACGCCGCTGATCTTCCTCGTGTGGCTGTGGCTGTTCGTGCTGGAGCCCGTGCCGGGCGTGCACGAAATGGAGTTCCGCGGGCTTCAGATCCTGGCCGTGGCCCTGGGCGGACTGGTGTCGTGGATGTCCTACTTCCTGTGGCAGACGCCGGTCGCCGCCATCCAGGACAAGCTGGGGATCGAGGGCTGGGTTCGTTACGCCTCCCTGGACGTGGACAACGCCGTCGCCGACCAGGTCCGCCGCGACAAGGAGCGCCTGGTCGAATACCGCAACCTGACGCGGGGCCGGATCTGATCTTTCCTCCCCCGCTCACGGGGGAGGGGGACCATCCGAAGGATGGTG
>JAEZCL010000036.1 GCA_023433585.1 Pseudomonadota bacterium
TCATGATCCGGGGCGGCGGCCCAGGCGCGCAGCACCTGATCCTCGAACCTCCGGCGGCCCAGGCGATAGAGGGCGGCCCGAGCGGCGCGCGGATCCATCGACAGCGCCACGA
This sequence comes from Pseudomonadota bacterium, assembly GCA_023433585.1. GTDB lineage: Bacteria > Pseudomonadota > Alphaproteobacteria > Caulobacterales > Caulobacteraceae > Brevundimonas. The sequence continues at coordinate 113 of JAEZCL010000036.1, forward strand.
CGGGCTCGGCGGGCAAGGCCAGCGCCAGCCTGTCCTTCTGGGCGTTGGACAGGCGCAGGGCGCGGGCGGCGGCGCGCACCCGGTCCGCATCGGCGGGCAGCAGGGCCGACAGACGCATCAGGGCGTCGGGCGAGACGGCGCACATGGCCTCGAACAGGTCCAGACCCACATGATCGGGCAGGACGCGGTCCAGCACCCCCGTCTCGGCCATCAGGCCCAGGGCCGCAAGCGGATCGGGCGCGGCCAGCAGCTTGAGCAGCTCGGCCGAGACCCGCTCGGCCGACAGCCGCGCCATGCCGTCCTTCAGGTCCGCGCAGGCCCTCAGCCCCGCCGCGTCGGCCGGGCCGCGCCCGTACCAGGCGTGGAAGCGGAAGAACCGCAGGATGCGCAGATAGTCCTCGCGGATGCGGGTCTCGGGGTCGCCCACGAACACGACGCGGCCCGCCAGGGCGTCCTCGACCCCCTGCCCCGTCGGATCGAACACCTCGCCGTCCAGCGCGGCGTAGAGCGCGTTCAGCCGGAAATCCCGGCGCGCGGCGTCCTCGGCCCAGTCGGTGGTGAAGGCCACCACGGCGTTGCGGCCGTCGGTGGAGACGTCCCGGCGCAGGGTGGTGATCTCGAACGGCCGCCCCTCCGCCACCGCCGTGACCGTGCCGTGCTCCAGGCCCGTGGGCGCGGCCTTGAGCCCCGCCGCCTTCAGCGCCGCCATGACGGCCTGGGGCTCCAGGGTCGTGGCGATGTCCACGTCGTTCACCGGCGTTCCGATCAGGGCGTTGCGCACGGCGCCGCCCACCACCCGTGCGCAGCCGGCGCCGCCGCGCGCCTCCAGGGCGGCCATGACGGCGCGTGTTTCCAGCGCCGTCAGCCAGGGCTGGTCGGCCAGGCGGGTCACGCCACGTCTCGGCGGGCCGGGTCGTGCAGCCGCCCCCACAGCGCGCGCAGCATCCCGGCGGTGGCGCCCCAGATGTAGCGCTCGTCCCAGGGCATGGCCCAGAACCAGCGGCGGGCGCCGTCGGGGGCGTCGTAGAACTCACGGCGATGATTGGCGGCGTCCATCAGGAACGCCCACGGCGTCTCGAACGCATCGGCCACCTCATCCGGGTTCAGGGTCAGGTCGAAACCGGGGCGGATCCAGGCCACGACGGGCGTGACCAGGAACCCGGTCACCGTCTCATAGGCGTCGGACAGGCCCAGCGGCTGCACATGGTCGGGCGACAGTCCCACCTCTTCGACCGCCTCGCGCAGGGCGGCCTGGACCACCGTCTCGCCGGGATCGAGGCGTCCGCCCGGAAAGGCGATCTGACCCGTGTGGCTGGCCAGGGAATCCGAGCGCCGGGTCAAGAGCAGGGTCGGGCCGTCCGGCCGGTCCACCACCGGGATCAGCACGGCGGCGGGCCGCAGCGGACGATGCGCGCGCGGGACGCCGGGATTCAGATCGAAATCGGAGAAACGCGCGGCGCCGAACGCGGCGTCCAGCGGCTCCAGAGCCGAAATCAACTGTTGACGAAGGGCGCTCACGCCACGGTCCCCAGAGGAAATTCCCGGCCGCCCGAATGGATGGTCATCCGTCCATCGCGGACCTCGGCCATCTCGACCAGTTCATAGAAGACCGGCCGTTCGATGCGGGCCTCCAGATCGCCGCGCACAAGCACATAGGGCGCCGGTTCGCCGGTAGCCGGGTCGGTCTCGACCCGCAGTAGGTGTTCGGGCCCGGCGACGACGCGCTCGCCCATGTCGGTGGTGAAGACCAGGTCCTCGCCACGCCGGTCCACCCGCACGGCGCGGAAGGGAACGTCCTGAACCGTGATCTTCAGCTTCTCGACCGGTGTGACCAGATAGTAGCCGTCCGGATCCTTGCGCAGGATGGTGGCGAACAGGCGCACCAGCTGGGGCCGGCCGATGGGCGAGCCCTCATGCAGCCACACCCCGTCGGCGCGGATCACCAGGTCCATCTCGCCACAATTGTCGGGATTCCACAGGTGCACCGGCGCCGGAGCGCGTCCGGCTTCGCCATGCCCGGCGACCGACTGGATGAGGCTGAGCGTGTCCGTGGTCATCCCCGGATGGTAGGCGCCCCGGCGCGCCCCGCAAGGGGTCAGGCGGCGCGAACCGGCCCCGACGGCGCTTCGGCCCCGTCCAGGCCCAGCCACAGCAGCCGCGCCGCATCGACCGGCCCCGGCAGCGCCGCATCGTCGATGCGCCGGAATCCGAAGCGCTCGAAATAGGGCGGGTCGCCCACCAGCAGCACGCCCGCCTCGCCCGCCTGACGCGCCCAGCCGACGCAGGCGGCCACCAGGTCAGCGCCGACGCCGACGTTGCGCTCGACCCGGTCGACCGCGATGGGGCCGAGGAACAGGGCGGGCGTCTCGCCGATCCGGATGCGCCACAGCCGCACCGAGCCGATCACCCGGCCGTCATGACGCGCGGTGAAACCCACGACCGGATCACGGCCTTCGCGCAGCCGCTCGGCGGTCTTGGCCAGGCGGCCGGGGCCAAAGGCGGCCTCGACCACGCGTGCGACGGCGGCGGCGTCGAACACGGTTTCGGGCTGGATGGCCACGGTCAGGGGCGAGGCGGCGACGGTCATGGCGGCGTCCGAAAACAGGGACCGCGCATCTGCGGCCGGCGCCCGCGCCCGTCAAGCGGAATCAGCCGATCTTCGAGAAGTCCGGCGCACGTTTCTGGGTGAAGGCCATGAAGGCCTCCATGGCCTCGGGGCTCTTCATCTGGGCGCCGAAGGCCTCGGCCTCGCGCTGCATCAGGCGCCACAGCGCCTCGGCGTCGCGCATCAGACGCTTGGTGGAACGGATGGAGTTGGGCGCCCGCGCGGCCAGCAGGGCGGCGATGCGCGCGGCCTCGTCGTCCACCTGACCGGCCGCCACGGCGCGGTTGGCCAGGCCCCAGTCCACCGCCCGGCGCCCCGTGATCGGCTCGCCCAGGGCGAACAGCTCGAACGCCCGCTGGTGGCCGATGACGGCGGGCAGCAGCATCGTCGAAGCCGCCTCGGGCGCCAGGGCCAGATTGATGAACGGCGCGGACAACAAGGCGTCCTCGGCCACGACCACCATGTCGCAGTGGAGCAGCAGGGTCAGGCCGATGCCCACCGCCCGGCCCCTCACCGCCGCCACCGCCGGCCGATCAAGGTCGGCCAGGGCCTTCAGGAAGCGGAACACCGACATGTCCAGCGGCTCGCCCGTCTGAGAGCCGATGGCGATGAAATCGGCGATGTCGTTGCCGGCGCAGAAACTGTCGCCCTCGGCCCGAAACAGGATCGCGCGCACATCCGCATCGGTGCGGGCGCGCTCGGTCGCCTCCGACAGGGCCGCATACATGGCCTGGGTGATGGCGTTCTTCTTCTCCGGCCGGGCCAGGGTGACGCTCAGCACGCCCTGATCCAGCGTCACATGGACGTGTTCGCTCATTGGGACTCTCCAGTTTCGACCCGACGCCACCAGTCCACGCCGTCTCCGTCACGGAGGCGGGCGATGCGGCCCTGGGCTTCAAGATGATTGAGGTGGGCGACCGCCTCGCCGGTGGCCATGCCCAGCACGCCCTCGTCCACCGAGCGCCCGAACAGCGAGGGGAACACGTCCACCGCCCGCTTCGGCTCGGCCAGGGTGCGCTCCAGCCGCCGCAGCGCCACGTCGTGGCCGCGCAACAGGGCGTTCAACCGTTCGTGCGCCCCCCGGAACGGCTCGCCGTGCGACGGCAACACCAGGGCGCCCGACGGAATCCGCCCCTTCAGGGCCTCCAGCGACTCCAGCCAGTCCTTCAGCGGGTCAGCCCCCGGTTCGGTCGGCCACACCGAGATGTTGGACGAGATGCGCGGCAGAAGCTGGTCGCCCGCAATGAACAGGTCGTCGGATTCACGCAGCAGACACACATGCTCCGGCGAATGGCCCGATCCGACGATCACGCGCCAGACGTCGTCACCGATGACGATACGGTCGTCCTCGTTCAGCCGCGTGAACGCCGCCGGCATCGGCCGCACGGCCTTGCCGAACAGGCCATACCGTTCGCGATAGCCGTCCAGTTGTTCGTCCGACCAGCCCGCCGCGCGATAGAAGGCCACGCCCGGCTCGGGCGCCGGGCCGACATCGGCCAGCAGCATGCGCGCGGTCACATACTCCAGCCGCGACATCAGCAGCGGCGCCTGGAACCGCTCGCACAGCCAGCCCGCCAGTCCGAGGTGGTCCGGGTGCATGTGGGTGCAGATCAGCCGCGTCACCGGCCGCCCCTGAAGCGGTCCGGCCAGAGCCGCCTCCCACGCCTCGATCGTGTCCGGCAACCCCAGCCCGGTGTCGACCACGGTCCAGCCGTCGCCGTCCCGAATCGCCCAGACATTGATGTGGTTCAGCGCCAGCGGCAGGGTGAACCGCAGCCACAAAACACCCGGCGCGGCCTCGACCGCCTGACCGGGCGCGGGTGTCGCCAGAGGCGCATAGGCGAGGCCGACCGGCGTCGCTCGGCGCGTTCCTGCCGCGATGGGATCGCCTTCCGGCAAGCACGTCTCCATTGAAAACCCATTCGCACTCTGCCCGCCCGTTCCGCGCGCGTCAAAGGCCATCTGAGCGCCACAAGCGGAACACATCACGCTCTTAGGACTTGACCCCTGCATCCGCGCGCGCGAAGCGTCCGCAACCCTGTCACAAGGTTAGGAAGAGCCCCTTGAAGCTGCGTCATTCCCTGCTCGCCCGTTCAGCCGTGGTGCTGACCATCGTCGGTTTCGCGCCCCTGCCGGCCGCCGCCTCGGCCCCGCAGACGGCGCCCGCCGTGTCCGCCGCGGCCGTGACCGCCGCCGCCCTTCAGTCGCGCACGCGCCAGCCCAGCGGACAGGCGTCCGAGACCCGCACCGGTCCGGAAGTGCTGACCGAGGCCCAGGCCGCGCTGACCGCCACCAACACCTCCTGCCAGCTCACCAACGCGATCAGCCCCGGCCGGTCGGGCTCCGCCAACATCTTCGAGGTCGCCTGTGCAAGCGGCCTGGGCTTCATCCTGACCGACGGCGACCAGCCGACCTCGCGCAACTGCATCATCGTGGCGCAACAGGCCGAGGAAGCGCGCCAGGAAGACCCCAACGCCGCAGCGCAGGTCACCTGCAGCCTGCCGGAGAACGCCGACACCGACCAGGTCATGACCGGCTATATCCAGTCCGCCTCGATCACCTGTCAGGTGGACGCGACCCGCTGGGTCGGCCGCACCCAGGCCGGCGAGGACCGTTATGAGGTCGGATGCGCCAACGCCGACGGCTACTGGCTGCGTGTGGACAACGCCGGCCTGTATGAAGGCCGCCTGGAATGCATCGAGGTGATGGCGGCGGGCGGCGAATGCCGCTTCACCACCCGCGACGAGCAGATGGCCGGCTATCAGACGCAGTTCGCGTCGGTCGCCCCCCAGGCCTGTTCGCCTGACGACGCCCGCTTCGTCGGCGCCAACGAACAATATCGCTTCTATGAGGTGAAGTGCGCCGAAGGGTTCGGCTTCATCGCCCAGACCGATCCGGTCGGCGCCCCGCTCGACGCACGGGACTGTGGACGGCCCCAGATCGTGCCGGGCGGCTGCACCCTGACCGACACCTCGGCGGCCCAGGCCGCCCAGGCTGAGCAACGCGCCGTGCTACTGGCCCAGATCGGCCAGACCTGCACCATCAACCAGGAACGCATCGTCGCGGTCGAGAGCCCGCCGGACGGCTCGCCGGGCCGCGAGATCTATGAACTCGACTGCGCCGAACAGCCCATGGGCCTGATGGGCTTCTTCCCCGCCGCGGGCGGTTCCGGCCAGACCGAGGCCTTTGACTGCTTCACCATGGACTCACGCGGCCTGCAATGCGAGTTCACCCCGCGCTCGGCGATCAGCGAGGCCCTGACCCGCATGGTCACGGCCAGCCAGCGCAACTGCAATGTGGTCGACTATCGCGTGGTCGCCCGCATGGCCAACCTGGAAGGCGACATCGCCGAGGTGAAGTGCGACGACGGCCGCGGCTGGTTCGGCGAATTCCCCGACAACCGCCAGGCCGCAGGTCAACTGCTGCCCTGCGCCGCCGCCGCCCGCCAGGGCGACGAGTGCGTCCTGTAAGGCCTCTTGAGTCCAGAGGAAAAGCCCGTCGCTTCGCGGCGGGCTTTTTCTTTGGCGGCTCCGTCTGATCCGAGAAGACCGGAGGATTCGACCTGAAGCCAAAATGGTCTAGCGTGGCGATCTCGTTCGCCGTCCCCTGAGTCTCATGCGCATCGCCACCTGGAACGTGAACTCCGTCAACGCCCGTCTGCCCACCGTGCTGGACTGGTTCGAGCAGGCGCGGCCCGACGTCGCCTGTCTGCAGGAGATCAAGTGCGTGGACGATAAATTCCCGCGCGAGGCCTTCGAAAGCCTGGGCTACAACGTCGAGACCCACGGGCAGAAGAGCTACAACGGCGTGGCGCTGCTCTCGAAATTCCCGCTGTCCGACGTGCGGCGCGGCCTGCCCGGCGACGAGAGTGACGAACAGGCCCGCTACATCGAGGCGCTGGTCGAGGCGCCGGCGCCGGTGCGGGTGGCGTCCATCTATCTGCCCAACGGCAACCCCATCGGAACCGAGAAGTTCGCCTACAAGCTGGCCTGGTTCGAGCGCCTGCAGGCCCATGCGGCGGCGCTGCTGATGCAGGAAGAGGCGTTCGCCCTGTGCGGCGACTACAACGTCATCCCCGAGGCCGTTGACGCGAAAAATCCCGAGGCGTGGCTGGGCGACGCCCTGTTCCAGAGCGAGAGCCGCGAGGCGTTCCGCGCCCTGAAATGGCTGGGCCTGGCCGATGCCCACGAGATCGGCGGCGAACCGGAGGGAACCTACACCTTCTGGGACTATCAGGCCGGCGCCTGGCGGCGGAATCACGGCATCCGCATCGACTTCGCCATGCTGTCTCCCATGGCGGCGGACCGGTTTCAGGGGATCGAGACCCACCGGAACGCCCGGGAGATGGACAAGCCCAGCGACCATGTGCCGGTGGTCGTCGATCTGGATCCGGAGCCGCCGGCGTGGTCGAAACGCTGAGGATCATCCTGCTGGTGGCGCTGGCGGCCGCCGCCCTGACCACGACCGGGCTCACCCTGGCCTGGTGGATGGAGCCCGGGCGCCGGCTGCGCCGCGCCATGGACCGCGCCCTGAGCCGGACACCGGATGTGGAGGCCATCGCGCCTTCCGAGGGCCGGGCCTGCGGCCTGGACTTCGAGACCGAACAGGCGGTGGTGCTGTGGGACCGGGGGGCGAACGGCCTGGTGTACGAGTTCGCCGAGATCGACGGCGCGGAAATGATCGTGGACGGGCATGTGCTGGCGCGTGTGCGGCGCGGCGAGCCCCGCCGCGACCTGGACGTCATGGCGCCCGATGCGAACCAGGTGGTGCTGCGCCTCATGTTCGCCGACGCCCGGCATCCCGAGTTCGAGCTGGACCTGTGGAACAGCGTCGCCCCCACCGCGGTCGGTTCGCCGGACGAGGGCCTGCGCCTGGGACGAAAGTGGCTGTCGCACCTGGAGCCGCTGCTGAAATAGGCGGCGCGCACCCTTCCGGCGGCCATGCCGAAGCGCTAAGTTCAATCCCGTCATCCTCATGGGCTCTCCGGACCGGCCCGGGAATGACGGTTTCCGTTTTGATTTCTTCCGCGAGCGCCCGCCGTGTCCCGTCTTTTCGACGCCTATGTCATCGCCAACTGGACCGCCGCCGAGGGCAGGAAACTGGGCGAACAGTCCCTGTGGATCGCCGTGGTCAAACGCGATGTGCGCATGCGCCTGAAGGGCGAGACGCACAACGTCGCCACCCGCGCCGAGGGCGAGGCCCTGCTGGCCGAGATCCTGGCGGACCTGAACCGGCGCGGCGACCGCGCCCTGGTCGGCTTCGACGTGCCGCTGGGCTTTCCGACCGGCACGGCCGCGCGCCTGGGCCTGAAGGACGCCACGTGGTCCGGCCTGTGGGCGTTCCTGGCCGACAACGTGCGCGACAAGGCCGACAACACCAACAACCGCTATCAGGTCGCCGCCAAGATGAACCGGTTGATGACCGATCAGGCCTGGCCGTTCTGGGGCGCCCCGGCCAGTCAGGCCCAGCGCTGGCTGACCACCACCAAGCCCGAGGGCGGATCAGGCGACATTCCCGAGTTGCGCGCGACCGAGATCGCCGCGAAGGCCGGCAAGCTGCAGCCCAAGAGCGTCTGGCAGATGCACGGCGCCGGCGCGGTGGGAGGCCACGCGCTGATCGGCATCCCGGCCGTGCGCCGCCTGCTGGAGCGGCTGGGGGCCGCCGGCGCCGTGTGGCCCTTCGGCACGGGCTGGCGCGCCCTGACGCCCGAAGACGTCGCGCCCCTGTCCGCTCTTGTGGTCGAGGTCTGGCCCGCCCTGTTCCAGGCCAGGCCCGAACCCGGTGAGTTCAAGACCCAGGCGCAGGTCCGCGTCGCCGCCGAAACCTTTGCCCGCATGGACGAGAAGGGCGAACTGGCCGCCGCCTTCGCCCCGCCCAAAGACACGCCCGAAGCGCTCGTCCCTCAGGTCGAGAGCGAGGAAGGCTGGATCCTGGGCGCATCCTGAACCACGCCGCGTTGCTCCGCGCCCTCAACAATGATAGAGCCCGCCGCTTGATCGGCGCGCCTTCGCGTCACACATCTGTTCGGCCATGCTCCAGACCATTCTCATCGTCGTCATGATCCTGATCGGCCTCGCCATGACCGGCGTGGTCCTGCTGCAACGGTCCGAGGGCGGCGCCCTGGGCATGGGCGGCGGGGGCAACAGCTTCATGACCGCGCGGGGAGCGGGCAATCTTCTGACCACCCTGACCTGGTGGCTGGGCGGAGCCTTCGCGGTGTGCGCCATCTCCCTGACCATCGTCGGCAACATGGAGCGCGGGTCGCGTTCGGTGCTGGACGCCGCCACGGTGGGCTCGATCGACCTGGACGCGCCCCAGACCACCGGAGCCGACGAGGCCCCGGCCGCGCCCGCAGCCTCGACCGGCCCCACCCTCGACGACCTGGAAGCCAGCCTCCCGGCTTCCCAGGCGCCGGCGGAATAAGTGCCGAAGGCGGTTATCCACCGCCTCCGCCGACACCCTCAAAGTCTCCGCAGCAAGCCGCCCGAATCGGGGGTAAGGTGATTCCCCATGCCTCGTTATGTGTTCATCACCGGCGGCGTGGTCTCCTCCTTGGGCAAGGGCCTCGCTTCCGCCGCGCTCGGCGCGCTGTTGCAGGCGCGCGGCTACAAGGTCCGCCTGCGTAAGCTGGACCCCTATCTCAACGTCGATCCGGGCACCATGAGCCCCTATCAGCACGGCGAAGTGTTCGTCACCGACGACGGCGCCGAGACCGACCTGGAGCTGGGGCATTATGAGCGGTTCACCGGCGTGTCGGCCGCGCGCTCCGACAACATCACCACCGGCCGCATCTACCAGACCATCCTGGAGAAGGAGCGCCGGGGCGACTACCTGGGCGCCACGGTCCAGGTGATTCCGCACGTCACCGACGAGATCAAGCAGTTCTGCCTGTCGCCGGCCCAGACCGATGACGGCGAGGACGTGGACTTCGTGCTGATCGAGATCGGCGGCACGGTGGGCGACATCGAAGGCCTGCCCTTCTTCGAGGCCATCCGCCAGCTGGGCCAGGAGCTGCCGCGCGGCAAGTCCTGTTTCGTGCATCTGACCCTGCTGCCCTTCATCAAGACCGCCGGCGAGATGAAGACCAAACCGACCCAGCACTCGGTCAAGGAGCTGCGCTCCATCGGCATCCAGCCGGACATCCTCTTGTGTCGCTGCGAACAGCCCATCCCCGAGGACGAGAAGCGCAAGATCGGCCTGTTCTGCAACGTGCGGGAATCCGGCGTCATTCAGGCCATGGACTCCGCCGACATCTACGCCGTGCCCCTGGACTATCACCGTGAGGGGCTGGACACCGAAGTGCTGGCTCATTTCGGCGTCACCGACGCCCCCGCGCCGGACCTGACCCTCTGGGAAGAGATCGTGCGTCGCCGCACCAATCCGGACGGCGAGGTCACGGTGGCCGTGGTCGGCAAATACACGGTTCTGAAGGACGCCTACAAATCCCTGATCGAGGCCCTGCACCACGGCGGGGTGGCCAACAACGTCAAGGTCAACATCGACTGGGTCGAGGCGGACACTTTCGAGGGCGACCGCGACGCCTGCGAGGCGCGGCTGCAGGGCGCCCACGCGGTGCTGGTGCCCGGCGGCTTCGGAGAGCGGGGCGCCGAGGGCAAGATTCAGGCGGTGCGCTTCGCCCGCGAGCGCAAGATCCCCTATTTCGGCATCTGTTTCGGCATGCAGATGGCGGTGATCGAGACGGCGCGGAACCTGGCGGGGCTTGAGAAGGCGACCTCAACCGAATTCGGCCCGGCCGAGGAGCCCATCGTCGGGCTGATGACCGAATGGACCCAGGGCAACCAGCGCATCATGCGCGCCCAGGGCGGCGATCTGGGCGGCACCATGCGCCTGGGCGCCTATGACTCGGTCCTGATCGAGGGCTCCAAGATCGCGGAAATCTACGGCTCGACCGAGATCAGCGAACGCCACCGCCATCGCTACGAGGTCAATATCAACTACCGCGACGCCATCGAGGGCGCGGGCATGACCATCACCGGCCTGTCGCCCGACGGCGTATTGCCCGAAACGGTGGAGCGTCCCGACCACCCCTGGTTCATCGGCGTTCAATATCACCCGGAACTGAAGAGCCGCCCCTTCGCCCCCCACCCGCTGTTCGCCGGTTTCATTGCGGCGGCGGTGGTGCAGAGCCGACTGGTGTGACCGCGCCGGGCACGGTGCTGAAAACGCCGCGCCTGACCCTGCGCCCCGCGCGATGGGATGACCTGGAGGCGCTTCACGCGGTGCTGGCCGACCCGCGCGCCACCCGCTGGTGGTCCACGCCCGCGCACGAGACGCTGGACCAGACCCGCGCCTGGCTGGAGGCCATGATCGCCTCGCCCCACGAACTGGCCGAGGATTTCGTCGTCGAGCTCGAGGGGCGCGTGGTCGGCAAGGCGGGTTTCTATCGCCTGCCCGAGATCGGCTTCATCCTGCACCCCGACGTCCACGGAAAGGGCCTGGGATACGAAGCCGCCCACGCCGTCATCACCCATGTGTTCGCGGTGCGCGCGCTCGATAGGCTGACGGCCGATGCGGACCCGAGGAATTCGGCGTCCATCGCCGTGCTGACCCGCCTGGGCTTTCGCGAAACCGGCCGCGCCGAGCGAACGATGAAGGTGGGGAATGAATGGGTGGACAGCGTCCGGTTCGCTTTGAACCGCGCGGATTTCGCGAGTTTCTGATCTCCAACTGCAGCGCCTCGACCTATGGCCTGAACCGCCTGCCCGACGGCGTCAGCATCCCGCGCGGGAGGAGCTACCGCTTCACTGTCTCGGCCGGTTGCTGGGATGTCGACGCCGGAACCTGGGGCGTCGGGGAGGCCCGCCAGCGCATGACCGTCGCCCCGAACCAGGTGACGCGCTACAGGTCACCGGCGGGTGACGGGCTAAGCTCAATTCACAGTCACGCTTTTCCGCTCATTCGACGAAAGTAGGGTGCCAGTCCTGTCCAGCCTAGTACGGGCGCTTGAAGGTGGCGAGGAAGCAGTGGCCTGAACGGCTGTAACAGCCAAACCGATCTGTCTTCGGGGCAGAAGGACTTCCGCCTACCGGATGGACCAAGATGACATGCTGGCTTCTGAAAATCTACGCCCTAGCGTAGCATGGGTCCATGATGACCATCGTCACTTTGGTTGCGGGCGTGTGCAGCGTGGTTTTTATCGCTGGCCTTATGTTCTTCATCGTCATGTCGGTAGCATCAGCGATCAGTTTGACGGTGAAGCGATGGTATGGTGGATCGGTCGTCGGGAGCGTGGTGGCTCTGCTGATGCTGATCTCGTTCATCACCGTATTTTGCATCGAAGTGGGCGGAGCCATTTTCCACGGAACGAGTATTCTCTTGGCCTGAGAAGCAACATTATGGAGCTAATGGGGGGCATCTGGCCCTTGCGTTTCCCCGCCCTCTGAGGCATAAGCCCGCCCTCACGCAGGCGGCCTGACCCGGCCGCCGCAATTGTTTTCGCGTTCGGCCGAACCGTCGGGCGCTCCGACCAGACTGGATAAGACGGACATGGCCGTTCCGAAGCGTAAAACCTCCCCGTCGCGTCGCAACATGCGCCGCGCCCACGACGCCCTGGGCGCCAACGCCTATGTCGAAGACAAGGACACCGGCGAACTGAAGCGTCCGCACCACATCGACCTGAAGACCGGCACCTATCGCGGCCGCCAGGTCCTGACGCCAAAGGAATACTAGGTCTCCCTGCCGTTTGGCGAATTTTCAGCGGCGCGCGAGTCATCGCGCGCCGTTTTCGTGCGTTCATGGGTCTGACCTTCAATCGGGAGACGTCCATGATTCGCCTGTCCACCGCCCTCGCCGCCGCCCTGGCGCTCGCCGCCTGCGGCCAGCCCTCTGAACCGGCGGACCCCGCGCCGCCGGCCGCCGAGACGCCGGCTTCATCGGACGCCCTGACCGCCCAGGGGTGGGGCCCCTTGCGCATCGGCATGACCCGCGACGAGATCACCCAGGCCCTGGGTCCGGACGCCGATCCCGAAGCCGTGGGCGGCCCCGACCCCGAAACCTGCGACCAGTACCGGCCCGAGCGCGCGCCCGAGGGCATGCTGCTGATGCTGGAGCAAGGCGTGCTGACGCGCATCTCGCTGGTCCGGGACGCGACCCTGACCACGGATCGCGGCTTCGGCCTGGGCGCACCGGCCGCCGAGGTGAAGGCCGCCTATGGCGATACGGCCCAGGTCAGCCCGCACAAATACGCCGACGCCCCCGCGGAATACATCACGGTCTGGAGCGACGGCCCCTCCAGCGAGCCTTACCGCGAGGATCCGGCCGTGCGCGGCGTCGTCTATGAGATCGGGACGGACGGAAGCGTCAGCATGATCCACGCGGGCGGCCCTTCGATCCAGTATGTGGAAGGCTGTGCGTAACAGCCCCGACAGTTGGCGTTTCGCGGCGCGCGGGCTAAGGCTCGCGCGCCTCTTCATTTTCGTGCAGCAAGACGGAAGCCATGACCGATATCGCCGACATCACAGCCCGCCAGATCCTGGACAGCCGGGGCAATCCGACGGTGGAGGTGGACGTGGTGCTGGAGGACGGCGCCTTCGGCCGCGCGGCCGTGCCCTCGGGCGCCTCCACCGGCGCCCATGAGGCGGTGGAGAAGCGCGACGGCGACAAGGACGCCTGGGGCGGCAAGAGCGTGCAGAAGGCCGTGGACGCGGTCAACGGCGAGATCTTCGACGCCCTCAGCGGCATGGACGCCGAGGATCAGCGCCGCATCGACAACGTCCTGATCGAGCTGGACGGAACCCAGAACAAGGGCCGGCTGGGCGCCAACGCCATCCTGGGCGTCAGCCTGGCGGCCGCCAAGGCCAGCGCGGTGTCGGCGGGCCTGCCGCTGTATCGCTATGTGGGCGGGGTTTCGGCCCGGATGCTGCCGACCCCGATGATGAACATCATCAACGGCGGCGCCCATGCGGACAATCCGATCGACATCCAGGAGTTCATGATCCTGCCCACGGGCGCGGAGAATTTCTCCGAAGCCCTGCGCATGGGCGCGGAGATCTTCCACAGCCTGAAGAAGGCGCTGAAGGACGCGGGCCACAACACCAATGTGGGCGACGAGGGCGGATTCGCGCCGAACCTGAAGTCGGCCGACGAGGCCCTGGCCTTCATCACCAAGGCGGGCGAAGCGGCCGGATACCTGGCGGGCGAGGACTTCCAACTGGGCCTGGACGTGGCCTCCACCGAGTTCTTCAAGGACGGGAAATACGTCCTGGCCGGCGAGGGCAAGACCCTGGATCAGGACGGCATGGTCGCCTATCTGGCCGACCTGTGCGAGCGCTTCCCCATCGTCTCCATCGAGGACGGCTGCGCCGAGGACGACTTCGACGGCTGGAAGCTGCTGACCGACCGTCTCGGCGACAAGATCCAGCTGGTGGGCGACGACCTGTTCGTGACCAATCCGGCGCGGCTGGCGGCGGGGATCGGCGAGGGCCTGGCCAACTCCATCCTCATCAAGGTCAACCAGATCGGCACCCTGTCCGAGACCCTGGACGCGGTCGATATGGCCGACCGCGCGGGCTACACCGCCGTGATGAGCCACCGCTCGGGCGAGACCGAGGACTACACCATCGCCGACCTGGCCGTGGCCACCAACTGCGGTCAGATCAAGACCGGCTCCCTGGCCCGTTCGGACCGCACGGCGAAATACAACCAGCTTCTGCGGATTGAAGAGATGCTGGGCGACCAGGCGCTCTACGCCGGCGACGGGATGGTCCTGAGCTGAACCCTCGGCGGGGCTAGGTTCTGAACCCATAAAGCTTGCAGCGACCCGATCTCGCTGATTCAAGGATTCCGGAAGGAGCCTTGGCATGGCGCGATACGATCTGAGCGAGACGGAGTGGCGGCTGATCGAGCCGCTGCTGCCCAACAAGCCGCGCGGTGTGGCGCGGGTGGATGACCGGCGGGTGATCAACGGCATCTTCTATGTGCTGCGAACCGGGTCGCCCTGGCGCGACCTGCCCAGTCGTTACGGCCCGCACACGACGGTCTACAATCGCTTCAACCGCTGGGCCAAGGCGGGCGTCTGGGTGCGGGTGTTCGAGGCCTTGTCAGCCTCCTCGCCTGGCTCGATGCACTTGATCGACAGTTCCATCATCCGGGCCCACCAGCACGCCGCCGGTGGAAAAAAGGGGGCCCGGATCACGCCATCGGCCGTTCTCGTGGAGGACTGAGCACCAAGATCAACGCCCTGGTCGATCAGGACGGCCTGCCGCTGCGGATCGTTCTGTCGGCCGGTCAGGCCTCGGACAAGGCCGCCGTCGAAGCCCTGATCGATGGGCTCAAGCCCGCCCAGGCGCTCGTTGCGGATCGGGGCTATGACGCCCGCGCCGTCATTGATCTCGTCGCCTCTCGCGGCGGCCACGCCCACATCCCGACCCAGCGCGACCGCAAGGTGCAGCGCTCCGTCGATCCGGCGATCTACCGACAGCGCAACGTCGTCGAGCGATACTTCTGCAAGCTCAAACACTTCCGGCGCGTCGCCACCCGCTTCGACAAGCTGGCGCGTAACTTCCTCGCCGCCATCCTGCTCGCCTCAACCCGCCTCTGGCTCAGGGCTTATGAGTCCAGAACCTAAACCCCGAAGCGCTGCTCGAACCGCCCCAGGGCGGCGGGGGGCAGCTTGACGACGACGTGGGTGCGGCCCTCCGCATCCGTGTCGCGGAAGGTGACGCGGCCGTTCGCATAGAGCCAGGCCAGGGCCTCGCCCTGATCCGCCTCCAGGGTCAGTCGGGTCTCCGGCTCGTCGTCGATCTGGGCGGCGATGGCCTCGCGCAGGGCCTCGATCCCCTCCCCCGTCCAGGCCGAGACGGCCACGGCCGTTCCCTCGCGCGCCTGGCGGGCGGCCTGGCCCAGCACGGCCTCGCGTTCGTCCTCGGGCAACAGGTCGATCTTGTTCCAGACTTCCAAGACCCGGCGGACGCGGCCCTCGGGAACCGGGATCTGGTCCAGCACCGCCTCCACATCCCGCGCCTGGGCGTCCGAATCCGGGCTGGCGATGTCGCGCACGTGCAGGATCAGGGCCGCCTCGCCCACCTCCACCAGCGTGGCGCGGAAGGCGGCGACCAGTTCGTGCGGCAGGTCCGAGATGAAGCCCACAGTGTCGGCGACGATGGCGGGGCGGCCCTGGGGCAGGCGGATGGTGCGCTGGGTCGTGTCCAGGGTGGCGAACAGCAGATCCCTGGCCAGGACTTCCGAGCCGGTCAGGCGGTTGAACAGGGTCGACTTGCCCGCGTTGGTGTAGCCCACCAGCGCCACGGCCGGAAACGGCACGCGGCGGCGCGCCTTCCTGTGCAGGGCGCGGGTGCGGCGCACCTCCTCCAGTTCGGCCTTCAGCTTGTCGATGCGGTCGGCGATCTGGCGCCGGTCCAGTTCGATCTGGGTTTCGCCGGGACCGCCGGTCGAACTGGTGCCGCCCCGCTGACGCTCCAGGTGGGTCCAGGTCCGCACCAGGCGTGATCGCTCGTACTCCAACCGGGCCAGCTCGACCTGAAGCCGGCCCTCGGCCGTGCGCGCGCGACGGCCGAAGATCTCCAGGATCAGGCCGGACCGGTCGATGACCTTGGCCTCCCACGCCTGTTCCAGATTGCGCTGCTGCACCGGGGTCAGGGCGTCGTCGATGACCACCACGTCCGCCTCGGCCGCACGGACCAGGGCGGCGATCTCGTCCACCTTGCCCTTGCCGAAAAGAGTCGCCGGCACGACGCGGCGCACACGCGCGATTTCAGCGGCGCGGACGTCCAGGTCCAGCGCGGCGGACAGGCCCACCGCTTCCTCGAGCCGCTCCTCGGCCAGGCGCGCGGAGGCGCCGCGCCCGTCAGGATGGATGACGATCGCGCGCTGAACCTCGGGGGCGTGGTCTATGAGTTTGGAGGCCAGAGGATGGGTCTCGGGATCTGTTCGGGTGAATAGTGCGAGTGAGCGAAAGGTGAGCCGCTGTCGCCGATAGCGCGCTCGGTCCCGCTCACCCCTTGCTCACTAGCACTTTTCACCCGGCGGGGACGATCAGTCCTCGTCCGCCTCGGGCTCGTACAGCTGCACAGGCTGCGAGGGCATGATGGTGGAGATGGCGTGCTTGTACACCAGCTGAGACTGGCCGTCGCGGCGCAGCAGCACGCAGAAATTGTCGAACCAGGTGACGATGCCCTGCAGCTTGACGCCGTTCACCAGGAATATGGTCAGGGGGGTCTTGGTCTTGCGGACGCTGTTGAGGAAGGCGTCCTGAAGGTTCTGTCTCTTGTCTTGCGACATGGCAGGTTTGTCCTGTCTTTGTTGTTGATCGTCCGGCGGGGAGGCCGGCGACGGCGGGACGCCGTGGAACGACCCTAGCCCGCGTTCATGCGGGACGGCAACGGGTTAGATGAAGGCAGGCGACCGGCGGCATTCTCCCTCCCCGTCCCGGGGAGGGCGGTCGGCGCGAAGCGACGGCCGGGTGGGGAGGGCTCGGCGACAAGGGCGCTGGGCGCCCCCACCCGCTTCGCCTGCGGCTCAGCCCCCTCCCCATGAAGGGGAGGGAGAAAATGCATCACACCGCCTCGTCCCTGGTCTTGGCCAGGTAGAGCGCGCGCAGGCGGCGGGCCAGGGGACCGGGCTTGCCGTCGCCGATCTTCACGCCGTCGATGCCGACGACGGGCAGGACGAAGGCGGAGGCGGAGGTGACGAAGGCTTCGCGTGCCTGTTTCACGTCATCCACGCTGAACGGCCGCTCGTCGACGGTCAGGCCCTCTTCCTGGACGATCTGCATCAGGGTCTGGCGTGTGATCCCCCGCAGGATGTTGGCCTGGATGTCGCGGGTGCGCAGCGCGCCGTCCTTGTCCACGATCCAGGCGTTGTTGGACGTGCCCTCGGTCACCAGGCCCATCTCGTCCACCAGCCAGGCGTCGCCGGCGCCGGCGTCCAGCGCCGCCTGTTTGGCCAGGACGTTGGGCAACAGGCCCACGGTCTTGATGTCGCAGCGGCCCCAGCGGTTGTCCGGCTGGGTCAGGACGGTGATGCCCTTGGCGGCCCTGGCCTCCAGGGCCTCGAAATTCATGGACTTGGCCGTCACCACCACGCTGGGCGGCGTGCCCGGCGCGGGGAACGGATGGTCGCGCCGCGCCGTGCCCCGCGTGACCTGCAGATAGACGATGCCGTCGCGCACCCGGTTGCGGCGCACCGTCTCGCGCAGCACCCGGGTCAGGGCCTCACGCGACATGGGCGGGTCGATGCGAAGCTCACCCAGACTGCGGAACAGCCGGGTCATGTGGCCGTCGAAATCGGCCAGACGGCCGTCGGCCACGGACCACACCTCATAGACCCCGTCGGCGAACTGGAAGCCCCGGTCCTCCACATGGACCACCGCCTGGCCGTGCGGCTGATAGACCCCGTTGACGTAAGCGACCCTGGACATCAGTCCCCGTTTCCTTCCTCGTCCTCGCCGCCGCCGCGCGCGGGCGCGACGCCCAGCGACTTCAGCTTCCTGTGCAGCGCCGACCGCTCCATGCCGATGAAGGCGGCCGTGCGCGAGATGTTGCCGCCGAAGCGCATGATCTGGGCGGTCAGATATTCTCGCTCGAACACCTCGCGCGCCTCGCGCAGAGGCAGGGCGATGACCCGCTCGGCGCCCAGCGAGGCCGCGGCGCCCGTGCTGGTCACCTCCTGGGGCAGCATGTCGGCGGTGATGGGTTCGGCCGGATCGCCGGTGGCCAGGATCAGCAGGCGCTCCACATTGTTGCGCAGTTGGCGCACGTTGCCGGGCCAGTCGTGGACCTGGAGCACGGCCAGGGCGTCCTCGGCCAGCACCCGGCGCGACAGCCCCTGGGATTCGCACAGGGTGTCGACGAAATAGCGGACCAGATCGCCGATGTCTTCGCGCCGTTCGGACAGGGCCGGCACCCGGATCGGCACCACGTTCAAGCGGTGGAACAGGTCCTCTCTGAACCGCCCCTCGGCAATCTCCAGGCGCAGGTCGCGCGAGGTGGAGGTGACCACCCGCACGTCCACCTGGACGTCCGTGTCGCCACCCACGCGGCGGAAGCGCTGCTCCACCAGCACCCGCAGGATGCGGCTCTGGCTCTCGCGCGGCATGTCGCCCACTTCGTCCAGATACAGGGTGCCGCCGTGGGCGCGCTCGAACACGCCGATCTTGGAGGGGCGCCCCCCCTCCCCTTCCTCGCCGAACAGCTCGACGTCCAGGCGCTCGGGCGTCATGCCGGCGGCCGAGATGGCCACGAACTCGGCGCGCGCGCGCGGGCTGCCGTCATGGATCTGGCGCGCCACCAGCTCCTTGCCGGACCCGGGCGGGCCCGAGATCAGAACCCGGCTGTTGGCCGGCGCCACCTTGGTGATGGTGGAGCGCAGCTGCTGGGCCGCGTTGGATGATCCGATCAGCCCGGCCGGCACGAACGCCTTGGCGCGCAGGCGCCGGTTCTCGCGCCTGAGGTTGGCCGCCTCCAGCGCCCGTTCGACCACCAGCAGCAGACGATCGGACTTGAAGGGCTTCTCCAGGAAGTCGTAGGCGCCGCGCTTCAGGGCGCTGACGGCGGTTTCGATGTTGCCGTGACCCGAGATCATGATGACCGGCAGGTCCGCGTCCAGCTCCATGACCATGTCGAGCAGCTCCAGCCCGTCCATGCCGCCGCCCTGCATCCAGATGTCCAGCACCAACAGGGACGGCTTGCGCGCGCGCACGGCCGCCAGGGCCTCCTCGGAATTGGACGCGGCGCGCACGGCGTGGCCCTCGTCCTCCAGAAGGCCGGAAACCAGGTCACGGATGTCGGCCTCATCATCGACGACAAGGACGTCGGCGCCGCCAGGGGTCACTCGCATATCACTTCTCTATCGCTCCGACGCCGGTTGCGGCGCCCGCTGCATCGCTGGGTTGAAGGGGAAAGATCATGCAGAAGCGCGCGCCCTTCAGGGTTTGCGCATCGGCCAGCCTCAGCTCGCCGCCATGGTCCTCGCAGATGCGCTTGACGATGGCCAGGCCCAGGCCCGTGCCCTTCTCGCGCGTGGTCACATAGGGTTCGGTCAGCCGGTCGCGGTCCTTTTCCGGCAGACCCACGCCGTCGTCCTCGATGATGAAGAACAGGCGGCCGTTCTCGATCTCCATGGCCGCCGAGACGCCGCCTTCGGCCGGGCGGCCCAGGTCGCGCGCGGAGGCCACCGCCTCGCCGGCGTTCTTGAGCAGATTGGCCAGGGCCTGTCCCACCATGCGGCCGTCACAGCTGATGACGGCCTCCGGCACGGGCTCGACCAGCTCCACCGCCACGTCGGGATCGGCGACGCGCTGTGCGAACACGGCCTGGCGCAGGAGTTCGGATGCGTCCTCGGGCGCGAAACGCGGCGCCGGCATACGGGCGAAGGCCGAAAATTCGTCCACCATGCGGCCGATGTCGCCCACCTGGCGGATGATGGTCTCGGTGCAGCGGTCGAAGGTCTCCGGGTCCTCGGTCACCTGGGCGCGGTATTTGCGGCGCAGCCGTTCGGCCGACAGCTGGATGGGCGTCAGCGGGTTCTTGATCTCGTGGGCGATGCGGCGCGCCACATCCTTCCAGGCGGCGTTCCTCTGGGCCGTCACCAGGCGGGTGATGTCGTCGAAGGTCAGCACCATCTCGCCGCCCAGGCCGCCCTCGACCCGCACGCGCAGGCGCAGGGTCTCGGCCTCGCGCGTGACGTCGATCTCCTCGTCCACCCGGGCTTCGCCCCGCGCAACCAGGTCGCCCAGTTCGGG
Organism: Pseudomonadota bacterium; assembly: GCA_023433585.1. GTDB lineage: Bacteria > Pseudomonadota > Alphaproteobacteria > Caulobacterales > Caulobacteraceae > Brevundimonas. The sequence continues at coordinate 20,437 of JAEZCL010000036.1, forward strand.
CGCCACCTTGGCCAGGGATTTGCCCAGCACCTGAGGCTCGGCGATGGACAGAAGCTGCATGGCGCTGTCGTTGATGGCCGAGATGCGCCCCTTGCTGTCCAGGCCGATGACCCCGGCGCTGACGCCCGACAGCACCGTCTCGATGAACAGGCTGCGGGCCTGGGCGTCGTCGCTGGCGGCGCGCAGCGCCTCCTGCTGGGCCTGAAGGTCGCCGGTCATGCGGTTGAAGGCGCGCGACAGGACCGCGATCTCCTCGGGATCCATGCTGGAGTCCACCCGCGCGGTCAGGTCGCCCTCGGCCACCCGGTCCGCCGCCTGGACCAGCCGGGCCACCGGGCGCGAGATCGCGTTGGCCGCCGACAGCCCCAGCCACACCGCCCCCACCAGCACCAGCAGCGCCGTCTCCAGATAGCTGAGCGCGAAGGCGGCCTGAATGCGCGCGCGGCTCTCCTCGGCCTCGCGGTACGATTCGATTGAATCCCCGCTGGTCCGCATCTGGGCGATCAGGCCCGGCGCCAGCGGCCGCACCACATACAGATAGGCGTCGCCGTATTCCGGCAGGGGAAAGATGACCCGCAGCACGTCGGGGTTCTCGGTCGCCTCGACCGGCGCCTCCTCGCCCGCGGCGGCCTGCTCCAGCACCGAGCGCGGCGGCGCCAGGTAAGGCGGCGCGCCCACGGTTTCGCCGCGCGCCAGCACCTCGCCTTCGCCGTTCAGGATGTAGATGGCCGGATAGCCGAAGAAATCCGCCATCTGGGCCAGGGCGTCGGAGAACTGGATGCGGTTGGGGAACACCGTCCTGACCTCGCCGCCCAGCTCGTTGCTGATGGTGGCCAGGTCGCGCTCCATGTCTATCTGGACGTCGCTCACATAGGCCCGGCCGATGTCGGCGCCGTTCTCCACGGCCGCACGCACATTGTCGCTGAACCACTGGTCCACGCCCCGGTTGACCAGCACCCCGAAGGCCAGGGCGATCAGGATGGCGGGAACCACCGCCACCAGCGAGAACAGGGTGACGAAGCGCAGATGCAGCCGCGCCCCGGCGTCGCGCACCCGGTCGCGCGCCAGCCTGACGACCCTGAGGCCGACCACCAGCGCCAGGAAGCCGATCAGGACCAGGTTGGCCAGCAGGATCACCAGCACCGCCTGGCTGGCCGCCGCCTGGGCCCCGCCGCGCCCGGAGTCCACGCCCGGCGCCGCCGCCACCAGCCAGACCCCCGCCCCGGTCACCACGGCGGCCAGCGCATAGGCCAGCCAGAACAGCGCCCGGCTGCGGTTCTGAAGCGCCCAAGTCCACAGCAGGCGCAGGCGGCCCGAGGCTTCGTCGGCCCCGCGCATCTCGACCCCTGCACTGATGGGCGCACGCTCGCTCATGGCCGCAGGTTAGGCCGCCCTGTGGCCGCGCTTCAACACAAATGTTGCTGAATTACGCCACCCGAAGAACGACGTCAGGCGACCACAGGTCGGTCAGGGCCGCCTCCACCGCCTGGGGGCTCTCCAGACGGCACAGCCGCGCCTTGGCCTGGCGCCGCTCCAGCGGGCACGCGGGCCAGGGGGCCTGTTCGACGTACCAGCCCAGATGCTTGCGGAACATGCGCAGGCCCAGCGCGTCACCATAGAAGGCCAGGGTCTGGCGGAAATGATTCAGAACGATGGCCAGCCGCGCCGCCGCGTCCGGTTCGGCCGCCACCGCGTCGCCGTTCAGGGCCGCGTCCAGCCGCGCCGCCAGCCACGGCCGCCCGTACACGCCGCGCCCCAGCATCAGGGCGTCGGCGCCGGATGCGTTCAGCGCCGCGCGGGCGTCCTCGGCGGTCAGGATGTCGCCGTTGACGATCACCGGAATGGAGACCGCGTCCTTGACCTCGCCCACCGCGTTCCAGTCGGCGCGCCCGGTGTAGAATTGCTGGCGGGTGCGGCCGTGCACGGTCACGGCCTGGACCCCGATAGCCTCGGCCCGGCGGGCCAGTTCGGCGGCGTTTCGGCCCGCGTCGTCCCAGCCCAGGCGCATCTTGACCGTGACGGGCCGGCTGGTCGCCTTCACCACCGCCGCGATGATCCCGCAGGCCAGGTCCAGATCGCGCATCAGGGCCGAGCCGGAGGCCGCGCCCGTCACCTCCTTGGCCGGGCAGCCGTAGTTCAGGTCGATGATGTCGGCGCCCGCGCGCTCGGCCATCACCGCCCCCTCGGCCATGCGGCCCGGATCGCGGCCCACCAGCTGGATGACCGTCAGGGGCAGGCCCTCGCCCACCGCCGCGCGGCGCACCACGTCGGGCCGGGCGCGGGCCAGCTCGGCGGCGGCGACCATCTCGGTGGCCACGTATGCCGCGCCCAGGGCCGAAGCCACGCGCCGGAACGGCAGGTCGGTGACCCCGGTCATGGGGGCCGTCAGCACCCGCCCGGGCACGGTCACGTCGCCGATCTGAAGCTGGCCGTTCATGAGGCGGGCCATCTAAAGCGGAACCTTGCAAAAGTCACGGATCCAGCTCCTGTCACTCCCCTCGCTCCCGTCACCCTCGGGCTTGTCCCGAGGGTCCATACGCGCCGACAGGGCAAGGCGCGCCTGGAACGTTCCGCGTTTATGGATTCCCGGCACAAGGCCGGGAATGACGAAGAGGGGTGAATGCAGGCCCGCGACTTCAAGCCGGAGTGAGGCCCGCGCGGTCCATCAGGGCGCGAAAATCGGCGGGAAGCGGCGCCTGGACCGTGCAGGTTCCCCCCTCCGGATGCGGAAAGCTGAGCCTTGCAGCATGCAGCATCAGGCGCGGCGCCGCCCCGCCCGCGAAGGTCAGGGCGCCGCCGTAGCGCGCATCCCCGACCAATGGCCGCCCGATGTGCGCCATGTGCACGCGCAGTTGGTGCATCCGCCCGGTCATGGGCTCCAGCTCGACCAGGGCGCCCTGATCGCTCGCCGACAGGGTGCGATAGCGGCTGCGGGAAGGCTGGGCGCCGGGCGTCTCCGCATCGACCACGCGCATATAGCTCTCGCGACCGACCTCCTGACGCAGCAGCGGCGCGTCGATCTCGCCGCCGCGCGGGTCGGGCGCGGACTCCGTCAGGGCCAGATAGGCCTTCCTGAAACGCTTGGCCTGCAGCGCCTTGCCGAGGAACCCGGCCGCCGGCTTCGTCTTGGCCGCCAGGATGACGCCCGACGTGTCCCGGTCCAGCCGATGCACCAGGTCCGGCCGCTTGCCGTTCGACCGCGCGAAGGCCCACAGCAGGTCGTCCAGCGTATGGGCCTTGATGCGCCCGCCCTGGCTGCTGAGGCCGGACGGCTTGTCGAAGGCGATCACATGGGCGTCCTCATGGACCACCCATGAACGGACGGCGGCGACGTCCTGATCGCTCAAATTCACCGGCGGCTTGAAACTCACACGACCTCATACTTCATGATCCTTCTCCCGGTGGGAGAAGGGGGACCCGCGCACCGGACCCGGACTTGTTCCGGGGGAGGTTCTGCGCGCGGGGGTGGAGGAAGGAGCGGCGAAGCCGATCCGACGACGGGGTCGGGCGCTCCCGCAGGAACCACCGAACCCTCACCCTGCGCGCCGCAGAAGCGGTCTGCTGACGCATCCCGCTGCGCGCAGCCCTCTCCCACTGGGAGAGGGAATCTTAGCGCAATATCCCCCGCTTCGTCATGGTCCAGGCGTACCAGAGGAAGAAGAGACAGGCCGCGCCGATCACGATCTGCATGGGCCACATCGGTCCCATCGCCTCCAGGCCGTTCGACAGGAAGAAGGCGTAGATGGCGCCCGCCAGCCAGCCCAGAAACGACAGGGCGAAGGCGTAAAGCGCCCAGCGGCGGCGCAGGAGCAGCAGCAGGCCGCCGGTCACCCCGCCGAACACGCCGATGGCCCAGGCGCCGTGCGTCCAGGCCGGCATGGCGTTGAAATAGGCGATCTGGACCTCGGTCATGCCCATGCGTTCCAGCCAGGCCTGCCCTTGCGTCTGGGTCATGATGTAGTCGAAACAGCCGAAGCTGTTCCACAGCACGGCCACGATCCCCACCACCCAGATGTGCCAGGGCGTCTTCGCCGCAGGCGCGGCGCTCATCGCATCGGTCATTGGTCCCTCCCCAGGTTGCCGATGGCGGGACGCTACGCCGATTTCCGGAAACGGCAACGGCTATTCAATGTATCCCTCTCCCCTCGGAGAAGGGTCATTCCTGGTTCAGCCGCGCCCGCATGGCCGCCCAGCGCTCCAGGCGATCCTTGACCTTGGCCTCGTGGCCCTCGCCTTTCGGCTTGTAGAAGACGCGGCGGTCCATCTCGTCGGGGAAGTAGTTCGCGCCGGAGAAACCCTCGGGCGTGTCGGGGTCGTACTGATAGCCCTTGCCGTAGCCGAGGTCCTTCATCAACTTCGTCGGGGCGTTGCGGATGTGGGCGGGGGGCGTCAGGCTGCCGGTCTCGCGCGCGGCCTTCGCGGCGGCCTTGTAGGCCTCATAGACGCCGGTCGACTTGGGCGCGGTGGCCAGATGCACCACCGCCTGGGCCAGAGCCAGTTCGCCTTCGGGGCTGCCCAGAAAGTCGTAGGTGTCCTTGGCGGCGTTGGCGATCAGGATGGACAGCGGGTCCGCCTCGCCGATGTCCTCGACCGCCATACGCACGATCCGGCGCGCCAGATACAGCGGATCCTCGCCCCCGTTCAGCATGCGCGCCAGCCAGTAAAGGGCGGCGTCCGGGTCTGACCCGCGAACGGATTTATGCAATGCAGATATAAGGTTATAGTGCTCTTCTCGACTCTTGTCGTAAGCGGGCGCGCGCTTCTGGAGCGTCCCGGCCAGGGCCTGGACGTCCAGCGGTTCGCCTTCCGGCAGGGCGAACAGCACCTCGGACATGGTCAGCAAATAACGGCCATCGCCGTCGGCCAGGGCCAGCAGCGCCTGGCGCGCCTCGGGCGTCAGAGGCAGGCTTTTATCCTCATGCGCCTCGGCTCGCGTCAACAGTTGATTGAGCGCCTCGTCATCCAGCCGCTTCAGCACGAAAACCTGCGAGCGGGACAGCAGGGCCCCGTTCAGTTCGAAGGACGGGTTCTCCGTCGTGGCGCCGACCAGGGTCACGACCCCCTCCTCCACGAAGGGCAGGAAGCCGTCCTGCTGGGCGCGATTGAAGCGGTGGATCTCGTCCACGAACAGCAGGGTCGACTGGCCCGCCGCGCGTCGTCCCCGCGCGGTCTCGAAGGCCTTCTTCAGGTCCGCGACGCCGGAGAAGACGGCCGAAATCTGCTGGAACTGGTAACCCGCCGCCTGGGCCAGAAGGCGCGCGATGGTGGTCTTGCCCGTGCCCGGCGGACCCCACAGGATCATGGAGCCGAGACGCCCCGCCTCGATCATGCGCCGGATCGGGCCGCCTTCGCCCAGCAGGTGATCCTGCCCCACCACCTCGTCCAGCGCGCGCGGCCGCAGGCGGTCCGCGAGCGGTGCGTCGGGCGGATGGACGCCGGAGGCTTCGAACAGGTCGGTCATGGGGCACAGATAGGCGCTGGCGCGTCTTCCGTCACCCGAAGGATCAGCCGAACCGGCCGCTGATCCTCTGGCCGCCGCGTTCGATGGTCACTTCCCAGCGGCCGGCGCCGTTCAGGGCCTGCTGAAGTTCGGCGACGTTGCGCACCGGGCGGCCGTTGATCTCGCGCACGATGTCGCCGGGCCGGAAGCCGGCGCGCGCCGCATAGCCTCGTCCCGACATGCGCGTGACCAGCACGCCCTGGCCGCCCGCATAGACGTCGCCCCCCACGGCCTGGGCCAGGGCGGGCGAATAGTCGGCCACCATGGCGCCGGACATCAGGCCGCGCTCGATCAGCACCTGCGGCGCGTCCCGCTCGCCCGGCAGGGGCTGAACCGTGGCGTTGACGGTCTGGGCGCGGCCGTCACGCAGGATGGCGACCTGGGCGCGCTCCCCCGGCCGCTTGGAGCCGACGCGGAAGTTCAGGCCGGAGGAATCATTGACCTCGGCGCCGTCGACGGCGGTGATGATGTCGCCTTCCCGGATGCCCGCCCGCTCGCCCGGCCCGCCCGGATAGAGCGTGGCCACCAGCACGCCCTGGGGCCGGCTCATGCCCAGGCTGCGCGCGATGTCGGCGGTGACCGTCTCGGCCCGCACGCCCAGCCACGGCCGGACCACCGCGTCGGCGCCGCCCAGGGCGCTGTCCAGCACCTGGCGCACCGTCTGGGCCGGAACCGCGAAGCCTACCCCGGCGGATGTGCCCGAGCGCGAGAAGATGGCCGTGTTGATGCCGATCAGGTCGCCGTCCATGTCGACCAGCGCCCCGCCGGAGTTGCCGGGGTTGATGGCGGCGTCGGTCTGGATGAAGGACGAGGCGTCCGAAATGCCGGTGGTGGTGCGGTTCAGGGCCGAAATGATGCCGTTGGTCACCGTCTGGCCCACGCCGAACGGATTGCCGATGGCCAGCACCAGGTCGCCCACCTGATGCTGTTCCTGGTCATCGATGGGCAGCACCGGCAGGCCGCTGTCCACGCCTTCCAGTTGCAGCACCGCGATGTCGGACTGCGGGTCCGCCAGCAGCACGCGGGCGCGGAACTCGCGCCGGTCGGCCAGGGTGACGGTGATCTGCTGGGCGCCCTGGATGACGTGGTTGTTGGTCACCACCACCCCGTCGGCGCGCACGATGACGCCCGAGCCGATGGACGAGGCCTGGCGCTGGGCCTGGCCGGTGAACATCTCCCAGAACGGATCGGCGCGGCGGCTGGAGACCGCCGAGATGTTCACCACCGCCGGTCCGGCCGCCGAGGCCACCGGGGCGAAGGAAGTCTTCATGGCGTTGGCGTCGCCGGGCACGACCCTTTGCGTGTCGCCGAAGGCGTTGGGTTCGGGGAACGACCCCTCCTGGGCGGCCGTGTTGTCTGCGTTTCCGCAGGCGGCGAGGACCAGGACGGCGGCGAAGACGGCGGAAGACAGCTTCATGGTCTGGATCAGGGGGTTTTTCATGCAGAATGTCACACGGCCAAGGTGAACCCGGATTTGGGACCGCATCAAGGCATAGCAAGAGCGGGATCAGAGGTGGTCAGGAAACGGCGGCTTTTTCCCACGCTCGGCGGCCCGCGCGGTGATCCATCCGATCACGGCGGCGAGGGCCAGAACCAGCGCCGCCATGAACAGGGCCGCCCCCGGATGGGGGATGACCGCCGCGTCGCCGACGGAGATGGAATAGACCCAGCCGAAGAACAGCGGCGAGGCCACGCCCGCGATGGAGGCCACGCTCATGTTCGCGCCCTGAAGCTGACCCTGCTCGCTGACGCCGACCCGGCGGGTCATCAGCGACTGCAGCGTGGGCATGGCCAGGCCCCACAGGGCGTTGGGGAACAGGGCCAGGGCGAACAGCAGCCCCGTGGGCGCCCAGCCCATGAACGCCAGGCCCGCCGCGCCGCCGAACAGGCCGAAGATCATCACCGCCCGGTCACCGAACCGCTTGGCCGCCGGACCCACGAAGGCGCCCTGGACCGCCATGTCCAGCACCCCGGCCAGGGCCAGCAGCAGCCCCACCTGCCACGGCCCCCATCCGAAGCGCCAGGCGGCGTAAAGCACATAGACGGCCGAAAAGACGTGATGGGCGAAGTAGAGCAGGAAATTCACCACCGCCAGGCCGGTCAGCTCGGCGTGGCGGCGCAACAGGGCCATGGCCCCGAACGGATTGGCCCGGCGCCAGGAAAAAGGCATGCGGTGCTCGGGCTTGAGCGATTCCGGCAGGATGAACCAGCCGTAGAGGAAGGCGATGCCGCTCATGGCCGCCGCCGCCCAGAACGGCGCGCGGGGGCCGATCTCGCCCAGCACCCCGCCGATGAGCGGCCCCAGCACGAAGCCCCCGGCGAAGGCCGCGCCGATCAGGCCGTAGCCGCGAGCCCGCTCATCCGGCTCGGTGATGTCGGCCATATAGGCGTAAACGACGGTGAAGCTGGCCGAGGTCATGCCGCCCAGGATGCGCCCCACAGCCAGCCACCACAGGTTCGGCGCCACGGCCATCAGCACCCAGTCGAGAGCCAGCCCGGCCGTGGAGATCAGGATCACCGGGCGGCGTCCGAACCGGTCCGACAGCGAACCGATGATCGGCGAGGCCACGAACTGCATCCCCGCCCACAGCGCCACGAACAGACCGTTCCACCAGCCGGCGTCGGCGTTGGACCCCACGAATTCCTCGATCAGGGGCGGCAGGACGGGAATGACGATGCCCATGGCCAGGATGTCCAGCACCGCCGTCACCAGGATGAAGGCGATGGCGGCCTTGCGCGCGCCGGGCGTCAGGAAGGTCATGGACGGGGCTGGGGGCGGAGACGGGGACGGGGAAGGACGGGATCAGGAAAAGTCGCGCCTTGTAGCCGGAAAACATGGCGCGCCACCACCGTTCCCGGCGAGGCGTCTCGCTCTTGAGTCCGAAATCGTCAGTCCGCATCCAGAGCCGGGCGGAAATCCTCGATCGTTCCGTCTCCAGACGGCGGGACCAGCCCCAGCAGGTGCGCCAGCAGCGGCTGCACGTCCACCGCATCCACGTCCCGCAGGGTCACGCCCGCGCGCACCCCGGGGCCGTGGGCGATGAACAGGGCCGCCATCTCGGGCGCCGCATTGTCATAGCCGTGGGCGCCGCCGGGGCGCCGGATCGGCCGGTCGCGCGTGGCGACCAGCCAGCCCACGTCCGGCAGGCAGATGACGGCGGGCACACGCGGATGACGGCCATAGGCCAGTCGCGCGGGCAGCTCGCCCTTTCTGAAGCATTCCATATGGGCATGGCGGCGCACCAGGGCGGCCTGGACCTCGGCTTCGAATCCGGCGCGCGGGTTCAGCCCCACGAAGGCGCCGGAATGGACGATCTCGACCGCCTCGCGCGCGATCAGGTCGTCCAGGTAAATGGCCCGATCCGGCGAGGTGGCGGCCATGCCGTGATCGGCGGCGATCACCAGGGTCGTCCGCTCCGCCAGACCCCGCGCCCTCAACCCCGCGATCAGCCGGGCGACGGAGGCGTCCACCGAGACGACGGCCCGGATCGTCTCTTCGCCGTCCGGCCCATGGTTGTGTCCCGCCGTGTCCACGGTGTCGAAATACAGGGTGATGAAGTCCGGCCGCTCATTGTCCGGCAGATCCAGCCACGCCAGCACCTGGTCCACCCGCGCATCGCCTGGCAGGGATTGCCGGAAGATGGTCCAGTAGGTCGGCCGCACGCCGCCGATCTCGGCTTCCGAGCCCGGCCAGAACATGGTCCCGGCGGTCAGGCCGGCGCGCTCGGCCGTGACCCAGATCGGCTCGCCCTCGTCCCACCAGCGCCCGTCGGTGACGGCGGGCGCGTGACCCAGGCTGAAGCGGCCCAGATCGGCGTCGATCATGGTGTTGTTGACGATGCCGTGCCGATCCGGGTGCAGGCCCGTGACCAGGGTGTAGTGGTTGGGAAAGGTCACGGTCGGAAACGACGGCCGCAGGGCGGCGAAGGCCCCCTCGTCTCTCAACCGGTTGAGGGTCGGAGTGACGCCACGATCCAGATAATCGGGGTGGAACCCGTCGACGCCCACCAGGATGACCAGCGGGCGCACGTCCCGCTCCATCCGTTCGCCGACGCCCGCGCAGGCGGACAGCACAAGGGCCAGGAACAGGATCAGCAGGCGCGGCATCAACGGAGCTCCGGACAACGGGGACGGCGTCATTGCCTATTCTTAATCCGTGACAGCCGTCTTACGGCTTGCGGCCCGGCGGCGCACCCCGCAAGCTCGACCTCATGAGCGAACCGGTCATCGAGGTCAGCGGCCTGGCCAAGCACTATGGTCCCGTGCGGGCGCTGGACGGTCTGGATCTGAGCATTCCGCGCGGCGGGGTTTACGGCGTGCTGGGACCGAACGGGGCGGGCAAGTCCACCCTGTTCCGCATCCTCCTGGGCCTGATCCGGCCCACGGCGGGCGCGGCGCGGGTCATGGGCGGGCCGGTCGGCGACCCGGCCGCCATGCGGCGCATGGGCTCCATGATCGAGACCCCGCGCTTCCCGCCCTTCATGACTGCGCGCCAGGTGCTGGAATGGGTGTCGCTGGGCCATGGCCAGGCGACGGACGCATCCGCCGTGGCCGCCTGGCTGGATCGCGTCGATCTGACCGAGGCGGCGGATCGCAAGGTGCGCGGCTTTTCGGTCGGCATGGCCCAGCGGCTGGGCGTGGCGGCCGCCCTCATCACCCGGCCCGAACTGGTGATCCTGGACGAACCGGCCAGCGGCATGGACCCGCCGGGGGTGCAGGAGATGCGCGCCCTGATCCGGTCCCTGGCCGACGACGACGGCGTCACCGTGGTGATCGCCAGCCACCAGCTGGCCGAGGTGCAGAAGGTCTGCGACCGGGTCGCCATGCTGAACAAGGGCAAGCTGGCGGCCGAGGGCGCGGTCAGCGACCTGGTGGCGGGCGGCGAACGGCTGCGCCTGACCGTGCGGCCGGTCGATGAGGTGCAGGCGGTGCTGGGCGCCAGGGGAAGCCGCGACGGCGATGCGGTCCTGGCCGCCATCGACCGGTCCGAGGCCCCCGCCCTGATCCGCGCCCTGGCGGAAAGGGGCGTTCAGATCGAGGAGGCCCGCTGGGTCGGCGCCGACCTGGAGCGGGTGTTCATGGACCAGTTGAGCGCCGACGGCGATAAAGGAGGCGATCATGCCGGGTGACGCCGTTCGCGCCGAGATCTACCGGCTGATGCGCAACCGCACCGCCCTGTTCTGGAGCGCGCTGTTCGTGCCCATCGCGGCCTTCCTGCTGACCCTCCTCGGCAGCTGGCTGATGCGCGGCAATGAAGCCGCCCTGGCCGAGGCGGGCGCGCATCTGGGCGTCGCCCCCACGGCGCTGGACCTGGGCGAGCGCCTGGCCGACCACGCGGCCGACCTGGCGGGCGGGCCGCTTTTGCTTTTCGTGCTGATCGGCGCGGCGACGGTGTTCGCGGGCGACTATCGCTGGGAGACCTGGCGGCTGATCCGCGCCCGCAACCGGCGCGTCAACCTGATCCTGGGCAAGGTCGCGGCCGTGGCGCTGCTGATCCTCATGGCCATGCTCGCCATGCTGATCGCAGCCATGGCCGCCGAGCCGATCCGGGCGGCGATGCTCGGGCGCGGCGTGACCTTCGCCATGGGCGTGGAGCGCCTGGGCGCGGCCCTGGCCCTGTTCGGCCTGGGCTGGCTGCGCATCCTGCAGTTCATGATGATCGGCCTTTTCGCCGCCGTGCTGACGCGCTCGCTGATGGCGGCCCTGTTCATTCCCCTGGTGCTGGGCGTGGCCCAGGCGATGGCGGTGCCCATGCTGATGGGAATGCTGGGCGTCATGCCGGACAGCTGGACGATGCAGCTGCTGCTGCCCGGCCAGGCGTTCGAGGCGCTGAAAAGCGCAGTGATCGGCGCCGACGCGGCGCCCGCCGCGCTGTTGGCCAAGGCCTGGACCGGCCTGATCCTCTGGACCGCCGCCCCCCTCGCCGCCGCCATCGCCCTGTTCGAGCGGCAGGATCTGTCGAAGGAGTAGCCGCTGCTTCTCCTCCCCATCTCCTGGGATGGGGAGGTAGCGCGGGCGCGACTCAGCGCCCGTGACGGAGGGGGCGGCGCGGACGGAAAGGGATTGGCGCCTCGGTCCGCAACCACCGCGCCGCCCCCTCCACCACGCCCTATCGGCCGCGGTCCCCCTCCCCGCGATGCGGGGAGGAGAAAGTCAGCGCCCTTGACGCCGCCCTCCCCGCTCGGAACGCTGGCGTCGCCGAATCCGGAGAGTTCCATGAAGCGTCTGTTCCTGTCCGTCTGCGCCGCCGTCCTGATCGCCGCGCCCGCTTTCGCCCCGGCCGCCGCCCAGGTGGGGACGCCCGCCCTGCCCCGCGACCTGCCGCCGATCCCGACGCCCGTGGATCAGGCCTATCCCGGCGTCATCCGCCATCACGTGGACGCCACCGACACCGACCGCCGCATCCTGCGTGTGCGCCAGACCATTCCGGTGGCGGGCGCCGGGCCGATGGTGCTGCTCTATCCCAAGTTCCTGCCGGGCAACCACGCGGCGACCGGGCCGATCCAGCTGGTGGCCGGGCTTCAGGTCACGGCGAACGGCCGGCGGGTCGAATGGCTGCGCGACACCGTCGATCCCTACGCCTTCCATATCGACATCCCGGCGGGCGCGGGCGAGATCGAAGTCGCCTTCGACTTCCTGAGCCAGAACAGCCCCGGCCAGTGGCGCATCATGGTCACGCCCGAGATGCTGAACCTGCAGTTCGACAAGCTGCTGCTCTATCCGGCCGGCTATACGCACGACAACATCAGCGTCCAGACCACCGTGCGCCTGCCGGACGGCTGGCGCTACGGCGTGGCGCTGGAGACCGGTTCCTTCACCGGCGGCGAGGCCGTGTTCGAGCCTGTCAGCGTCGCCGTCCTGACCGACAGCCCCCTGTTCGCGGGAACCCATTACCGCGTCTTCGACCTCGATCCGGAGGGACGCAGCCCGGTGCGGATGCATCTGGTCGCCGACGAGGCCCGCGAGCTGGCCGCCGCCGAGGCGCATCTGGCGCCGCTCCGCGAGCTGGTCGTCCAGGCGGATCGGCTGTTCGGCGCGCGCCACTTCGACCGCTATGAGTTCCTGGTCGCCGCCACGAACCGGCTGGGCGGCGTGGGGCTGGAGCATCACCGCTCGTCCGAGAACACGGTGGTCGCGGACTTCTTCTCGGACTGGTCCTCGGCGCCCTATGGCGATCTGGAGCTGCTGCCCCACGAATACGTCCACAGCTGGAACGGCAAATTCCGCCGCCCGGCGGACCAGATGACGCCGAACCTGAACGTCCCGACCCAGAACAGCCTGTTGTGGGTCTATGAGGGCCAGACCCAGTACTGGGGCGCGGTGCTGGCCGCGCGATCGGAACTGGTGACGCGCGAGATGGCCCTGGCCAACCTGGCCTGGACGGCCGGTTTCTATCAGGCGCAGCAGGGCCGCGAATGGCGCGCACTTCAGGACACCACCAACCAGAACCTGCTGGGCTACCGCTCGTCCACGCCGTGGTCGACGTGGTCGCGCACGGGCGGGGACTACTACCGCGAGGCGCTGCTGATGTGGCTGGACGCCGACACCCTGATCCGCGAGGCGTCGGGGGACCGGCGCTCGCTGGACGATTTCGCCCAGGCCTTCTTCGGCGTCGAGGACGGGGTGTGGGCGGCGCGCGGCTATGGCTTCGACGACCTTGCGGCGGCGCTGAACGACGTCCACGAGCATGACTGGGCCGCGTTCCTGCGCGCGCGGCTGGACGCGGTGGGGCCGGACGCGGCGGCGCCCCTGGACGGGATCGTGCGCGGCGGATACCGGCTGGTGTTCGTGGAGGAGCCGGATGCGGCCTACAAGCGGGTGCGCGCCGACTGGGGCCGCGACTTCCTGCATTCCCTGGGCTTCACCCTGTCCGGATCGAACACCATCACCAACGTGCTGTGGGGCAGCCCGGCCTTCGAGGCGGGCCTGACGACGGGATGGGAGATCGTGGCGGTGAACGACGTCTCCGCCTCGGCCGAGCGCCTGCGGCGCGCGGTGACGGCGGCGAAGGACGGCGGGCCGATCCGCCTGATCGTGAAGAACGGCGACCGGTTCCGCACGGTGGAGATCGCCTATGACGGCGGCCTGCGCTATCCGGCGCTGGAGCGGATCGGGGGAACGCGCGACCGGCTGGGAGACATCCTGACGCCGCGGCGGCGGTGAACCGCCGGCTTCTCCTCTCCATCGCCGCAGGGCGATGGGGAGGACCGGCGGGCCGTAGGCCGCCAGGCGGGGGCGGCCGGGTGTTTCAGGATAATCACCAACTGCCCGCGCCGCCCCCTCCTGACCGCTGCGCGGTCGGTCCTCCCCATCCGCCTTCGCGGATGGGGAGGAGAAAAGAAAACGGGCCGGGAGATCGCTCTCCCGGCCCGTTTCGTATTCAGCTCGTGTCGACCAGGTCTTACTTGATTTCGACCTGGGCGCCGGCTTCCTCGAGCTTCTTCTTCAGCTCTTCGGCGGCCTGCTTGGACACGTTCTCGACGACGTTCTGAGGCGCGCCTTCGACCAGGTCCTTGGCTTCCTTCAGGCCCAGGTCCGGGCGGGCGCCGCGGACTTCCTTGATGACGTTGATCTTCTTGTCGCCGCCGTTGGTCAGGACGACGGTGAACTCGGTCTGCTCTTCACCGGCCGGAGCGGCGTCGCCGCCGCCGGCGCCCGGAGCGGCGGCCACGGCCACCGGAGCGGGGGCGGAGACGCCCCACTTCTCTTCCAGCAGCTTGGACAGTTCGGCGGCTTCCAGGACGGTCAGGGCCGACAGGTCTTCAACGATCTTTGCGAGATCAGCCATTTTGGTTTTCCTTCGGTAGGATGGGGTTCAACAGAGGTTTTGCAGAGATGACGGAGGTCAGGCGGCGTCCTTGGCGGCGTAAGCCCCCATGACGCGGGCCAGCTGGCCGGCCGGCGCCTGCAGAACGCCCGCGACCTTGGTGGCCGGGGCCTGCAGCAGGCCGATGAGCTTGCCGCGCAGCTGGTCCAGCGACGGCAGCTTGGACAGGGCCTCGACGCCCTTGGCGTCCAGAATCTTGTCGCCCATGAACCCGCCCTGGATGACGAACTTGTCGTTGCCCTTGGCGAATTCAGCCGTGACCTTGGCGGCGGTGACGGGATCCGAGGCGTAGGCGATGCCCACCGGACCCTTGAACAGGTCGTGGTAGTCGCTGCCTTCCTCGGCGCCCAGCGCCTTGAGCGCCAGACGGTTCTTCACCACCTTGAACACGCCGCCTTCCTTGCGAAGGCGGCCGCGCAGGTCTTCCATCTCCACAACGGTCAGACCCAGGTTGTGGGTCACAACCACGGCGCCGGCGTCGGCGAACACGCCCTTGAGCGTCTCGATCGACTCGGCCTTTTGTGCGCGGTCCATTGCGGTCTCCAGTTCGTCGTTCGGCGCCGGGACGAGCCCCGACGCCGTCGGCCGTGCGGCGAGGCTGGCGCCCCGACGTCCGGTCGGTCGTATTGTCCGAAGGAAAGCGGCGATCCCGCCCGTGGCGCATGGCGCACGGACATGATGGTCGCATCCCCATCTCCCCCCAGGACGGAACGGCTGTTCCGTGCTTACGGCCTGGGCGACCCCCAGGCCCCGAAGTTCTCGGACAGGATCGCCGCCGGACGCAAATCCGACGGCAGAAGCCGCGCTCTATACACGCATGGGCGCGAGAAGCAAATGGTCAGGAAGGGGAGCGCGTCAGGTCGGTTGGAGGAGGTCCGACTGGGCCCACGCCGTTCCCGTCAGCGCGGGACAGCAGACGGCCGTTGCGATCAGGCGAAACATGACTTTTCCACGATTTCCATCCGGCCAGCCTCGCAGGGGCGGTCGCACGGCTCAAGCGCCTTTCTGGTCCCGCTTCGCTTGACCATGGCGAAAAAAGGGCCGATCTGACTGAATTGTAACGTTCTTGGAATGCGTTGGGGGACGCGCCATGTTCCAGCAGAACCCACCGGGCGGCGATCCTGTGCAACTGGCCAACCAGGCGTTGGCCCGCCGTGACATCCCGGGCGCCCTGGCCTTGCTGGACCGCGCCGACATGGCCGGATTCACCGTGGCGTCGGGCATGACCCGGGCCCTGGCCCTGCGGCTTCAGGAGGATTTGCCCGGCGCGGTGGCTGTGCTGGACCGCGTGCTGGCGGCCGATCCCTATGAGTTCATGGCCTTGCTGTCCAAGGGCGCGATCCTGGAGATGATGGGCAAGCCGCGCCAGGCGGTCGGGGTGTATCGCAACGCCCTGAAGATCGCCCCGCCCGAGGACCGCTGTCCGCCCCCGCTGGTCGCCCAGATCGGCAAGGCGCGCAATCTGGTGCGATCCGAGTCCGCGCGTCTGCGCGATCATCTGCGCGACGCCGTGGCGGAATTGCGCGGCGCGTGCGGAAGCGAGGACGGCGACCGGTTCGACGAGAGCCTGGACGTGTTCTCCGGCGTGTCCGAACCTGTGAAGCAGGAGCCACTGCTGCTGAACTACGCCCGGCTGCCGGCCATTTCCTTTTATGACCGCGCCCACTTCCCCTGGCTGGAGCAACTGGAGGCCGGCACGGGCATGATCGTGTCCGAACTCAAGGCGTTCCTGGCTGACCCGGGCGAGGCCTTCGCCCCCTATATCGCCTTCCCCAAGGGCGTGCCGGTCAACCAGTGGAAGGACCTGAACCACTCCGAGGACTGGAGCGCGGCGTTCCTGTGGAAGGACGGGGCGCGCCAGGACGGCGCCTGCGAGCGCTGCCCCAGCACGGCGGCGCTTCTGGAAAGCCTGCCCATGGCCATGCAGGACGGCTATGCGCCCACCGTCACCTTCTCGGCGCTGAAGCCGCGCACCCGCATTCCGCCGCACACGGGATCGTCCAACGTGCGCCTTCTGACCCACCTGCCCCTGATTCTGCCGGGACCGGCGCGGTTCCGGGTGGGGAACACGACGCGCGACTGGAAGATGGGTCAGGCCTGGGTGTTCGACGACACGGTGGAGCACGAAGCCTGGAACGACGCGGACCAGATGCGCGTGATCCTGATCTTCGACGTGTGGAACCCGTTCCTCACCGAGGCGGAGAAGGCGCTCATCACCGCCATGCTGCATGCCCAGCGGGACTACATGACCGCACCCTGATTAGTTCAGGAACAGCCGCCCCAGGAAATAGCCGCCCGCCCCGATGGCCGCGCAGGCGGGGATGGTGATGAACCAGGCCAGGACGATGCGCGAGGCCACGTTCCAGCGCACCGCCGAGACCCGCCGCGCCGCGCCCACCCCGACGATGGCGCCGGTGATGGTGTGGGTGGTCGAGACGGGAATGCCCATGCTGGTGGCGGCGAACAGGGTGATGGCCCCGCCCGTCTCGGCGCAGAAGCCCTGCTGCGGCGTCAGATGGGTGATGCGCGAGCCCATGGTGTGCACGATGCGCCAGCCGCCGCACAAGGTGCCCATGGCGATCACCAGATAACAGGTTATGGCCACCCAGAAGGGCACGTAAAACTCGTCGCCCAGATAACCGCGCGAGAACAGCAGCACGGCGATGATGCCCATGGTCTTCTGGGCGTCATTGCCGCCGTGGCCCAGCGAATAGGCGGCGGCCGACAGCAGCTGCAGCCGCCGGAAGACCCAGTCGGCCCGGGCCGGATTCACCTTCACGAACACCCACGAGACGATCAGCACCAGCACCAGCGCCAGGAGGAACCCGACCATCGGCGACAGGAAGATGGCCGCCACGGTCTTGGACACGCCGGCGAACACGATCACCCCGGCCGAGCCCGCCTTGGCCACCCCCGCGCCGATCAGGCCGCCCACCAGGGCGTGCGAGCTGGACGACGGTATCCCCTTCAGCCAGGTAATGACGTTCCAGCTGATGGCCCCCATCAGGGCGCCGAAGATCACCGCGTCCGAAATGATGTCCGGCGAGATGATGCCCCGCCCGATGGTGTTGGCCACCGCCACGCCGAAGACGAAATAGGCGAAGAAATTGAAGAAGGCCGCCCAGACCACCGCCAGCACCGGCGGCAGCACCCGCGTCGCCACCACCGTGGCGATGGCGTTGGCCGCATCGTGCAGGCCGTTCATGAAATCGAACACCAGCGCGCAGCCGATCAGCAGCACCAGGATGATGAAGGCGGCGTCCATGGCCCCTACAGATGCTCGACCAGGACGCCGTTGATGCGGTTGGCCACATCCTCGAACCGATCGATCACCTTCTCCAGGTGGTCATAGAGGTCGGCGCCCATGATGAAGTCCAGGCCGGAGCCGCCCCGGCCCCGCTCGGCCTCATAGAGCGCCTTCATGCCCCGGTCATAGACATGGTCGCTTTCCGTCTCCAGCCGCGCCACCTGTTCGGTGATGGCATCCAGCCGGTCGTGGTTCCTGCGCATGGCGGGCAACAGCTGGAACGCCTCCACCGTCAGATCGCCGCAGGTTACGGCGATGGCCGCCAGTTCACGCATCTGCGGGGTGAATTCGGTCAGCTCGAACAGGGTGACGACCTTGGCCGCCTTCTGCATCTGGTCGATGGTGTCGTCCAGCGAGTTGGTCAGGCCGCGGATGTCGCTGCGGTCGAACGGGGTGATGAAGCTGCGGCGCACCGCGAACAGCACCTCGCGGGCCACGTCGTCGGCCTCATTCTCGTGCACCACGATGCGGTCGCACCACTGCCGGGTGTCCGGCCCGCCCTCCAGCATGTGCTGGAGCGCGTCCGCCCCCTTCACCAGGATCGCGGCATGGGCCGAGAACAGGTCGAAGAAGGCGTCCTCCCTGGGCAGAAGCGCCTGAAACCATCGCAGCATAGGTGTCGTCCCCGTCATGCCGGTGCGGATGCGGTTTTCTAGACGGCCTGGGCGAGGCCAGGTCAAGCCGTCAGAGCACGGAACATGATGCAAAGCGGGGAAAAGCGGACGCGCCGTCGCCCCATGCACCGACGCCGGCCCTATTCGGCGGGAAGGCTTTCGCGCAAGGTCGCGGCGAGCAGGGCCCGCTGCTCTTCATCGCAGCCCTCACGATCACACAGGGCGTTGGCCATGTCCGTCATGATCTCCGGCATCACGGCCTGGACGGCCTGGGCGATGCGCGGCGCGGCATCATAGCTTTTCCGGGTCAGCGAGCGGCCGATGTCGCTCTCATAGAAGACGACCAGGGCTTCCAGTTCCTCCACCGTGAAAATCTCGGCATAGACCGGAATCATCGCCCGGAGCATGCGCTCCGTCATCGGCCCGGCGACATCCTGCATGAACACCTGTAATTCCGCCGCTTCCTGCGCCGAAAGGTCCGCTGACGGCGGCAGGAACATCGTGGTCATGTTCGCCACCATGTCACTGATCTGCTCAAGCTGCATGGCGGCGATGAACCGTTCGGTGAGCTCCAGCTTGTAGGCGTTTTCGTCCGCGCCCTGTGTCGCCGCCGCGACCGGCGCCGCCCCCAGCGTCACCACGAGGCCCAAGGCCACGATCAGTTTTCTCATACGGTCGTCCCCCATCCGAATCCGCTGGAAGGTGGCGCGCGCGGATCGTCCAGGCAAGCAAAAGCGGCGGAAGATCGCTCTCCCGCCGCTGCTTGCCGATTCAGAATGGTCTGAGGCCGGTCAGGCGCCCAGCGAGGCCGGGTCGACCTTGAAGCCCGGACCCATCGTGGACGACAGGCTGATGCGCTTCACATAGGTGCCCTTGGCGCCCGAGGGCTTGGCCTTGTTCAGGGCGTCGACGATCGCCTTGACGTTGGCTTCCAGGGCTTCCTGGGTGAACGAGGCCTTGCCGACGCCGGCGTGGACGATGCCCGCCTTTTCGACGCGGAACTCGACCGCCCCGCCCTTGGCGTCCTTGACGGCCTGGGCGACGTTCGGGGTCACGGTGCCGACCTTGGGGTTCGGCATCAGGCCGCGCGGGCCCAGCACCTTACCCAGACGGCCGACCAGGGCCATCATGTCGGGGCTGGCGATCACGCGGTCGAACTCCATGAAGCCGCCGCTGATCTTTTCGTACAGGTCTTCGGCGCCGACGTGCTCGGCCCCGGCGGCCTTGGCCTCCTCGGCCTTGGCGTCCTTGGCGAAGACGGCGACGCGAACGTCGCGACCGGTGCCGGACGGCAGATTGACGACGCCGCGGACCTGCTGGTCGGCGTGGCGCGGGTCGACGCCCAGATTGACCGAAATCTCGACGGTCTCGTCGAACTTGGCCTTGGCGTTCTCCTTCACCAGCTTGATGGCTTCGCCATAGGCCAGCGGGGTTTCGCGGTCGCCGCTCCAGGCCTGGATGCGCTTGGGTTGCTTAGCCATGTCGATCAGCCCTCCACCTTCAGGCCCATCGAACGGGCCGAGCCTTCAAGGATGTTGGCGGCCGCCTCGACGTCGTTGGCGTTCAGATCCTTCATCTTCTTTTCCGCGATCTCGCGCAGCTGGGCGCGCGTGATCTTGCCGACCGTTTCGCGGCCGGTCAGCTTGGCGCCCGATTTCAGCTTGGCCGCCTCCTTCAGGTACCAGGTCGCCGGCGGCGTCTTGGTGATGAAGGTGAAGCTCTTGTCCTGATAGACGGTGATGACGGTGGGAAGCGGGGTGCCCTTGGCTTCCTTCTCGGTGCGCGCGTTGAACTCCTTGCAGAAGCCCATCATGTTGACGCCGCGCTGACCCAGGGCCGGGCCGATCGGGGGCGACGGGGTCGCCGCGCCGGCAGGCACCTGCAGCTTGATGTAGCCGAGAATCTTCTTGGCCATTGATCTCTCCTGTTATGAAGCCCCGAACTCAATCGGGGCCGGTGAGCCGTGGTGCGGCATGGCGGCCTCCCACGGATTTGACGCATCCGGGACCGGGGCCACGGAAGCGAAGGCGGGCGTTTATCAGAGGGGGGGCGCAAAGGCAAACAAAGGCGCGGCCCTCTCCCTCCCCGCCTGCGGGGTGGGGGGTCGGCGCGAAGCGACGGCCGGGTGGGAAGGACTCGGCGAGAGTTCTTAGTGCGCTACCGCTCGGCGCGCGGCGCCTCGCTGCTTGAGCGCGCCGTTTCACCATCCCGCAATTCCCGCTTCCGCCCCGCTCGACGCCAGATCACGTCAGGCGTTCACGCTTTCCCGCCCGCTTTTCGCCCCGCCCTTCCCGCCGCGCCTATGCTCGGCGGGTTTCCCAGCGGCTGAAGAAAGAGGTGCGGAATTAGAGTCCAATTAGACTGTTTTTTCAGTTCAGAGTCCAAGTCGCCATCCCCTCTCCCTCCCCTTCATGGGGAGGGGGGTCGGCGCGAAGCGACGGCCGGGGGGGAAGGGCTCGGCGAGATTTCTTAGTGCGCTATCGCTCGGCGCGCGGCGCCTCGCTGCTTGAGCGCGGCTGCCTCGCCTTGCCGCCCCCACCCGCTTCGCCTTCGGCTCAGCCCCCTCCCCATGAAGGGGAGGGAGAATAATGAGATCAGATCGCACGGGCGCCGTCGGCCGCCGCTGCGTCCGGTTCGAAATCCCGCTCCAGGTCGTGGATGCGGCTCTTCATCACCCCGGCCTTCTTCAGCGCCAGGGAGGCGGCCCAGCGGGCGGCCAGTTCGGGGCGGCCCATGCGGTCGGTGGGGCGCGGGCGGGCGCCGCGCCGGCGCAGCACCGCATTGGTGAACAGGGCGCCGTTGCGCCACCGGGAGTCCCATGTCTGGTAGTCCATGGACAGCGAAACGCAGAACTGGTCCAGGTTGCGCACCCGGTGCGGCGCATAGATGGGCCAGGTCAGGGCCTGACCCGGCTCCAGGTCGATCACCGTGGCGTCATCCTCGAAATCGGGCCGCCAGGGAATCTCCTCGGTGGTCTGGCGGGCGATGACCTGCTCCATGCTGGCCTCGGGCAGGTGGTCTTCGTCGCCCGGATAGACGAACACCCGTTTGCGCCCGCGCATGTGGAACAGCACCACCCCGGCGTTGTCGAAATGATAGGGCGCGCCGGACTTCGGGGACGACAGGATCAGCTGCCCGGCGTTCCTGACCGCCTTCAGCCCCGGCAGGGCCGCCTGGATGCGCCCGAACTCGGCCATGGCGGCGGCCCACAGCTCGGGCCAGCCGTCCTGCACGTCGCGCAGATTGACCCACAGCCTGCCCTGCTGAATCGCCTTCAGCAGGTCGGCGCCGGACAGGGCACCCCGCGCGCCGGTCCTCAGGGTGTGGCCGCCGTCGTCGTCATAGTCGTACAGGTTGATGTCGATCAGCGCGGCCGGATAGCGGTCCAGCACATCGGCCAGACGCGCGTCGGCGGCGAAGCCCGCCTGGACCAGGCCGTGCGGGAACACCTGGGCCTGGCGGACCGGGCCGGAATAGCGGGTGCGGTCCATGCTCATGCCTCCGCGCGGGCCGGACCCGCCTTGGCCAGGGCGGCGCGTGCCGCCTGGAGGACGCCGCGCGCGCGGGCGCCGGGGTGGATCTCGCAGGCCTCGATGGCGGACCAGCGGCGGCGCACGCTGGCGCGCAGGCGCTCGCCCCGCTCCGCCCCCCCGGCCCGGTTCAGCATACCCACGGCCGCCTGGCTGACCGCCGCGCCCAGGCCGGGCCGCAGGACCACGCCTTCGCGCACCGTCTGGGTCGTGTTGCAGAAGTACTTCTTGTAGCCCTCGCCGCCGAAACCGTAGTCGAACACCCGGAACCCCTCGGCGCTCATCAGGCGCATGGTGTCCATGCTCAGGGTGATGCCGGGCGAACAGCGCGCGGCGGCCTGCTCATAGGCCGGGAACCAGAAGTGCCAGCGGTCTCCCGCATGGAGGGAAAACTCGACCGCCGCCAGGGTGTCGCCCGCCGTCAGGGTGGCCAGGGAGGCGCCGAAGTCCGGGCCCGTCTCGGCCATCAGCGCGTGCAGCAGGTCCCGCGTCCAGCCGCAGGCGAAGATGTCGTGCCGCCCGGTGCGGCGGTACTGCGCCCGCTTCAGCTCGATCAGATGATCCAGCAATGCGGGATCGCGCAGATCGGTCCGGGTTTCAATGGCGCCGAAGTCCCGCTCCAGCCCGCGTCGGGCGCGCTCCTTGTCCTTGAAATATTTGCGTTCGGTGGTCCGCCGCTCGGCGTACCAGGCGTCATAGCCTTCCGGCAGGGTGGTCATCAGGCAGGCCCGCTCAACCATGCCGGCCGCCTCGCCCACCCAGGCGCTGACGTTCAGCCGCGCCGCGCCCAGCAGCCGCGCCACCGTGTGCAGGTCCGGCGCCTCGCCTGGCCGGGCGATGACGCCGTGATAGTCGTTCATGGGCGCCCCCAGGGGCTGGATCGAACCGCCTCGCCGCTGGAACGGGAAGAAGCCGACAACCTCGCCGCCGCGATGCAGCACCGCCACGGCCGCGCCGGGGCTGACGGCCGCCGCGACCCGGGTGAATTCGGGCCGGAAATAGGGCGAGGCCAGCTCGGGATTCGCCGCCGTCATGGCGCGCCATCGGTCCCATTCCGCCGGACCCAGGGCGTCCGCCGCCATGATCTCGGCCTTCAGCACATCCATGCCCCGCTCCTGTCGCATGGGTCGAACCTTAGCCTGCGGCCCTTGCGGGACGGTTTAGGGGCATGGTGAACGAAACCGCACCGTCCGGCGCGGCGTTCTGGAAAGGCACAGGAGAACAAAGCCATGACCGAACCGCGCCCCAAGAATCGCTCCGTCGAGAACGAGGAGCTGCGCCGGCCCCCGCGCGAGGGTCAACCGCCCCGCCCGGCCACCGAACCGCCGGGCGGGGAAACCTCGTCCAACTCCGGCGAGACGGAGACGGACCCGGCCACCGGCGAAGAGAATTGAAGAAACTCTCCTCTCCATCGGCGAAGGCCGATGGGGAGGACCGGCCGCGCCAACGGTCAGGAGGGGGCGGCGCGGGCGGGCGGTGATTGTCCTGAAACACCCAGCCGCCCCCGCCTGGCGGCCTTCGGCCGGCGTGTCCTCCCCGTCCGCGTGCGCGGACTGGGAGGTGAACGCCCACCCAAGCAAAAACCCCCGCCGGAGCGATCCGGCGGGGGTTTCAGTCTCAGCCTTGTTGCGCCCTCAAGCCGCGCGTGACCGGGTCACGAGCATGGGGCGCTGGACCACCTTACTTGGTGATCTTGGCGACCACGCCGGCGCCGACGGTGCGGCCGCCTTCGCGGATGGCGAAGCGCAGCTTCTCCTCCATGGCGATCGGCGTGATGAGCTCAACGTTCAGCTCCGCGTTGTCGCCCGGCATGATCATCTCCACACCTTCCTTCAGGTGCACGATGCCCGTCACGTCCGTGGTCCGGAAATAGAACTGCGGACGGTAGTTGGTGAAGAACGGCGTGTGACGACCGCCCTCCTCCTTGGTCAGGATGTAGGCCTCGGCCA
>JAEZCL010000038.1 GCA_023433585.1 Pseudomonadota bacterium
GCCCGTTGCGCTTGGCCTCGAAGATCTGTTCGAGCGTGGTCGCCACCACCACGTGGTCCTGCTTGGCGACGTCGGCGAAGCGCAGGCCGATGTCGTAGATGACGTCGTCCCACTTCCAGGCGTGCTCGCTGGTCACGCAGCCGGTGCCGTTCATGAAGTTGTCGAAGACCGCGGTCATGCCGGACCGGGCCAGGCCCTCGAATCCGAAGGCGTTGCGGCCGGTGCGGTTGTAGTCGCGCAACTGCGACACGTCGGCCGGCAGGATCTTCGGGTGCTCGTGCAGCGAGATGGCCATGTGCTCGCGCAGCAGCCGGGAGACGCGGGCACGCTGGTCGTCGGTCAGGCCAAGGTCGTGTTCCGGCACCCGGCCGATCTGTGGCGCGAGCTCGAAGACCTTGTAGTCCACATGCGGCACCAGGTAGTCGAAGGACCGGTATCCGGCGTAGCGGGGGGCGGGTTCCTGCACTGGTCTACTCACCTCGTCAGCTAGAGGCATGAGGAGTGAGGTCTGACCTCATGCCTCGTGGAACGTACCGAGCGCAAGCACGGCACAGGAATACCTCGTGACCTTTCCGTTACCGGAATCGGGGAACATTCCCGCAGGTCGGGACCGGGCTCCGGCAAGCGGGCCGAGCAACTGAGCCGGCCCCGGCCGAATGCACGAGGCGATCGGGCCGAACGGCGGACCGCGCCTCGATCACCCCCAGTGGTCAGACCACTCGACCGCGAAATGCACGCCGACTGCGCGGCAATGGTGAACCAAGGGGTTCAGTGTTGTACGGTGAACCATGTGGTTCAGCAAGAGACGCTCGACCGGGTCTTCGCCAGCCTGGCCGACCCCACCCGACGCGACATCCTGATCCGGCTCGGCACGGGTCCGGCCACCATCAGCGAGCTCACCGGGCCCACCGGGATGAGCCTCACCGGCATGCGCAAGCACGTCCGCGCGCTGGAGGACGCCGGTCTCGTGGTGACGCAGAAGGTCGGCCGGTCCCGGCAGTGCCGGCTCAGCGAGGCCCCGCTGGACACGGCGATGGCCTGGATCAGCTTCTACCGGCGCCTCTGGGCACGCCGCCTGGACGGCCTCGACGCCTATCTCACTCTCACCACGGAGGACCGTGACCATGACGCTCCAGATCCACCTGACCCGACAGCTTCCGGGCACGCCTGAGGAGGCGTTCGACGCCTACACCGACGCCGGCAAACAGAAGATCTGGTTCGGCATCCTGGACGAGGAGCCGGGCATCGTGGAGATCGACGTCGACCTGCGGGTCGGCGGGAAGCAGACAGCCGTCTGGGGGCCCTCCCCCGACATGCTGTTCCGCGAGACGCAGACGTTCCTGGAGATCGACCGCCCGCACCGCCTGGTCACCGAGTCCTCCGGCAGCAGCCCGGACGGCGAGACGATGACCACCCGCGTCGAGGTCACCTTCGAGGAGAAGGACGGCGGCACGCTGATGACCGTGACGCAGAGCGGCTTCCCGGCCCCGGAGCTGCGCGACTTCTTCGCCACCGAGGTGTGGACCGGGGCGTTCGCCCGCATCGAGACGTACCTGACGCGGGAGCGCGGGACGCTGCCCTCGCCCGGCTGACCGGCCGCGCCGTCACGGATTGTGGTCGGGTAGACATCGCCGCGTCCCGCTTTTTGCCGACACCGCGTTGATAAGATCGCGACATGGTGTCGACAAACATGAGAGGTGGCGGCTGATGTTCCTGGCCATTCGTGAGCTGGGGTTCGCGCGGCTGCGATTCGCCCTGATGGGAGCCGTGATCGTGCTGATCTCGGTGCTGATGGTGATGCTGTCCGGCCTGTCCGTCGGACTGGTCCGCGACGGCGTCTCCGGGCTGCAGAACCTTCCGGTCACCTCGTTCGCGTTCGCCCACGGCGTGCAGCACGACTCGGCGTTCTCGCGCAGCGTGGTGGACGCCTCGACGGTGGACACCTGGCGCGAGCAGCCCGGGGTGGCGGAGGCGACCCCGTTCGGCAACACGCTCATCAACGGGCGTACCGACCGGGGCACCGAGGTCGACCTGGCGCTGTTCGGCGTCGAGACCGACTCGTTCCTGTCGCCCGCGGTCAGCGAGGGCGACCGGCTCGGCCCGGCGGACGGGATCGTGGTGAGCCCCACCGCGATCGACGCGGGCCTGCGCGTCGGCGACACCGTGACGGTGGACCGGCTCGGCACGAAGCTGCGGGTCGTCGGCGTCACCGAGCAGCAGGACACCTTCGGCCACGTCGACGTGGCGTACGTGCCGCTGGCCACGTGGCAGGCGGTCAAGTCCGGCACGCCGGCCGGCACGCAGGTGCCGGCGCAGGCCACCCAGGAGATCACCGCCGTCGCGGTCCGCGCGGCCGACGGCGACTCGGTGGACCTGGCCGCGGGCGACAAGGCCGCCGGCACGGAGAGCCTGACGCTGGAGGAGTCCTACGGCGCCTCGCCGGGCTACACCGCCGAGACGACGACGCTCCAGCTGATCCAGGGCTTCCTCTACGCGATCTCGGCGCTCGTGGCCGGCGCGTTCTTCGCGGTCTGGGCGATCCAGCGCAAGCAGGAGGTCGCCGTGCTGCGGGCGCTGGGCGCCTCGACC
>JAEZCL010000045.1 GCA_023433585.1 Pseudomonadota bacterium
GTGCTGGCCGCCCGCGATCCGGACCAGCCCGCCCGCACCCTGGCCGTGAACACCGGCGACGGCCGCGCCATGGCGGCGGGCGCGCCCTTCGGCTCGGCGGTGCTGGGCGGCGACGATCTTTTCACCGGCAAGGTCGAGGAAGCAAACCCGGCCCTGGCCGTCCTGACCGGCCCGGCGGCGGCCCGCGACGCCGCCTTCGGCCACCTGTTCCTGCCCCAGGGCGTGGCCGAGGCGCGCGGCCGCATCGCCCAGGGCTCCTCCGGCCCCATCGAGCTGATCGCCAAGGCGTTCCCCGACCGGACCCTGCATCTCTATGTGGCGCCCGAGGGCGACAAGCGCCGCGTCTGGCTGTTCGACGTCACGGCCCAGAAATCCACCGAGATGCAGCTGGCCCAGGCCCAGAAGATGCAGGCGGTGGGCCAACTGGCCGGCGGCGTGGCCCACGATTTCAACAACATCCTGACGGCCATGCGGCTGCAGACCGACGCCCTGCTGGAACGCCACCCGGTGGGCGATCCGTCGTATGACGGGCTGAACGCCATCCGCCAGACCGTGTCGCGCGCCGCCGGGCTGGTGTCCAAGCTGCTGGCCTTCTCGCGCAAGGAGACGGTCAAACGCGAACGGCTGGACCTGGGCGAACTGGTGGCCGATTTCGCCGTGCTGCTGCGCCGCCTGCTGCATGAGGATGTGCGGCTGGAGACCGACTACGGCCGCGATCTGCCCGCCGTCACCGCCGACCGGGGCCAATTGGAGCGGGCGGTGATGAACCTGGCGGTCAACGCGCGCGACGCCATGCGCGGGGTGGTGGAGCCGGGTGCGGGCGTGGTCACCATCCGCACCTTGCGCCTGTCCGCCGACCAGGCCCGCGAACTGGGCTGGACAGCCGCGCCGGACGGGGATGTGGCCCTGATCGAGGTGACCGACACCGGCCCCGGCGTGCCGCCCAAACTGCTGGACAAGATCTTCGAGCCCTTCTTCACCACCAAGCCGGTGGGCGAAGGCACGGGCATGGGCCTGGCCACCATTTACGGCATCATGCAGCAGGCCGGCGGCCATGTGGCGGTCCAGAACCTGGAAGGGCCGGACGGGGTCGCGGGCGCGGCCTTCCGCATGTTTCTGCCCGCTGCGGGCGAACAGGATCTGGCCGAAGCGATCACCGAACCCCGGCCCAAGAAAGCCACGCCGCGCGATCTGTCCGGCGCCGGGCGCATCCTGTTCGTCGAGGACGAATCCGCCGTGCGCCTGATCGCCGCCAAGCTGCTGCGCCAGCGCGGCTATGAGGTGATCGAGGCGGCCGACGGCGAGGAGGCGCTGATCCTGGCCGAGGAGCACGCGGGCCGGATCGACATGCTGATCTCGGACGTGGTCATGCCCGGCATGGACGGCCCGACCCTGCTCAAGAAGGCGCGCGACTATCTGGGCGAGATCCCGGTGATGTTCATTTCGGGTTACGCCGAGAGCGATTTCTCGGACCTGCTGACCGACGAGGCCAACGTCTCGTTCCTGCCCAAGCCGCTGGACATCAAGACCCTGGCCGAGCGGGTCAAGCAGGAGCTATACGCCGCCTAATCAGCCCTTGCCGCCGCGCCCGCGCCGCCCGTCGTGACGGCCGCCCCGATCATGGTCGCGGTCCCTGCGCCAGTCCCGCCGGTCGCGGCGGTCATGCCGGTCGTAGCGATGGTTCCGGGGCGGCGCATAGACGGGGACCGGCGCCACATAGACGGGGCCGCCATAGCCGTAGGACGGCGGACAATAGTATTCGCTGACCCCGTAGGCGTTATACCGATAGTGGCAACTGGCTGTGGTCGCGGCGATCGCGTCGGCGGCCAGGGCCATGCCCTCCCAGAACGCCGGGTCGGAAGCGCAGCCGGCGAGGCCGAGACCCGCCGCCCCCGCGACGGCGAGATTGCGAAAGCGGCGAACGACCGAACGGGACATCCGGAACCCTCCCATGAGCGGCCCCCGAGCCGTCGCCGGATCTTAACAGCGAACAGCGATCCGTGGAAACCGGCGCGGTTCTGACCATGACTGACGGACGCCTGGGGTTGTCCGGCGCCGTGTGGATGCTAACCCTTGGCGTCCCGCCCTATCGGAGTTGCGCCATGATCGATCGCCGCCGCCTGCTTATGACCGCCGCCGGGGGCGCCGCCCTGGCCGCCGCGCCCGCCCTGGCCCGATCCGTCCAGGACGCCGACGCGCGGCTGAACGCCCTCATGGCCCGCCGCTTCGAGGAAAGCCTTGAGCGGTCGCCGGAGCGCGCCACCAGTCTGGGCCTGGACCGGGGCGACAAGGCCTATCTGGCGTCGCGCCTGACCGACACGAGCCCCGAAGCCGTCGTCGCCAACCGCGAGCGCGTCGTGCGCGAATGGGATGAACTGCGCGGCTTCGACGCGGCCGGGCTCAGCGAGACGGGCCGCATCAACCACGCCATCGCCGCCTTCAGCGCCGAGACGGCGGCGCTGGGCGCCCGCTTCCCCTACGGCGGCGGCGTGGGCCGGGGCGGCCCCTATGTCATCAACCAGCTGGCGGGGTCCTATTTCAACACGCCGGACTTCCTGGCCAACCAGCACCGGGTGGAGGACGCGGCGGGCGCCGACGCCTATCTGGCGCGGCTGGAGGCCTTCGCCGAGACCCTCGGCCACGAGACCGCGCGCATCGAGGCCGACGCGGCCCAGGGCGTGGCCCTGTCCGGCGTAATCCTGGACAAGACCGTCAGCCAGGTCTCGGCCCTGCGCGACACCCCGACGGACCGGACCACCCTGGTCGCCGCCCTGGCCCGCAAGACGGCGGACCTGGGTCTGACCGGATACGGCGCCCGCGCCGCCGCCATCGTGGATCAGCGGATCAAGCCGGCCCTGGACCGCCAGGTCCAGGTGCTGGAGGCGGGGCGCGCCACGGCGAGCGAGGACGTCGGCGTGTGGCGCCTGCCGGACGGCGAAGCCTTCTACGCCCAGGGCCTGCGGTCCAACACCACCACCGCGCTCAGCGCGGACGAAATCCACCAGATGGGCCTGGAGCAGGTGGCCGAGATTTCGGCCGAGATCGACGGCCTGATGCGCCCCCTGGGCATGACCGAGGGCACGGTGGGCGAGCGGGTCGCGGCGCTGAACAACGACCCTCAATATCTCTATCCCAACACCGATGAGGGAAGGGCCGAACTGCTGGCGGCCCTGAACGCCCAGGTCGAGGCGCTGGAGCCGCTGCTGCCGCAGCTGTTCGGCCGCTTGCCGCGCTCGTCGGTGGAGATCCGGCGCGTGCCGCCGGAAATCCAGACCGGGGCGCCGGGCGGCTATTACCAGGGGCCGCCGCTGGATGGCTCGCGGCCGGGCGCCTACTACATCAACCTGCGCGACACGGCGAACTGGCCCAAATTCGCCCTGCCGACCCTGACCTATCACGAGGCGTCGCCGGGTCATCACCTGCAGGTGGCGCTGCAACGGGAGTCCGCGCATCTGCCCGACTGGCGCCGCGCGGGCGGCTTCTCGGCCTATTCGGAAGGCTGGGCGCTCTACGCCGAAAGCGTGGCGGGCGACGACCTGGACGTCTATGCGGGCGATCCCGTGGGGCGGATCGGCTATCTGCTGTCCTATCTGTTCCGGGCCACGCGGCTGGTTGTGGACACCGGCCTTCACGACAAGCGCTGGAGCCGTCAGCAGGCCATCGATTACATGGTGGCCCAGGGGGTGAAGCCGCCCAACGCCGCCCAGAGCGAGATCGACCGCTACTGCGTCATGCCGGGCCAGGCCTGCGCCTACAAAGTCGGCCACACCGTCATCGCCCGCCTGCGGGCCGAGGCCCAGGCGCGCCCCGGCTTCGACCTGCGCGCCTTCCACGACCGCGTGCTGGAGAACGGCTCCATGCCGCTGGCGGTGCTGGAGAGCGTGATGCGGGGCTGATCCGGCCCCCGATCATGAACAGGAACATGAAAGAGTTGTAAGGCGCGGCGGACTTGTCCTGACGCCGGGGAGTGATACCCCTGTCGCCCAGAACATCTCAGGGGAGCCCCGCCATGATCGACCGCCGCCGCCTTCTGTTCACAGCCGCCGCGGGGGCCGGCCTGGCCGCCTCCGGCCAGGTGCTGGCCTTCACCCGTCAGGAGACCGCCGAGACGGCCCTGAACGGGATCATGGAGCGCATCGTCCAGCAGATGGTCATGACGTCGCCGGAGACGGTGACCATGCTGGGCATGGACTCCGGCCCGATGGCCGCCCTGAAGTCGCAACTGGACGACCGCTCCATCGCCAAGATCGAGGCGGACAAGGTCGTTTTCCAGGGCTTCATGACCGAGATGGAGGCCCTGGACCGCTCGGCCCTGCCCGCGCGCAGCCAGGTGCACTACGACACGGTCAAGTATTTCGGCGACACGGTCGCCCACAGCTATGACTTCCCCTACGGCCAGGGGTTCCCCTCGCCCTACACGGTCAACCAGCTGGGCGGCTCCTACAACAGCATCCCCGACTTCCTGGACGCCCAGCACCGCATCGAAACGGCCGAAGACGCCGAGGCCTACATTTCGCGCCTGGAGGCCTTCCCCACCGCGCTGGACCAGGAGACCGAGCGGATGCGGCGCGACTTCGCCGCAGGCGCCGTGCCGCCGGACTTCATCATCGAACGCACCGTGGGCCTCCTGGGCAACCTGACCGGCACGCCCGCCGCCGAGTCGGTGATGAGCACCTCCATCGCCCGCCGCACGGCCGAAAAGGACATCGGCGGCGACTGGGGCGAGCGCGCCCGCCGCATCGTCGAGGAGCAGGTCTATCCGGCCGTGGCGCGCCAGGCCGAGGCCCTGAACAGCCAGCGCGCCAACGCCGTGCACGACGCGGGCGTGTGGCGCCTGCCTCAGGGCGAGGACTATTACCGCTTCGGCCTGCGCTACTTCACCACCACCGAGATGACCGGCGCCGATGTTCACCGCATGGGCCTGGAGCAGGTGGCTGAGCTGACCGCGCGCGCCGACGAGATCCTGCGCGCCGAGGGCCGCACCGAAGGCACGGTGGGTCAGCGCATCTCGGCCCTGGCCCGTGATCCGGCCCAGCTCTATGCGAACACCGACGCGGGCCGCGAGGAGCTGCTGGCCTCGCTGAACGCCCAGATGGCGGACATGCAGGCGCGCCTGCCCGAATATTTCGGCCGCATTCCCGTCTCGCCGGTGGAGGTGCGCCGCGTGCCCGCCGCCACCGAGGCGGGCGCGCCGGGCGGCTACTACATGCCGCCGGCCCTGGATGGCTCGCGGCCGGGCGCCTACTACATCAACCTGCGCGACACGGCCGAATGGCCCAAATTCACCCTGCCGACCCTGACCTATCACGAGGCGTCGCCGGGCCATCACCATCAGATCGCCCTGCAGATGGAGAACGACGACGCGCCGATGCTGATGAAGCTGCTGGGCTTCTCGGCCTACACCGAGGGCTGGGGCCTCTACGCCGAACAGCTGGCCGACGAGATGGGCGTCTATGCGGACAACCCGTGGGGCCGCCTGGGCTATCTGCAGTCGTTCATGTTCCGGGCCGTGCGCCTGGTGGTGGACTCCGGCCTGCACTCCGAGCGCTGGAGCCGCGAGCAGGCCATCCGTTACATGGTCGAGACCCTGGGCGACGCCGAGAGCACCGTCACCACCGAGGTGGAGCGCTACTGCGTCTGGCCCGGCCAGGCCGCCAGCTACAAGGTGGGCCAGACCGTGTGGGACAATCTGCGCACCCGCGCCATGACCCAGCTGGGCGACCGCTTCGACATCAAGAGCTTCCACGACACGGCGATGAACGCCGGCGGCGTGCCCCTGACGGTGCTGGAGCGGGTGGTCGACGACTGGATCGCGGCCCAGCGGGGCTGACGACTGGCGGGCGGAGCGGGTCGCCCGCTCCGCTCACCGTTCCCGGGTGCGGTAGAGCGCGGGCCAGTGTTCGGCGGACATCCCGGCGCACTCGGGCATGGAGACCTCGCGCGTCAGGACGAACGCCTGGCCTGTCCAGGCCCATTCCTGGATAACCCCGCAGTCGCCAAGACCGCGGCCGCGCGCGAAGGCGTCCAGGGTTCCCGACGCCGGATCGAAGGCGGCGTTGACCAGTTCGTTCGTCGCCTCGCCCGAAGCGGTGGGCAGGTTCGCCGGGCGGGGGTCGGCGCCGTCCTCGCCGGTGATCCAGAAGCGCTGGCCCAGGTTGTAGGCGCCCCGGAAGCACTCCACGCCCCACAGATAGACCCCGTCCGACAGGTGCGCGGCGGAATGGATCGGCTCGGCGCCGGGCCACAGCTCATCGAGGCAGGCCCGGACCTCGGGGAGCCGCTGGAGTGGAGGCGGCAGGGTCAGGCC
>JAEZCL010000171.1 GCA_023433585.1 Pseudomonadota bacterium
GCCAGGGACACCGTGGCGCTCGGAATTCCGGGGGTACGGCGAGCGGTCGACCAGGCGGTCAGCACTGCCGTACCGGAACGCCGGTGAGCAGTTCGTCCGCTCCGGCGTTCCGCTCGTCGATGTCGTCGGCTGCGACCCCCGCCTGCAGCAGCGCCTGCCGGACGGCGGCCGGCTCGGCGGCCGGCACCAGGAGCAGCAGGTTCTGCCCGTCGATCGCGACGTGCCGGGTACGCGGCAGGAGCGGTGCCACCCGGGCCAGAAGGCGTTCCGGCTGGTCGGTCCGGACCACCACCGACGTGTTCCCGGCGGCCCAGGGCAGCGGGCGCGGCGTCAGCAGATCCCCGAGGACCGCACGCACCCGCCGGCCGGTGTCGGTCCAGCGGAACGAGTCGCTCCATCGCCGGCACTCCGCGGCCATCCGTTCCGGCTCTCCGGGCGTCGCCAGGGAGTCCAGCGCGCGGTCGAGGCCGGCGGCCAGGTTCTGCGCCGGATCCTCACCCTCGTCGACCAACCATCCGGTACGGCCCGGCCGGACCGCGTCGCGCAGCCCGTCCACGTCGAAGGCGACAGTGGGCAGCCCGGCGGCGGCCGCCTCCACCACCACGAGACCCCAGCCCTCACCCCACGAGGCGGAGACGTGCAACCAGGCGGCGGCCAGCAGGGCGTCCCGCTCGGCGGCGGGCAGGTAGCCGTGCACGGTGACCATGTCGTTCAGCCCGCGCTCGTCGACCAGCCGGCGGACGCTCGCCGCGTCCGGCCCACCGCCGACGATGTCCAGACGCAGGTCGGGCCGTTGCGCCCGGAGCCGGGCCACGGCGTCGACCACCAGGTCCACCCGCTTGTGCCGGGTAACCCGGCCGACGCAGACGACACGTGGCCGGTCGGCGCGGGTCACGCCCGCGGCGGCCGGCCGGGACGCGTCGGCGCCGTTGGGCGCCACGACCACCGGGCCGGTCCAGCGCAGCCGCTCCCGGATCGCCACCGCCGTCGAGGGGGAGACCGCGAGCGTCACCGCGCGGCGGTAGACGCGCCGGGCGACCGGTCCCTCCAGCCAGGCGCCGAAGCGACCCACGACCGGGCCGAAGTACAACCGGAACTGCCGGTCGTGCACGTGGTGGATCACGCAGATCACCGGCACGGCCGCCGGCAGGACCGCCGGACTGAAGAACGGGATGCCGTTCTGGCAGTCCACCACCGCGTCGAACTGCCGGCGGTGGCGCGCCAGCCAGCCCAGCACCCGGGGGTAGATGGTCCACCGGCCGCCGGTACGGACGATCCGGATGCCCTCGCGGACCTCGTCGCCGGGCTGCCCGTTCGGGCGCGCGGTGACGAAGGTGACCTCCGCGTCGGCGGTCACCAGGTCGCGGGCGACCTGCCAGGCGTACACCTCGGCGCCCCCGGCGTCAGGATGCCAGGGGTCCTTCCAGTTGAGCACCACGACCCGGCGGCCCACCACCGTGGTGTCGGTGGGTGCCGCGTCGGTGGAGGGTGTTCCGACACTCACGGCCGCATTCCAACGGCGGCCGTGCCGCCGGTGACGTCCGGCGTGACCGGAAGCGTGACGAGTGGCATCACCGGGGCGACGTCGGCGCCACGGAGCCACCAGTTGATCTTCGCGACGTCCACGAAGCTCTGCCAGCCGTGCCGGACCGGTGAGAAGCGGGAGCCGGGTACGTCCACCCAGCTGACCGGAATCTCCACCAGGCGGGCGCCCGCCCGCTCGGCGCGGCCCAGCACCTCGACGTCGAACGCGAATCCACCGCACCGCAGGGGCGCGAAGACCCGCCGGGCGACGTCGTTGCGGAAGAACTTGAACCCGCACTGCGTCTCGCTGACGCCGCGCACCACCTGCCGCACCGCGCCCCGGAACGCCACCGCGCCCCAGCGTCGCAGCACGCTGTGCCGCTCCTCGACGACCGACTCGGGGTGGGCCCGCGACCCGACCACCGCGTCCGCGCCGTCGTACAGGAGATTGAGCACCTGGGCGAGAGCGGCCGGCGCGGTGGCCAGATCGGCGTCACAGAAGCCTACGTAACGGGCGTCGCTGGCCAGCACACCCCGACGCACCGCGAAGCCCTTGCCCGGTTCGCCGCACCAGAGCAGGCGGACCGGAACCGGGCCGGGCGGCGCGTTCACCACCACGGCACTCGTCCCGTCGTCGCTGGCGTTGTCCACCACGGTGACCCGGCAGGGCACACCGAGTTCGGCCAGCGCCGCCCGGAGCAGGACCAGGGTGTCGGGCAGCCGGAGCGCCTCGTTGTACGCGGGCACCACGACGTCGAGTACGACCAGTTCTGACGAGACGTCAGGAGGGGGGACCTCCATGCCGCACCGTCAGCGCTCGCCGTACACGATGATGGGCTGCTCCACGCTCGCTGGCTTGCTGTTGCTGTTGCCGAGGGTGGACGCCCCGATCGAGACGGCCAGGATTCCCAGCACGGCACCCACCGCCGCGGCGACTACCGCGGTGAGGAGGGGATTGAAGGATGCCTTCATCGATGATCCCTTCGGAAAAAGGTACCGAAGAGTAACATGCGTCACTGCCGCTTGACCCGGTGCGAAAGGGCGATCATCAGGGTGGCCCCCAGTACCGAATACCCCAGGACCGGCATTATGCCGATGCGACCGGACGAGCCGGAGAAATCGGAATCCGGCAGACGCAACAGCGTCAATGCCCCGTCCCGCCGGACCAGCTCGGCGCTCACGAACCGGCCCTCCACCTGCGCGGCGTCCGGCT
>JAEZCL010000100.1 GCA_023433585.1 Pseudomonadota bacterium
CCCGGCGCCGCCCGGCCCACGACCGGCTCGGTGCCCTGGAACGGCCCGGCGGCGTCCACCACCACACCCGCGCCCGTCGCCCTCAGCTCCGCCGCCGTCAGCCGGCCCCGGTCCAGCGCGACGGCCAGCGCGCCCGGCAGGGTCTCCGCCATGGCCACCGCGCGGCTCAGGGATCGCCCGGCGATGACGACCTCCAGCCCCTGTTCGGCCAGCGCCCGCGCCAGATGCGCGCCGAACACGCCCGCCCCGCCGATGACCAGCACCCGCGTCACGCCAGGAACCGCTCCCGGTCCTTCGGCTCGGGAACCATGCAGGCGTCGGTGCGCCCGAAGACGGCGTAGCGGTTGCGGGCGATCAGGTCATACAGCGGATCCCGCAACGGGCGGGGCAGTCGCCGCAGAACCGCCAGCGGGCGTGTTCCCTTCAGCACGCCCAGAACCGCCAGCAGGGCGTCGGACTTCATCAACGCCCGGCCGTCCATCACCACGATGTTGGTTTCAGGCTCGTCGGGGTTCACGCCCAGCCGCACGGCCAGGGCGCGTCCGCGCTCGCTCTGGATGGGCAGGAAGCGGAACCGGGCCTCCGGATCACGCGCAATCACGAACCGCACCCAGCGCGAGCAGAACACGCACACCCCGTCGAACAGGATCAGACCGTCGGGCAGGTCGGGCGCGGGAACAGGCGCCCACCGGCTCATGCCGCCGCCACCGCCTCGATCTCCACCAGCCAGGCCTCGTCGAAGATGCCGGTGATGATGACGGTCAGGGCGGGCTGGCGGCCCTCAAGCGCCTCCAGCCGGACGGCGCGGTTCTGCTCGGCGTATTTCCGATCCGACAGGAAGGTCGTGACCTTGACCAGGTTGTCCAGGGTCATGCCGGCGGCGCGCAGCTGGGCCTCGAGATTGGCCCAGCACTGGTGGCACTGCTCGGTGAAGTCGGGCGACAGGCCGCCGTCCGGGCGCACCGGGATCTGCCCGGACAGATAAAGCCAGCGCGTCGCGCCCGACACCTCCACCGCCTGAGGATAGCTTCCCTGAACGGACGGCGATCCGTCTCCGGTCAGGGGCGTCAGGCGCGCGACCATCGCCTATTCCCGCGCCGCGTCGCTGCGGGCGCGCACGGCGCCGAATTCCGACGTCGGCTTCCAGCCCGGCCAGCGGTCGCTGTCCGCCAGGTCGACGGTCAGGCGATACAGCAGCGTCAGGTTCTCGACCGCCGAGGTGAAGTCCAGATCCTCGCTCCATTCGTCGCTGACCTGGTGATAGTCGGCGCGGAACTTGGCCTGCCAGGCGGCCTCGCCCGCCTCGCGTCCGCCGTCCACGAAGTCCACCCCGTGCCAGGGCATCAGGGCCGGAACCCCGGCGCGGGCGAAGGCGAAGTGGTCGGAGCGGAAATAGAAGCCCTGCTCCGGCTGGCCGTCGTCCGAGACATAGCGGCCCTCGGCCTCCGCCAGCGCCTGAAGGTCGTCCTCCAGCGTATTCTGTCCATAGCCGAAAATGGCGACATCCCGTGTCGGGCCGGACAGCGGCAGCATGTCGATGTTGATGTTGGCCACGGTCGTCTCCAGCGGATACACGGGATTGGCCGCATACCAGAAGGCGCCCAGCAAGCCCTGCTCCTCGGCCGTCACATGCAGGAAGACGATGGAGCGCTCGAACGGCCCGGCCGTCTTCAGCTCACGCGCCATCTCCACCAGCCCCACGGTGCCCGAGGCGTTGTCCCAGGCGCCGTTGTAGATGTGATCCTCGCCTTCGGGGGCGTCAGCGCGCGTCCCCACGTGGTCCCAGTGGGCCGAAAAGACAACGGTCTCGTCCGCCCGCGCCGTGCCCGGAATGCGGGCCAGCAGGTTCCATGAGCGCTGCGTCTCGACCGTCTCGGCGGCGTCGACGCTCAGGGTGACGCCCTCCAGCGCCACGGCGCGGAACGCCCCGCCGCCCAGGTCGGCGGTCAGGGTCTCGCGCGTCGTGCCCGCCGCCTCGGCCCACTGGGCGAAGGCCGGGCCGCGCACCGCGCCGGTGAACTCCAGGTCGTCGTTGCCGGGCGACAGAGTGCGGCGCCGGTCGTTGAATTGCGCTCGGCGAGCCCATGCGGGCTCGGCCGCCTCCGCATCCACCAGCGTCAGCACGCCGACGGCGCCGCGTCGGAACGCTTCCGCCGCCTTGGCCGACTCGCCGGCATGGGCGGTGCGGTATTCGCCGTTGAACAGCTCCCCGTCCGGCTCGCCCGCGACCACCACGACCACCGCGCCGCGCACGTCCAGGTCGCCGTAGTCGTCCCAGTCCCGCTCCGGCGCATGGATGCCGTAGCCGGCGAACACCACCGGCGCATTCTCGATGGAGGCCACGCCGTCGTTGGAGATTGACCGCAGCAGGATGGAATCTGCATCCAGAGCCCAGGCCTCGCCGCCCGCGCGCCAGGCCGCCGTCGCCGGTCGCTCGGGCGTGTAGCGGGCCAGGTCCACCGGCTGCAGCCATTCGCCGTCCGGCCCGCCCGGCTCCAGGCCCAGCGCTTCATATCGGGCGATCAGCCAGCCCAGGGTCATGCCCTCGCCCACCTCGCCCGGATAGCGCCCGGCGAAGGCGTCGGCGCTGATGGTGCGCACGCCCTGCGACAGGCGTTCGGCGGAGAAGTCCTGGGACGCGGCGGGCCAGGCGGCGAGCAGCAGGGCGGCGGCGGCCACGCGGCCGGTGAGCTTGAAACGGGTCACTTCGTTCTGTCCTGGGCGGGGTTACTGACGGGCCGAGGCGCTTTCGGCGCGCACCGGGCCGAACTCGGAGCCGGACTTCCATTCGGGCCAGTCACGGCTGTTCGCCAGCCGCCGCCCGATTTCGTACCAGACCTCCATGTCCTCGATCATGCCCGCATAGTCGAAGTCCGGCGACCATTCGTCCGCCGCCTGGTGATAGCGGGTGCGGCCGTATTCGGCCCGGGCGTCGATGCGCGGCTGGATCGGCTCGTCGCGGAAGGTCGTGCCCCCGCCCGCATAGATCATCGGCACGCCGCGCTTCACGAACGGGAAGTGGTCCGAGCGGAAATAGCCGCCCGCCTCCGGGCGCGGGTCCGGCGTCACGGTGCGGTCCAGCGTGGAGGCCGCCTCGGCCAGATATTCATCCAGTTCGGACTGGCCGTGGCCGGTCACCGAAATGTCCGTGGTGCGGCCATAGACATTGGTGCTGTCGATGTTGATGCCCGCCACCATGGTCTGAAGCGGATAGAGCGGGTTGGACGCATAGAACTCGGCGCCCAGCAGGCCGCTTTCCTCGGCGGTGAAGCCCATGAACACCACCGAGCGCTCCGGGCGCGGCCCGGCGCCGAACCGGCGCGCGATCTCGATGATCGCCGAGATGCCCGAGGCGTTGTCCACGGCGCCGTTGAAGATGCCGTCGCCGCTTTCATCCGGCTCGCCCACGCCGATGTGATCCCAATGGCCGCCATACAGGATCGTCTCGTCCGGACGGGTGGTCCCGCGCAGAATTCCGATCACATTGTCCGTGCGAATGGCCGAGGACGCCACGTTGAAGCTCACGTCCAGCCCGGCGTCCGCCAGCACCACCGGCTGGAAATCACGGCTGCGCGCGGCGACCTTCAGGGCCTCGAAGTCCTGACCGGCGCGCTGGAACAGCTCCACCGCCACGTCGCGCTGGATCCACGCCTCCATGGGCACACGCACGGCCTCGGGGTCGGCGTGCTGAATGTCGAACTGCGGCCCGCCCCAGGAGTTGCGCACCGTGGCCCAGCCATAGGACGCCGGCGCCGTCTCGTGCACGATCAGCACACCCGCCGCCCCGCGCCGCGCCGCCTCCTCGTACTTGTAGGTCCAGCGGCCGTAATAGGTCATGGCCCGGCCGCCGAAAGTGTTCAGTTCAGGCTGTTCGAAGTCGGCGTCGTTAATCAGGACCACCAGGATCTTGCCGCGTACGTCCACGTCCTTGAAGTCGTCCCAGTCCCGCTCGGGCGCCGTGGTCCCGTAGCCGACGAACACCAGCTCGGCGTCCTGCAGGTCGACCGCTCCGCCCGCCGCCGGGCGCCGGGTCGAGACCGCGATCTCTTCGCCCTGGGTCATGGGCAGGGCCCAGTCGCCGACGGTCAGCGCCGCGCGCACGTCCGACGCCTCGAACCGGTTCAGGGTCACCGTCTGGGTCCAGCCGCCGTTCTCGCCGCCCGGCGCCAGCCCCGCCGCCCGGAACTGCTCGGTGATGTAGGCGACGGTCAGCTGTTCACCGACCTCGTCCTGGCCGATGCCGCGTCCCTGAAAGCCGTCGTCGGACAGGGTGCGGATGTGGTCCGACAGGCGCTGGGCCTCGAAGGCGACCGGCTCGTTCACCGCCCCGGCGGTGGTGGCGCAGGCGCCCAGGGCGAGCGGCAGGGCGAGCGCGGCGCTCGCCATCAGGACGGCGGCGAAACGGGCAGGACGCATGGGAACCTCGGATGCGATTTCTGAACTGCGCGCACCCTATCCAGCGTCGCCGGGTGAGTCGATGCGTCCTCAACTCTCCTCCCTGTCCGCGCAGGCGGACGGGGAGGAGATATGGTGTCAGATCAGCCCCGCCAGGGGCGAGGACGGGTCGGCGTACAGCCGCTTCTTCATCCGCCCGGCCAGATAGGCCTCCCGCCCGGCGATCACCGCGTGCTTCATGGCCCGCGCCATGCGGATCGGCTCGCGCGCCTCGGCGATGGCGGTGTTCATCAGCACGCCGTCGCAGCCCAGCTCCATCGCAACGGCGGCATCCGAGGCCGTGCCCACACCCGCGTCCACCAGCACCGGCACGGACGACTGCTCGACGATCAGTCGGATGTTGACGGGGTTCTGCACCCCCAGGCCCGAGCCGATGGGCGCCCCCAGCGGCATGATCGCCACGGCCCCCGCGTCTTCCAGCTTGCGGGCGTAAACCGGGTCGTCGGTGCAATAGACCATGACCTCGAACCCCTCGGCGGTCAGCAGCTTCAGCGACCGCAGGGTCTCCTCCATATCCGGGAACAGGGTCTTGGGGTCACTCAGCACCTCCAGCTTCACCAGGGTCCAGCCCCCCGCCTCGCGCGCCAGGCGCAGGGTCCGCACCGCCTCTTCGCCCGTGAAGCACCCGGCGGTGTTGGGCAGATAGGTGTAGCGCTTCGGGTCCAGGAAATCCGTCAGCACCGGCTGGCCCGGATCGGTCAGGTTCACCCGCCGCACCGCCACCGTCACGATCTCGGCCCCGGCCGCCTCGGCGGCGGCGGCGTTGGTGGCGTAATCCTTGTATTTCCCGGTGCCCACGATCAGGCGCGAGGAGAACGTCCGTCCGGCGACGGTCCAGGGGTCATCAGGGGAGGTCATGGTCGTCAGATAGCCCTTCTTCCCCGGCGGGAAAAGACGGATCGGCGTCACGATATGGCGGCCATACGGTCCCACAGACGGCGGCCCAGCGCGTGCAGCATGCCGACGAAGACCAGGGCCCAGGCCGCCAGCGCCACATGGAAGAACACGCGGGTCAGGCCGGCCAGGAAGCCGAACTCCATGGCGCGGTCCAGCTGCCAGGTGCAGACCGCGTACATGCCCAGAGGGAACACCGCCCCCCAGTAGAGCGGGTCGTAGCGCAGCGGGAAGCGCTGGAATCCATGGCGCCACACGCCCAGCAGCAGCAGCATGGGAATCCACCATGTGCCGGTCGCCCAGTAGAAGATCGTAAAGCCCTTCAGGAACGGCAGCAGCGAGGCGAGATAGGGCGCCTGGGGCGCATTGAGGATCAGCAGCGATCCGGCCAGGGTCGAGATGGCCATCGCCCCCATGTTGATCCAGTAGGGCGGCGACAGATCGTCCGGCGAGAAACGGAAGAAGACGTAGCGGTAGAAGATCAGCGCCATCATCCAGATGTAGAGCATGCCGCCCCACAGCCAGGTGGACAGGGCGATGAAGTTGAACTCCAGCCTCAGGGGCTGGCTGCTCTGCGCGGCCAGCAGCGCCGTGGACACCGACAGGGCCTGGGTGGCCACCACCGCCAGCAGCCAGCCGCCGTTGATGCCCTTGTCCAGCGTCGGCTTGTCGCGCTTCACGGTGAAGGCGGTGAAGATGGTGTAGGTCAGGCCCAGCCACAGGATGACGGCGAACAGCCACAGCGCCTTGCCGATGACGAAATCACCGCGCAGCACCATGAACTGGCTGGCCAGGATCCCGGTGGCCGCGACTGCGGTGAAATAGGCCGGGCCGGTCAGGTGATCGACCATGTCGCCGAAGAACCGCCGCGGATGGCGCCAGGCCCTGAGACCGTACAGCCCGCACAGCAGCACATATTGTCCGATGTTGAGATGGAACAGCGCCAGCGCCAAGGCCGGACGCTCCATCATGAAGGCCCCCAGCGAGACGATGCCGGTGGCCATCACCAGGCCGAAATAGGCCGGCGACATGTCGGCGAGGCCGGAGCCCGGCCGGGTCGGCGTCGGATCGTCGGTTGCGACGGTCATGGGCGGCCTGCCTGTTCCGGTCGGAGTCCCCGGAGACGCCCCCCGCGCCCCTCGACCGAAGCATCATTTTACACTTGGCCGCGATCCCCCGCCACAGGAGGCGGCGAAGATGTCGCACCCCGGCGCGGCGTCACCCCCCGCCGACCAGCTGCACGATCTCGATGCGATCCCCGTCCGCCAGCGTCGTTTCGCCGTGCAGCGAGCGCGGCACGATCTCCAGGTTGCGCTCCACGGCCACCTTTGCGGGATTCAGGTCCAGTTCCCGGACCAGGGTCAGGATGGTGCCCGCCTCCACCTCACGGGGTTCGCCGTTGACTTCGATACGCATGGCGCTAGCTCAATCTCTCCTTGCGGCAAGCCTTTGATCCGGCCGCCCTCTACGTTAAAAGGCCGCCCGGAATCGCGAGCGGCGGAGCCCATGGCCCGATCTGACGTCATCTATGTGCTGAACGGGCCGAACCTCAACCTACTTGGGGAGCGCGAGCCGGAAATCTATGGCCGCGAGACCCTGGCCGACATCGAGGCCCTGTGCCGCGCGGCCGCCCCCCAGGCCGAGATCGTCTTCCGCCAGTCCAACCACGAGGGGGAACTGGTGGAGTGGATTCACCAGGCGCGGACCCAGGCGGCGGCCCTGGTCATCAATCCGGCGGCGTTCAGCCACACCTCGATCGCCCTTCTGGACGCGCTCAAGACCTTGGACATTCCGGTCATTGAGTGTCATCTGAGCAATCCGGCGGCGCGGGAGGAATTCCGGCGCCATTCCTATGTCTCGCTGGCGGCGACCGGCGTCATCTCGGGCCTCGGCCCCCACGGCTACGAGCTGGCGGTCAAGGCCGCCCTGCGGCTGGCGCAGGAACGCGCCGAGACCCAGGCTCGTTGAACACAGAGCATACAAGGCGTTCAGAACCTCATGGCTGACAAGAAATTGGCGAACGAAAACGGCATCGACACCGCGCTGGTGCGCCAGCTGGCCGACATTCTCACGGAAACCGAACTGACCGAGATCGAGGTCGAACACGGCGAGCTGAAAATCCGTGTGGCCCGCGAACTGACCGTGGCCGCCGCCCCGGTTCAGTACGCCGCCGCCCCGGCCGCACCCGTGACGACCGCCCCAGTCCCCGCGTCCGGCGCCGCCATGCCATCCGACCCTGCCTCCATCGTCGCCAGGTCCGGCGAGGAAGTGAAATCGCCCATGGTCGGCACCGCCTATCTGAAGCCCTCGCCCGAGGCCGCGCCCTTCGTGCAGGCCGGGGACAAGGTCAAGAAGGGCCAGACCCTGCTGATCGTCGAGGCCATGAAGACCATGAACCCCATCGCCGCGCCGCGCGACGGCGTGGTGGCGGACATCCTGGTGGGCGACGCCCAGCCGGTGGAGTTCGGCGAAGCCCTCGTCCTGCTCGAGGACTG
The DNA here is from genome assembly GCA_023433585.1 of Pseudomonadota bacterium. Lineage (GTDB taxonomy): Bacteria > Pseudomonadota > Alphaproteobacteria > Caulobacterales > Caulobacteraceae > Brevundimonas. The sequence continues at coordinate 7,845 of JAEZCL010000100.1, forward strand.
AGGTCATGTTCACCAAGGTCCTGATTGCGAACCGGGGCGAGATCGCCCTTCGGATCCATCGCGCCTGCAAGGAGATGGGCATCTCCACCGTGGCGGTCCATTCCGAGGCCGACCGGGGCGCCATGTGGGTGCGGCTGGCCGACGAGAGCGTCTGCATCGGCCCGGCCCCGGCGGCCAAGTCCTATCTGAACATCCCCTCGATCATCGCGGCGGCCGAGATCACCGGCGCCCAGGCCATCCACCCCGGCTATGGCTTCCTGTCCGAGAACGCCCGCTTCGCCGAGATCGTGGACGCCCACGGCATGACCTTCATCGGGCCCAAGCCCGAGCATATCCGCGTCATGGGCGACAAGATCACCGCCAAACAGACGGTCAAGGACGCGGGCATCCCCGTGGTCCCCGGCTCGGACGGCGAGGTCGAGACGGTGGAAGAGGCCATCGAGGCGGCCAAGACCATCGGCTTCCCCCTGATCGTCAAGGCGTCGGCCGGCGGCGGCGGGCGCGGCATGAAGGTGGCCCTGACCCCCGACGACCTGGTCGAAGCCGTTCAGACGGCCCAGTCCGAGGCCCTGGCGGCCTTCGGCAACGGCGCGGTCTATATGGAGCGTTATCTCCAGAAGCCGCGCCATATCGAGATCCAGGTCATCGCCGACAGCCACGGCAATGTGGTGCACCTGGGCGAGCGCGACTGTTCGCTGCAACGCCGCCACCAGAAGGTGCTGGAGGAGGCCCCCTCCCCCGCCCTGACCGCGCCCGAGCGGGAAAAGATCGGCGAGATCGTCAACAAGGCCATCGGCGAGATCGGCTATCTGGGCGTCGGCACCATCGAGTTCCTGTGGGAGGACGGCGAGTTCTTCTTCATCGAGATGAACACCCGCCTGCAGGTCGAACATCCGGTCACCGAGGCGATCACCGGCGTCGACCTGGTGCGCGAACAGATCCGCATCGCCGCGGGCGAGCCGCTCAGCTTCACCCAGAAGGACGTGACCTTCGAGGGCCACGCCATCGAGGTGCGCATCAACGCCGAGAACTCCGAGACCTTCACCCCCTCGCCGGGCCTGGTGAACGATTTCCACGCGCCGGGCGGCCTGGGCGTGCGGCTGGATAGCGCCATCTATGCGGGCTATTCGATCCCGCCCTATTACGACAGCCTGATCGGCAAGCTGATCGTCCACGGCCGCGACCGCGCCGAATGCGTGGCGCGGCTCAAGCGATCCCTGGGCGAGATGGTCGTGGGCGGTGTCGACACCACCATTCCCCTGTTCCAGAAGCTGCTGAACGAACCGGACATCCTGTCGGGCGACTACGACATCCACTGGCTGGAGAACTGGGCGAAGCGGCAGAAGGGCGAGGGCTGAATCTCACCTCCATGCCCGCGAAGGCCGATGGAGAGGTGAATGACCGCGCCCCTCACCCCTGATGACCTGCTGGCCGCCTATGCGGCGGGCGTGTTCCCCATGGCGGACGGCCGGGACGATCCCGAGCTCTATTTCGTCCAGCCGCAGGTCCGCGCCGTCCTGCCGCTGGAGCGGTTCCGCCTGTCCTCGCGCCTGGCCCGCACGGTGCGGCAGGATCGCTTCCAGGTGCGCTGCGACGCCGATTTCGCGGCCGTGCTGGACGCCTGCGCCGAACCGGCGCCGGGGCGTGAGGACACCTGGATCAACGGGGCGATCCGCGATCTCTATCTGGCCCTGCATCAACGCGGCGCGGCGCACAGCGTCGAGGCGTGGCGCGACGGACGGCTGGTCGGCGGCCTCTATGGCGTGACCCTGGGCGGCGCCTTCTTCGGCGAGAGCATGTTCAGCCGTGAACGGGACGCCTCAAAGGTCGCCCTGGTCCATCTGGTCGCACGGCTGAGGAAGGGCGGCTGGCGGCTGCTGGACGCCCAGTTCATGACTGGGCACCTGTCGCAATTCGGTTTCGTGCAGACGCCTCAGACCGCCTATGTGACGGCCCTGCACACGTTGCTGGACCTGACGCCGGACAGGTCCGTGTTCACCACGCCCATGAGCGGATCGGACGCCGCCGACTACGCCCGGCAGCCCACCACCCAGGCGTCATAGTTCGGATGCTCCAGCGGATTGACCGCGGGGGCCGAGGCGAACATCCAGCCCCGGAACACCTGGCGCGCCTGGGTCGGCTGGGTCGCGCCGCGCGGCTGGGAGCGGATCTCCAGATAGGCGGCGGCCTCTTCCTGCGGGTCGTCCGAAGCGTTCACCTCACAGGCGCGCGCCGTGAAGATCAGGGTGTTGCGGAACCGCACGGGCGGGCCGCCCACCTGCACCTCGAAGCGCATGGTCTCGGCCGTCACCTTGTCCAGCGCCTGGACGATGGCCACCGGGCGGCGCTCGCGGGCGGGCGGCTCCTCGGGCTCCTGCACGATCTCCGAGGGCGGGCCGAGTTCGACCTCGGCCTGCGCCAGTTCCGCCTCATCGACCCGGGCCTCGTCCTCGTCCGCGACGGTCACCGGCTCGGCGGCCGGGCCGGGCTGCTGCTGGAGCAATACGCCCGGCGGCGCGCGGTTCAGCGCCTCGGTGGCGCGCCGGGCGGCGTCCTGCTGTTCCTGGCGTCTCAGGATCTCGGCGACCGGATCGGCCGGCTGGGGCTCAGCCTGCGGCGCCGGCTGCGCTTCCTGCGGATTCTGTTCGGTCTGGGCCACGACGACCCCGGCGGCCACAAGACCAGCCGCCATCACGCCCGCAAGCAGCCTGGCGCGCGGGCGCATCACTCGGGCGTCCAGGCCTGATAGTCGCCGGTGGCGGCCGGACGGCGCCCCTCGGCGGCCAGCGAGCCGCGCGGGCGCCAGGCCATGGGCGTGCCGGTCAGGTTGGGCAGATGCGGCCGCTCCCAAGTGTGCCGGGGCGTATCATCCTGCGACGGCAGCTCGTCGAAGGTGTAGCGCAGCCAGCCGTGCCACTCGGGCGGGACCTTGGACGCCTCGGCATAGCCGTCGTAGATCACCCAGCGGCGCTTGCGCCCGTCATAGCTGGTGGTGTCGCGGGACTGGTAATAGCGGTTGCCGAACTCGTCCGTGCCGACCAGCTCGCCGCGCTTGGCGATGGTGAACAGCGAGCCGACGGTCGCCCCGTTCCACCAGGTGAAGATCTTGGCCAGCAGGTTCAGCACTTTGGAGACGCTTTCATGATCGGGAATCAGGGCGGCGCGCACCCTGGAACGGGGGCGAATATAGAAACCGCGTCGGGCCGCGTCCAGCGCTTCGATCTCAAGCCGCAACCTCAACATCTTGTGGGTAAGACGCCCGATTCACCAAGATTTATTGTCCACCTGGACTCGACCCCCTAGTCTGCCGCCATGACTGCGGAGACTTCGATGCGCTTTTCGTCCCGGTTCGCGCAGGTCGCCGACGCCGTCTCCCTGGAGCGGCGGACCATCGAGCGCGCCGACCGGTTGGAAGAGGTTGTGGCCCCGGCCGGCTGGACCAGTGCGCGGATCGAGGCGTGGCTCGACTGGGCCGCCGAGCTGCCCGACGACTGGCCCAACCTGACGCCGGACACCCTGCGCGAGGCGCCCCGCCCCGATCTTCTGGACGGCGGCCCGGGCCGCTGGGCCGCGCGTCTGGCGGCCTGGGGGCATGCCCTGGGCCTGTTCGACAAGGCCGCCGACGCCCGCGCCTTCGCCGCCGAACTGACGGCGACCATCCTGCTGGACATGGCCGCGCCGGGCGCCGCCGCCGCTTCGGGCTGCCGCATCCATCCCGTGGCCGACGATTCGGCCGAACATTCCGCCGACCGGCCGGTGCTGGACCTGACCGATCCCGCCGCTCCGGCGCGGCTGGCGGCGATCACGGC
>JAEZCL010000117.1 GCA_023433585.1 Pseudomonadota bacterium
ATGCGGTCGCAGCCTTCGAGGCGGCGCTGCGGATCCTAACCGAACGGGACATGCCCGCCCAATGGGCTACGACCCAGAACAACCTGGGCGTTGCGCTGCAAACCCTCGGCGACCGCGCGGGCGGCGAGGCGGGCCTCGCGGCGCTGAACGATGCGGTTACGGCCTATAGGGCGGCGCTGCGGGTCTATACTGAACGGGACATGCCCGCCCAATGGGCCATGACCCAGCACAACCTGGGCAATGCGCTGCAAACTATCGGCGAACGCGCGGGCGGCGAGGCGGGCCTCGCGGCGCTGAACGATGCGGTTACGGACTATAGGGCGGCGCTGCGGGCCCGAACCGAACGGGACATGCCTGTCCAATGGGCCACGACGACCGCTAATCTCTGTCTTGTTCAGGAAAGCCGTTCGCAAATCACCCGCGACCCGGCACCGGTATGCGGCGCGGTCGGCAAGCTGGGCCGGGTGATCGCCGTGTTCGAGGCGATGCAGGCCGACACCTATGTCGGGATCGCCCGCCGCAATCGCGCCGGCATGGCCACACTGTGCCGAGACCTGGGCGGGACCTGCGCCGACTGACCCCGCCGGCGCCCCCGCATGCCCTACAGCTTCACCGCCCTCAACCGCAGCGCGTTGGAGATCACGCTGACGGACGACAGGGACATGGCCAGGGCGGCGATCATGGGGCTGAGCAGCAGGCCGAAGGCGGGATAGAGCACCCCCGCCGCAATGGGCACGCCCAGGGCGTTGTAGCCGAAGGCGAAGACCAGGTTCTGGCGGATGTTGCGGACCGTGGCGCGCGACAGGCGCCGGGCGCGGACCAGGCCGTTGAGGTCGCCGGACAGGAGGGTCACGCCCGCGCTCTCGATAGCCACGTCGGCGCCGGCGCCCATGGCCACGCCCACATGGGCGGCGGCGAGGGCCGGGGCGTCGTTGACGCCGTCGCCCGCCATGGCGACGATGCGGCCCTGATCCCGCAGGCGTTCGATGACCTCGGCCTTGTCGGCGGGGCTGACGTCGGCCTCCACCTCGTCGATGTTCAGGTCGGCGGCCACGGCGCGGGCGGTGGTGATGTTGTCGCCGGTCAGCATCAGGATGCGGACGCCCTCGGCGTGCAGGGCCTCGATGGCGGCGCGGGTGGTGGGCTTGACCGGATCGGCGATGGCCAGCAGCCCGGCCGGGGCGCCGTCCACCGCCATGAGGATCACCGTGGCCCCGTCGCGGCGCAGGGCGTCGGCTTCGTCCGCCAAGGCGGCGGCGTCCACGCCTTCGTCCTTCAGGAAGCCCATGGAGCCGATCAGGATGCGGCGGCCCTCGACCACGCCCATGACGCCGCGCCCGACCGGGCTGTCGAAATCCTGGACCTCGGGCAGGTCCAGATCGCGCTCTGCGGCGGCGCGGACAATGGCGTCGGCCAGGGGGTGTTCGCTGGCGCGCTCGACGCCTGCGGCCAGGCGCAACAGGGCGTCCTCGCTCCAGCCGGCGGCGGGTCGGATCGCGGTGACGGCGGGGCGGCCCTCGGTCAGGGTGCCGGTCTTGTCCACCACGACGGTGTCGACGCGGTCGAATTGCTCCAGCGCCTCGGCGTCGCGGATCAGGACGCCGGACTGGGCGCCGCGCCCCACCCCGACCATGATCGAGATGGGCGTGGCCAGGCCGAGCGCGCAGGGACAGGCGATGATGAGCACACTGACCGCCACCACCAGGGCATGGGCCAAGCGCGGCTCGGGCCCCAGCAAGGACCAGACGGCGAAGGCGACGACGGCCACGATCACCACGGCGGGCACGAACCAGGCCGAGACGCGGTCGGCCAGGCGCTGGATGGGCGCGCGGCTGCGCTGGGCCTTGGCCACCAGGGCGGCGATCTGGTTGAGCAGGGTGTCGGCGCCGACCTTGGCCGCTTCCATGACGAAGCCGCCGGTGGTGTTCAGCGACCCGGCCACCACGGCGTCGCCCACGGCGCGGGTGACGGGCATGGATTCGCCGGTGACCAGGGATTCGTCGATGGCGGCGCGGCCCTCGACCAGCATGCCGTCGACGGGGATCTTCTCGCCGGGGCGCACGCGCAGACGGTCGCCGACGGCGATGTGTTCGACGGGCACCTCTTCGTCGGAGCCGTCAGGGCGGACGCGAAGGGCGTGCTTGGGCGCCAGGTCCAGCAGGGCGCGGATGGCGCCGGAGGTGCGCTCGCGGGCGCGCAGCTCCAGAAGCTGGCCCAGCAGCACCAGGGTGGTGATGACGGCGGCGGCCTCGAAATAGAGCGGCGCCGCGCCATGTTCGCCCCGGAAGGCGTCCGGGATCAGGCCGGGCGCCAGGACCGCCGCGGTGCTGAACCCCCAGGCCACCAGGGTGCCCAGGGCGATCAGGGTGAACATGTTGAGGTTCCAGGTCCTGACCGAGGCCCAGCCGCGCTCGATGAACGGCCAGCCGGACCACCACACCACGGGCGTGGCCAGGGCGAACTGGATCCAGCCGTTCCAGCCGTGCGGAATGGGCAGGCGCAGGCCCAGGAAGTGGGCGCCCATCTCCATGACGAACAGAGGCAGGGTCAGGACCGCGCCGACGATCAGGCGGCGGGTGAAGTCGGCGATCTCCGGGTTCGGGCCGACATCGACGGTCGCGTCCTCGGGCTCCAGAGCCATGCCGCATTTGGGGCAGGCGCCGGGGCCGACCTGGCGCACCTCGGGGTGCATTGGGCAGGTGTAGATCGCGCCGGGAACGACCGGCTCGGGCTCGGCCAGGTTCAGATAACGGTCGGGATCGGCGGCGAATTTCGTGCGGCAGCCGGCCGAGCAGAAATGGTGGTCGTGACCGCCGTGACGGTGGTGATGAGGGGTCGTGGCCGGATCGACCATCATGCCGCAGACGGGGTCTTTCACCGTGGCGCCGGCGGGATCGTCGTGGTGATGATGATCGTGCGTCATGAGCAGCTCCTCGGCGGGCCATATATACCCCACGGGGGTATTTGGCAAACGTGGGACGGCGCGCTATGCTGGCGTCATGGAACATCACGACAAGCCCGCCCTGACCAAACGCCTGAACCGCATCGAGGGTCAGGTGCGCGGCGTTTCGCGCATGGTGGATGAGGGACGCTACTGCATCGACATCCTGACCCAGGTGCGGGCCGTCAAGGCGGCGCTGAACCGGTTCGAGGCCGAGATGCTGAAGGGGCACCTGAACCACTGCATCGAAGACGCCATCGTCGCCGGCGACCCGGACGAACAGCGCAGGAAGGTCGCCGAGATCATCGCCCTGATGGACCGGACGGGCTGATCGGGGCGCCGCATCAGGCGTAGTTGAAGCTGATGGAGACCCGCTCGGACTTCGCGGCGTTGGGTGGCACCTCGTGGCGCAGCCAGCTTTCCCACATCAGGATCGTGCCGGGCCGGGGCGCCAGATAGACGAAGGGCCGCTCGGCCTCGGGGGCGTCCGGCTGGACGGCGGGGCGGGCCATCATCAGGGGCAGACGGGGATCCTCCAGTTTCAGGGACGAGGTGCCGTCGGGGACCGAGACATAGACCGTGCCGGACAGGACCGCGTGGGGGTGGATGTGGCCGGAATGGCCGCCGCCGGGCTTGAGGATATTCACCCAGAGGTTGTCCAGGCGCGGCTTTCGGGCCAGGTCGAAGTTCAGCGCCCTAGCGTAGGCGGCGGCGTGGCGATCCAGCAGGCGCTTGAGGTCCGCGAACTCGGGGAAGCGGCGCGGGAGGTCGTTCAGGGACCCGTATGAGGTGTATCCGCGATAGCCGTGGGCGCGGCACCAGGCCCGGCCGGCCGCATCCTCGGCCGCCAGCAGGGCGATGAGCTCCAGCAAGCCCGCGTTCAGGGTGGCGAAGCCGGGCGTGTCCGCCAGGGTCGCTTCATAGACCTGGGTCACGAACAGGGGGCGCAGGGTCATGGCAGACGCCATACCGCGCCCATTGGATTCTCGCACCGAAAAACAGTGCAATTGGAGTCTGATCGGTTGGGGCGGGCGCCCCTTGTCATCCCGGCCGAAGCGAAGCGGAGAGCCGGGACGGGCGCCGTCCTCCATGATCTGGCCGCCCGGACAGCCGCGAGGCTGGGCCGGGCGAACGCCTCGAACCTTGGCCCGGATCGTCGCCGTGCGCCGTCCGGGCCGCGATGCAAGAGCCGCCTCCCCGTCCCGTCCCGGATAGCGCCTGCGGCGCTTCCGGGATGACAAGGTGTTTCAGATTGGACTGTTCGAGCGAAAAACAGTGCAATTGGAGTCTGACCGGTTCGGGCGGACGCAAAACGCCGCGCGGAAAACAGAGTCTGAATCGTCTGGAGCTCCCCTCCCCTAATCGCCTGGGCGGACGTCATTGTAAGGCCGGCGCGGGGGGCGGGGCGGAAAGGGCGACGTTCGAGGCGAAACCCCTTGTCGCCAGGGGGATCGGTTCGGGGAAATGCGGGCCGGGCGGTGGAGCCCCCTATTCCAGGCCGACGTCCTCGGGCGTGACGGGCGGGGTGGTGATGTTGTCGCGCAAGCGGCGGGCGGCGTGCTCGCAGCGGCCCGGCAGACCGAAGAACAGGCCGAAGACCTGACTGCGGTCGGCGTCATCCTCGCGCGCGATGGCGGCGTCCCACAGGGCGGTGCGCTCGGCGGCGGCGGCCTCGGCCTCGGCGAGGACTTCCGGCGACTGACGGTGGCGGGCGGCGGTCAGACCGGCGCGGAAATCGGCGGACTCCAGGCGGCCCAGACGCATGATTTCGTGGTCCAGATCGGACGGATCGGCCAGGGTCTCGCCGAGACGAACGTGGCCGGACACCAGGGCGTCACACCAGGCGGTGAGCGCATAGTCGTCGGTCGGCGCGCCGGGCGGCAGGGGATTGGAATAGGCGATCGCTTCGCGGACTCGGACGGAATCCACGCTTTCAGCGGCGGTTCCACCGGTGCGGATGGGGCCGTCGTCCGGCGACTGGACGGCGAGGGCGGCGATCAGGGCGAACAGTGCGGTCATGGATTTCCAAAGCAGCTGATGACGAAGACGCGGGGCGTTCTCTCGCCCCCGCGCGCCATCCTAACGCATGAACGGCTCAGGTGGTTTTTCTGGGGCGGCGAAATCACGCAGCCACGCCAAAGAAAAAGGGCGGCGGACCCGAAAGTCCGCCGCCCAGATTTCACGCTGACAGCTTCTTAGAAGTCGGCGGTGAGGCCGAAGAAGATGTAGCGGCCCATGGCGTCATAGACGCCGGGGTAGGTGTTGCCGTTGCCGTTCTGCGAGTAGCTGATCGGCGGATCCTTATCGAACACGTTGTTGATGCCGACACGGAAGCGGGTGTTGTCGAACACCTGCCAGGTGGCGCCGATATCGATCCAGTTATAGGCGTCGAAGTAGCGGTCGATGCGGTTCGGGGCGGCGGTCGCCGATCCGAAATGCTCGACCTCGCCATGGTGGCGCCACGTCAGCAGCAGGTTGACGTTCCACGGCGTCGACCAGCTGGTGGTGAAGCGGTGACGCCATTCGGGCGAACCGAAGCCGCAGTTGCCTTCGTAGAAGCCCGCGCACTCCAGGGCCGGCGCGCCGTCGAACGGAGTGTTCTCAAGCGTGTCGAGCCAGGTGCCCGTCAGGTTGAACGACAGGCCGCCCATGCCCGTCAGACCGAAGTCGTCCAGGTTCATGTTGTAGTTGGCGACGAAGTCGACACCTTTGGTCACCACGCCACCGGTGTTGATGGTGAGGTTCTCGACCCAGCCGTTGTTGGTCCACAGCTGACCGCCCGGCGCACGGTTCAGACGGCTGCAAGCCGCCGCATCCGGCGACGAGAACGCGCCGGTGCCGTAGCAGGCGTCGATGGTGTTCGAGGCGCCGAAGGTTCCGATGGCGCCCGACACTTCGATGTCGAAGTAGTCGATCGTCATGTTGAAGCCGGGCAGGAACGACGGGGTGAAGACCACACCATAGGTGTAGGTGTCGGCTTCTTCCGCGTTCAGGGCCGGGTTGCCGCCCGTCAGCTGGTTGTACTGGCTGGCCGGGCTGTCGATGAACGCCTGGCCATAGTTGGCCGCCGGCACACCGGTGGCGGTGCACTGAGCCAGGGTGGCCAGTTGCGACGCGCCGCAGGGGTCGCCGCCGCCGCGGCCGAACAGGACCACGTTCTGCGCATTGAAGTAGTTGAACACGTTCGGCGCACGCACCGCGCGGGCGTAGGACGCCCGGAAGCGGATGTCGCGCGTCGGCGCCCAGTCCAGACCGACCTTGTAGGTGTCGGTGTCGTCAGCAAGGTTGTACTTGGAGTGACGATAGGCGGCGTCCAGGGTGATGGACTCCGCGAAGGGCTGGCCTTCCGCGATCGGGAAGATCATTTCCGCGAAGTAGTCGCGCGCCGTGGTGGCTCCCGAGATGCCGATGAAGGCGCCGCCCTGACCCGCGCCGTCGCCCGACTGATAGCCGGAGTCGGTGTTCACGGTCAGGTAGTCCCGACGGTATTCCGTACCGAAGGCGACCTGCATGCCCGAGGAGGCCCAGGGGCTCTGCACGCCGTAGGCGCCCAGGTCGCCCGTCATGGCGGCGGTCAGAACCTGGTTGGTCACATAACCAGTGGCGATCAGCGGCAGGGTCAGATAGTCGATCTGAGCCTGGGTGATGCCGCCCGGACGGAACGGGTTGTAGGGCACGCAGTTCGGGTCGGTGCCGTCGATGACGGAGCGACAGGTCGGCGTACCGCCCACGTCCTCCACCAGCAGGGCGCGGCCCAGACGTTCGGCCGAGAAGTCGCCGATGTAGCGGTCGGTGTACTGCACGCGGGCGTACTGGGCCGTCAGATCGTAGGTCCAGGCGTCGCCGATGTCACCACGCAGGCCGCCCACCAGGCGGTAGGAGTTCAGGTTGTAGTCCTGAATCCGCGGGCCGCCTTCGACGTTCCGGCGACCCACATAGAACGTGGTGGTGTCGCCGGCGGCGATCGCCGCCGCATCACAGCCGATGTCGTCCATCGTCAGAACGCCCGGAGCGGTGTTGCCCATCGTCTGCAGCAGCAAGGGGTTGTTGCAGTTGATGAGTTCGCTGTTGAAGAACGAACCCGAGGGCGCGATCTGGGCCAGCGTCGAGCTGTCGGTGAACATCAGCTGGGTGTAGACCTCAGCCGCGCGGTTCAGCTCGTAGTTGGCGAAGACGCCGAACGAATAACGCTCTTCCGGGCGCATGTAGTAGTTGATCGGCGCGTAGTTGTACGCGTGCAGGTTCGGATTGTAGGGAATGAACGCGCCGGCCGGGTTCGTCGGATCGACGGTGGCGTCCCAGGTGGCGAAGTCGGTGAAGTAACCGTTCGCGCTGGTGGCCGAACCGCCGCAGGCGAAGGTGTCGGGGCCGCCGAACGAGCCGGTCGGGTTGCCCACGGCGCAGGCCGCATAGTCACGGTCGGCCTGGAACACCGGGTTGTTTTCCCGGTAGGTGAAGTAGCTGGTGATGTTGCCGCGGCCGCCGCCCACGTCGGTGCCGACGATCAGGCTGAACTGGGCGCTTTCACCATCGCGGACGTTGTCGTCCGGCAGGGAGAACTCGGACGGGTTGCCGGCGGCGCGAGTGGCGATTTCCTGACGGATGTTGCCGACGCCGTCATAGTCGTTGTTGTGCTGGTAGAAGCCGTACTGGGCGTCGATCCGCACGCCTTCGAAATTCTTGCGCATGATGAAGTTGACGACACCAGCCACGGCGTCAGCGCCGTAAACGGCCGAGGCGCCGCCGGTGTAGACTTCAACCCGCTCGACCATGGCCGAGGGAATCTGGTTCAGGTCGGCGGCGGCGATGGCCGGCGAGCCGTAGGGCATGCGGCGGCCGTCGATCAGCACGACGGTGCGGCCGGCGCCCAGGCCCCGCAGGTCGACGGTGGCGGTGCCGGACGAGCCGTTCACGACGGTCGAGGTCTGACCGGCGAAGACTTGCGGCAGCTGGTTCACCAGATCTTCGACGCGCGAAACGCCGGCGTTGGTGATGTCCTCGCCCGTGACCTGGGTCACCGGGCTGGTGGTCACCAGGTTCGCCTGAGCGATGCGGGTGCCGGTGATGACGACTTGTTCGACCTGGGTCGCTTCCTGGTCCTGCGCCATGGCCGGCGTGGCGGCCAGCGCGAGCAGCGCCGCACCGCCGATCATCGTCGAGGCCAAGAGACGCTCACGCGTATTCTGGATGTTCAAAGGTTCACCCTCCTGAGACCGGCGTCTTTATCGGCCCTGAAACGACCGACCTGCCCCCGCTCGGCATGTTTGATTCAGCAGTCATCCGACGGAAAGATTTCCGGCAGATTGGGCGGGACGATAAGAATCGCGGCGGCGCAACGTCAATGGAATTACAGTCCTGTAAGGTTGTCGTCGCCAGACTGTCGCATTCGCGCCACGGTTCCGTCGCACCCTGTCGCGCTGGCGGCGACGGCGCGGCGATGGCATACAGCGATGATCCCGGAGCCGTTTCGACCCGAAGGGCAGGCATGATGATTTCTCTTCGCTGGGCGGCGTTCGCCCTCGCGGCGCTCGGCGCCTCAACCGCCGCCTCGGCGCAGGAGGCGCAGCGCCCCGAACTGCTGAACCGGCTGACGGCCTGCCGCGCCATGACCGATTCGGCGGCACGCCTGTCCTGCTACGACACGGCGGTCGAGGCGCTGGACGCCGCCGAACGCCAGGGCGAAGTGGTGGTGGTGGACCGCGCCCAGGTGCGCGAGAGCCGCCGGGCGCTGTTCGGATTCGACCTGCCCAGCCTGCCCGCTTTCGGCCGGGTCGAGAGCGCCGAGGACGCCGTCTCCAGCGTGGAGACCACCCTGACCCGCGCCACGCGCGGCGGCGACGGCAAGTGGGTGTTCCGCCTGGCGGACGGCTCGGTGTGGCGCCAGAGCGATTCGGAATCGGTCTTCTTCCCGAATCGAGAGGGAACCGAGGTGCGGGTGCGCCGGGCCAGCATGGGCAGCTTCATGATGACCGTCGGAAACAGCCGCGCGGTGCGGGTGCGGCGGGACCAATGACCTTCCGCGTCCTGGCGCCCGGGGTGCGTGTGGCCGGGCAGATCGGGCCGGAGGATGTGACCGCGGCGCGCGAACAGGGCGTCACCCTGATCGTCAACAATCGTCTCGACGGCGAGGAGCCGGGCCAGCCGAGTTCGGCCGAGGTCGAGACGTGGGCGCGCGAGGCCGGGCTGGATTACGCCTGGATGCCGGTGCGGGGGCTGCCCGCCGAGGCGGACGCCCGCGCCCTGGCCGAGCGCATGGGAGAGGGCGATATGCTGATCTATTGCCGCTCGGGGATGCGGTCGGCCGCGCTGTGGGCCATGGCCGAGGCGCTGAATGGAACGCGCGATCCGGACACGATCCGCCGGGCGGCGCTGGAGGCGGGCTATGACCTGTCCGGCCTGCCTCTTTAACGCTGGATCGCCACGCGCGCGGCATAGGGGGCGGCGGGCTCGGGCGTGCAGGAGGCGGTGATGAGTTGCGCCGCCATGAGACACAGGATCGCGGCCACGAGGGGCTGGAGCCGATTTGAGACAGTAATGACGGCGTCGAACGCGAGGGTGCGGGCCATTTCCGGGACTCCAGACGGTTTACAAATCCTTGACCGCAAGGTCCGGGCCGGGCGGGGGAAGACCGCGTGATTCCCTTCGTGCGCGACTTTGATCCGGAATACGGCGTTTGCCGCCGCGTCTCGCCGCGCATCCGGCGCGTGACGGCGGAGAATCCAGGGCCGTTCACCTTCACCGGCACCGGGACCTATATCGTGGGCGACGGGACCGTGGCCGTGATCGATCCCGGGCCGGACGACCCCCGGCACCTGCAGGCGCTGCTGGCCACCGTCCGGGGCGAGACCGTCAGCCATGTGCTGGTCACCCACACCCACCGCGACCACGCCCCCCTCGCCCGCCCCTTCGCCGAGGCCGTGGGGGCGCCGGTGCTGGCCGCGCGGCCGCCGGAGCGGCAGACGCGCGCATCAGGCGGGCTGGACGAGGCCGAAGACCCCGATTTCAGCCCGGACGTCATCCTGAAGGATGGCGATGTCGTGCGCGGTCCCGGCTGGACGCTGGAGACCCTGGCCACGCCGGGCCATGCGTCGAACCACCTGGCTTTCGCCCTGCTCGAGGAGAACGCCCTGTTCAGCGGCGACCACGTCATGGGCTGGTCCACCACGGTGGTGGCGCCGCCCGACGGCGACATGGGCGACTATATGCAGAGCCTGGAGCGGGTCATGGCGCGCGGGTTCGACACCCTGTGGCCCGCCCACGGCGCGCCGGTGACGGAGGTTGAGCCGTTCCTGGCGGCCTACAAGGCCCACCGGCTGGAGCGCGAGGCCCAGATCCTGGCGCGGCTTGAGGCCGGGGACCGCACCATCGCCGAGATGGTCCCGGCCCTCTATGCGGCGGTGGACAGGCGCCTGTGGCCGGCGGCGTCCCTGTCCGTGCTGGCGCACCTGATCGACCTGGTCCGGCGCGGGATCGTCGCCGACGACGGGAATCCCGGCTTGTCATCGGCGTATCGCCTGACCGGCGGCTGAGCCGAAGGCGAAACGGGTGGGAGTCAGAGCTCCAGGGCGCAGCGTTCGTGGATGGTGGGGCGGGAGACGACGACGCGCGACAGAGCGGGCCAGTCGGGCTTCAGGCGGCCGGCGAACCACAGGCACAGGTGTTCGAGGGATGGAATTTCCAGCCCTTCGTGCGCGTTCAGCATGCCGTGGTCCAGTTCGGCGGCGGCGGCCTTGAGCGCGGCGTCCAGAGCGTTCAGGTCGGCCACCCAGCCGTTGGCGTCCAGCCGGTCCGAGCGCAGCGAAACCTCGACCTGGAACGAATGGCCGTGGATGCGGCGATAGGGGCTGCCCTCCGGCTCGTTGGGAAAATGGTGCGCGGCGTCGAAGGTCGCGGCCTTGGTGATTTCAAAGACAGGCTGGGTCATGACAGGGTTCAACGCACGCCGATGTATTTGTGGGTCTGGACGCTGAGGCGCCATCTGGGGTTTCGCAGGCAGTAATCCATGGCCGCCGCCGTGTTGGCGGCGAGGTCGGGGCCGTCCATGGGCTGAAGCCAGAAGCGCTCGAACGGCAGGTGTTCGAAACGGTCAGGCAAGGCGTTTTCCTGGGGATAGACCAGCTTCAGCTCCTGGCCCGTGGTCTGGACGACGGCCGCGTCGGCCTTGGGACTGACGCAGATCCAGTCGATTCCGTCCGGCGCGGCTAGGGTTCCGTTGGTCTCCACCGCGATCTGGAAACCGCGATCATGCAGCGCCGCGATCAGGGGCGGGTCCAGCTGCAGCAGCGGCTCGCCGCCGGTGCAGACCACCAGACGCGGGCCGCCCTGCCCGCCCCGCCACAGGGACGCGACCCGATCGGCCAGAGCGTCCGGCGTCGTGAATTTGCCGCCATCCGGCCCCACGCCGACGAAATCGGTGTCGCAGAAGGTGCATACGGCCGTCGCCCGATCCTGCTCGCGGCCGCTCCACAGATTGCAGCCGGAAAAGCGCAGGAACACCGCCGGGCGCCCGGCCTGGCCGCCCTCGCCCTGAACGGTCAGAAAGATCTCCTTGACGGTGTAGGTCATCGGCCCGCGATCCATCGCTCATGACCCGCCGCGCGCAGTTCGCAGGCCGGGCATGCTCCGCAGCCGTAGCCCCAGGCGTGGCGATGATCGCGGTCGCCCCGGTAACAGGTGTGGCTGTCCTCCACGATCAGCGCGACCAGGGCGTCGCCGCCCAGTTCATGCGCCAGAGCCCAGGTCGCGGCCTTGGTCAGGCGCATCAGCGGCGTTTCGATGGGGACCGGCCTGTCCAGACCCAGCGACAGGGCGGACTGCATGGCGTCGATCGTGTCGCGGCGGCAATCCGGATAGCCGGAATAGTCCGTCTCGCACATGCCGCCCACCAGCACCTGCAGCCCGCGCCGGTCGGCCAGGGCGGCGGCGCAGGTCAGGAACACCAGGTTGCGCCCCGGCACGAAGGTGTTGGGCAGGCCGCGCGCGTCCACCTCGATGGCCCTGTCGCTGGTCATGGCGGTGTCGGCGATGCGGCCGAAGCCGGTGATGTCCACCACGTGGTCCGGCCCCAGCCGGTCGGCCAGGGCGGGCAGGACGCGGGCCATGCCGTCGCGCACCCTCAGCCGTGCATCCATCTCGACCGCGTGACGTTGGCCATAGTCGAAGCCCACCGTCTCGACGCGCGCGAAACGGCCCAGCGCCCAGGCCAGGCAGGTGGCGCTGTCCTGTCCGCCCGAGAACAGGACCAGGGCCGAGGACGAGGGGTTGATCGACGAAGCGCTCATGACGAATCTGCGGTCGGCCCAAAGGCCGCGCGCATGTCCAGGGAGTTCAAAGGTGACTGACGAAGTGGCGGTGCTTTACACCACATGGCCCGACGCGGAAAGCGCGGCGGCGGCGGGCCGCCTGCTGGTTCAGGAGCGGCTGTGCGCCTGCGTCAACATCCTGGCGCCGCTGCAGTCGATCTATCGGTGGGAAGGCGCGCTCGAGGAGGCGGTCGAGGTTCCGGCCCTATTCAAGACCACGGCGCAGGGCGCCGCGCGTCTGAAGGACCGGATCGTGGCGCTGCATCCCTACGACACGGCCTGCGTGGTGATGATGCCGGTGGCCAAGCAGGGGTCGAACGACGCCTTCCTGGCCTGGATCCAGGAGAGCGTATCCGGATCACAGGACTGATTTTCAAGGATTTTAATCCTGATTCTTCAGCTTAACGCTTCCGCAAACCCTGATGATGCACAGTCTGTGGGTAACCAGGGAGTCGCGGCCGTATGCCGACGATCGAGTCCATCGCCGAGCGGGTCGTTCCCGCGGGCCCCTCCACCCTCGGCCGCGAGGTGTATGAGCGGTTCCAGTCCAATCCGGACACGCTGGTCATTCCAGTCGTGGAGGACGGCCGCCCGGTCGGCCTCATCGAACGGGACGCCTTCCTGCTGAAATTCGCGGATGACCATGGTCACGCCCGCTACGCCCACCGCACGGTGGACGCGGTCATGGACACCGAGCCCGCGGTGGTGGACGGAAGCGCCCTGATCGACGCCTTCGCCGGCCCCATCCTGAACAGCGGTCCCGGCGCCCTGCTGCGCGGCTTTATCATCACGCGCGACGGCGCCTACTGGGGCGTGGGCACGGCCGTGGGCCTGCTGCGCGCCGCCAGCGAGGGCAAGGATCACGAGATCCGCACCCTGGCCGAGCGCGAGAAGGTCCGGGCCGCCGCCGAAGAACAGGCGCTGGCCGTGGCGCGCGGCCGCTGCGACTTCCTGAACGCGCTCAGCCACGACCTGCGCACGCCGCTGAACGGCGTGCTGGCGGTGGGCGAGCTGCTGCAGCGCCAGCCGCTGGGCGCCAACGCCCAGGCCCATGTGCAGACCATCGTGGATTCGTCCGAAACCCTGCTGCGCATCCTGCAGGAGGCGATGGATCTGAGCCGCGCCGAGGCCGGCGAACTGGCCATCGAGCCCGAGGCCACGGTCCTGCGCGGCATCATGGACGCCCTGCAGGCGGAATGGGAGCCGCGCGCCCTGAACCAGGGAGTGCGCCTGATGGTGGGCTATGACGGCGACACCGAACTGGCCGCCGACATCGACGGACGGCGGCTGAAGCAGGTGTTCGACAACCTGATCGGCAACGCCCTGAAATTCTCGCGCGGCGGCCTGGTTGAGGCCGGCCTGAAGGCCCGGGCCTCAAGCGGATCGGTCATCATCGAGGCGCGGGTGCGCGACAGCGGTTCGGCCCTGGCGGGCGTGGCCGAGGACGATCTGTTCGCCACCTTCCTGAGCCCGGCCGAACAGGACGCCGCAACCGGCGGCGTCAGCCTGGGCCTGTCCATCTGTCGCCACATCGTGCACGGCATGGGCGGGGCCATCTGGGCCGAGCGGAATCAGGGCAAGGGCGTGACCTTCGCCTTTGACCTGTGCGGCCCCCAGGCGGTGATCGAGGCCGAGGTGGACTCCAATGTGTCCGAGATCGACGGCCTGGCGCTGCAGGCCCAGCCGCATGTGCTGATCGTCGACGACAACGCCACCAACCGCGTGGTGGCCCAGGCCCTGTGCGAAATGTTCGGCTGCACCTCGGAAACCGCCGAGGACGGCCAGGAGGCGCTGGAGGCGGTCCAGGCCACCCGGTTCGACCTGATCCTGATGGACATCAAGATGCCGCGCATGGACGGGGTCGCCGCAACCCAGGCCATCCGCGCCCTGGACGGCCCGGTGGCGCGCATCCCGATCGTGGCGCTGACCGCCAACGCCGACCCGGACGACGCCAAGAAATACGTGGCCTGCGGCATGGCCTCGGTGGTCGAGAAGCCCATCAAACCCGAACGGCTGCGCATGGCCATGAACGCCGCCCTGACCGAGGCCGAGGCCGTCGAAGCCGTCTCGGCGCGCCGGGCGGGGTGATCGTCGCCGGCTTTCGCCGGACGCGCGCCCTGCTATGAACAGCCCATGGTCGTCAAAATCGAGTCGCTGTTGCCCCAACTGGCCGCCGGCGCGGCCCACACCCATGCCCTGGGTTTTCAATTCGAGGCGCTCGACGGCGAGGCGGTGATCCTGCGCGCGCCCTATCGCGCCGACCTGGTGGGCGACCCGGACACCGGAGTGCTGGCCGGAGGCCTGGTCACCGCCATGCTGGACCACGTGGGCGGCCTGGCGGTGTGGGTCGCGCTGGGCGAGTTCCGGCCGATCGCCACCCTGGACCTGCGCGTGGACTATATGCGCGCGGCCGAACCGGGGCGCGACCTGCTGGCGCGCGCGCGCTGCTTTCGCCTGACCCACTCCATCGGCTTCGTGCGGGCCTGGGCTTTCGAACAGGATCCGGACGATCCGGTGGCCGCCGCCCAGGGGGCCTACATCATCAATTCGGACGGTGAGCGGGGCGCGGGCGCAAACCTCAAGCCGGACGGGACGCGGGCCAAGGCGCGATCCGGGGCGCGATCATGAGCGAATCCGCCGTCTTCCAGCTGGACAGCGTGCCCTACGCCCGGTTCCTGGGCCTGAAGTCCCTGGTGTCGGGCGACGAACTGACCCTGGTCATGCCCTTCTCGCCCCATCTGATCGGCAATCCCGTGCTGCCGGCCCTGCACGGGGGATCCACCGCCGCCCTGCTGGAGCTGGCGGCCACGGCCCAGCTGGCCCTGCTTCACCCCCGCGCCCGCCTGCCGCGCCCCATCAATGTCAGCGTCGCCTATCTGCGCTCGGGCAAGCCGGTGGACACCTTCGCCCGCGCCCATGTCACCAAGGCGGGGCGGCGCGTGGCCAACGTCACCGCCGAAGCCTGGCAGGAAGAGCGCCGACAGCCCATCGCCGCCCTGACCGCGCATTTTCTGCTGGATGACTGACGCCGTCCTGCGCTGATCCCTGCAATCCGGGCGCGTCCGCCCCTCCTCCACTCACCGGGGAGCGGCCATGAATCGTGAAATCATCGGACGATCTGAACCGTCGCCTTCATGCGTCGAGGC
The DNA here is from genome assembly GCA_023433585.1 of Pseudomonadota bacterium. Classification (GTDB taxonomy): domain Bacteria; phylum Pseudomonadota; class Alphaproteobacteria; order Caulobacterales; family Caulobacteraceae; genus Brevundimonas. The sequence continues at coordinate 15,390 of JAEZCL010000117.1, forward strand.
GGCGGGGCCTGCGGGTCGTCGTCACCACTCCCCATGGACAAGCCCGAAGACCGCCCGCCCAAGGACGGAACGATGGGCGTCCCTCCAAACGTGGTGAATGAAGTGTAAACGCCCTATCCATGGCGGCGCGATCATGTTAAGAGATCGCTAACCATACTGTAAATGGAGGGCTAAGTCGTTGGAAAAGACCGAGATCATCAAGGGTGTGGCCGATGAGCTGTACGCCACCGAAAAGGCGCTGGACTCCGCCATCGCCCAGACCGGCGTGTTCGTTCAAGCGATGATCGCCTGCCGCGAACCCCTCAGCATTTCGGCCGTCGCCGGCGCCGGCGCGCAAGCCAAGGCCATGGAGGCGGTCGCCGCCCTCGCCGAGGCCCGCAACGCCATCATCGCGGCCCACCATGAACTGGCCAAGGATCACCGCCGTCTGGGCTGGGGCGTGTACGCCACCGGTCCGCTGGACAAGCCGGACGACATGACCCGTCCGATCGAAGTGCCCGGCCGTCCGGCCGCGCCGAACCTGCGCGTGGCTTAATTCGCCGTAAGATTCGATCTCGACCGTATCGGTTGAGGACAAAACATCGCATGATCGCCCCCGAACCCGTGGTTTGGGGGCGATTCCATGTTCGACACCCTCTATACGCAAATCGGCGCGATCATCGTGGTCGCGGTTTTGGGCTTTGCGCTCCTGAAGGGTGAAGAACCCGAACGTATCGGTGCGGGAACCTATCTGGTGGCCTGGCTGGCCTCCATGCTGATCCAGAGCGGTAGCGGCCTGTATGCCTGGCAGCCGGCGATCTTCGCCCTCGACTGCATCATTCTGGTGGTTCTCGTCGGCCTGAGCTGGAAATCTGGACGGAGTTGGCCCGTATGGGCGTCCGGTTTCCAGCTTCTGGTGCTGATGGGCCTCATCATTCCCTGGTTGGATGTGCGCCCACCCGCCTGGTCCTATTTCACCGTCGTCAACCTGGGCACCTACGGCGTTCTGGCGTGCCTTGCGATCGGCACCTTCTGGGTGTGGCAGGAACGGCGCGCGGCGGGACTGGAATAGAGGATATTATTCCTAATTATGCACTTTACATACTAGGTTTCCAGCTTCCGATTCGGCATAATTCCTGAATGCCCGCCGATGGAACCCTTCAGGTCGAGAGCCGCCCCGCCTTAGACGAACTTGGGGTTGTCGGCGCTGGGGAATGCCTCGCAGAACGCCTTGAGCGCCTCAATGGTCGCTTGCTCAAAATCGGCCAACAGTGGGAGCGCATCCCTGCGCCGGGCGAGATGTTCACCCTCGATGACTATTTCAATGGTCGGGTCGCCGCTCTGGTGCAGGCTGACATTGCCGGACAAGAATATTGCATTGCTGCCTATCTTCGCCCCGCCGCAGGTAGCGCGGCTACCGTCATCGGATATGAGGGTAGCATCCTGCGCCAGCTTGGTGACGCAGGGTGTGGCGATGAGCATGTTGTGCTTTTGCCAGTTGCTCAGGTCGTTGAGGGCATACAACAGCCAGTTCCCCCCGGCCGGGAAGTCCTGGTGCGTTTTTATCGTGTCACAGAACAGTTCCGTGAGCGCATCAACGACTGGCGCGGAGGCTATCGGTTCAAAAACCTTTCGGACGGTTCCTTTACAGTCTTTCCGATTGGTGCCGAACGGGACATTGCCCGTGCGCTTAGACTCTGGGTCGAGCGAACGTTTGAGCCCCATAAAGCAGAAGTCGAGGCTGGCCCGGAGGTTGTGGCAGACGTCCCCGATAAGGCAGGGAATCTCATAGGGAAGGGGCTGGGTGATTTTTGCCCCGAACGCATAGCCCCCTTCATCCGGCTTGTGTTCGAGGGTGACTTCGTAAGGCTTCGTGTCCGCGAAGGCTGCGAACCTAGCGTGCAGCTGTCTGCGCAGTTCGCCGGCCCATATGATCTTAAGGGCCGCATCGCGGAATGACAGGTGAGGTTCAACCATGAGCAAGCCCCCTTCCGACGCTGTGGAGGAGCGCCGCGACGAGGTGATCAAGCGCATGCTTGCCACCCCGCCGCAGCCTAGGCCCAAGCCCGAACCTCGGTCAAAGAAGCCGCGCCCTAAGAAGGCTTCCGGCCCTTCTTCCGCAGACGAGCGAGACGGCCCGCCTGAAACCTAAACGTAGGCTTCGTCAGTCCGCCGATAGGTGAGGCGCTTGCCGACCGTCCCGAGGACGGCCAGATCGGCGCGCTGGCGGTCATTGAAGCCGAGGTTGGCGCGGGTGTTGTGACGGAAGCCAAACTCGGTGACGTAGCGGTTCAGGTGCTTTTCGGAGCAGTGCTGATAGACGCCGCGCATGCCCTTCTTGAACACGCCGAAGAAGCCTTCGGCGCTGTTCGTGTTCACGTCGCCACGGGCGTATTCGCCGGTCGAGTGACGGACGGTTTCGTGGCTGGCGAACACGTCGGCGGACCCGATGTAGAGGCGGCTTTCGTCGGTATGCAGACGCGAGGCGGGGTGCACGTTCTCGCGCACGATCTTTGAGACGGTGGCCTTGTCGGCAACCGCGACGTGGAAGACCTTTGCGCGCCCGCCGCGCTCAACCAGAGCGACCACGGGGCGGCTGTTGCGGCGCTTGGCCCCGCCCTTGAGGAAGGGCGTTCCATCGGTGCGGAGCGTGGGGCTGATCGCGGGCTTGCCGTAGTAGGTCTCATCCGCCTCAACGACCTTGCCCTCGCCGCCAAGCGGGGTGTTGTCCACGTCGATCATGGCCTCGCGGATGCGGTGCGCCATGAACCATGCGGTGCGGTAGGAGCCGAGGGCCAGTTCGCGTTGCAGCTGGGCGGCGCTGATGCCCTTCTTGCTGGAACACATCAGGTGCGTGGCCAGCAGCCACTTGTTCAGGGGAACCTTGGAGTCCTCATAGACCGTCCCGATGGTCGCGGTGAACGGCTGGGCGCACGCACGGCACTTGTAGAGCCCCTTGCGGTGGCTCTTGCCCTTGAGTGCGGTCGCTTCGTCCACGGTGCCGCAATGAGGGCACACGGGACCGTCCGGCCAGCGCAGCGACTCAAAGTGCGCGCGAGCGGCGTCCTCGTCATGGAAGATCGGGTCGGAAAGTGTTGCTGCCTTTGCCATAGCGACACCATACCAAACGGCCCCGGTATGTAAAGTGCATAATTAGGATATTATTCCTATTTCGTGCTAGAAAGGCGGCGAATCGGAGACGCCTCCTGGCCCTGACGCACACACAACTCTGGAAAGGCATCGACGTCCTGGCGGCGCGGCAGGGCCTGTCGGCGTCCGGGCTGGCGCGGGCGGCCGGGCTGGATCCCACCAGCTTCAACCGCTCCAAACGCTTCGGCCCGGGCGAGCCGCCCCGGCCGCGCTGGCCCTCCACCGAAAGTCTGACACGAGCCCTGACCGTGGCGGGCGTCAGCCTGGGGGACTTCGCGCGGCTGGCGCGGGACGCCGCCTCGGCCGACAGCGTGCCCCTGCTGGGCCTGGCCCAGGCGGGCGCGGAGGGGTTCTTCGACGACGCCGGCTATCCGACGGGCCAGGGATGGGACCGCACCCGCCTGCCCGCCGCGCGCGACACCCTGTTCAGCCTGAGGATCAGCGGGGATTCCATGCTGCCGCTGTACCGCGCGGGCGACGTGGTGATCGTGGATCGGGCCGTGACCGATGTGCGCAAGGGCGACCGAGCGGTGGCGCGCACCACCGGCGGCGAGGTGATGGCCAAGGAAATCACCCGCCTGACCGCCACAAAGGTGGAATTCAGCTCCATCAACCCGGCCCACCCGCCGCGCCTGATGAACCGCAAGGACATCGACTGGATGGCGCGGATTCTCTGGGTGAGTCAGTAGGCCCCTCCTCTCCCCATCGGAACGACGGGAGGAAGTTACAGGAACCCGAGAACAAAAACCAAAATCACACTCGTCAACAGCCCTACGAGAGCGATGCGACAGCCCCAAACGGCGACGACGAACACCGTCCTTGCGCCACTGATGTCGACACAGAAAAGATCTATGGGAAACCTGGCAGAGGCTGGAAACTGAACAGCATTCAGCCGACGACTTCCATCGTCAATAAAATACCTCGAAACTGCAGAAATATAAGAACAAAGAATAAAATAAAGAATAGCGAACACCACGCCTATTCCGACAAAGATATCCGCCATCACGCCGTCCCACGATTTGGAAACGCTTGATCCACTGAATGTCAGGATTAACGCACGGGGTGCTTCTTGTCTTCCAGGAAACCGCCGACCACCGAGCCACGCCGGCTGAACCGCAAGGACATCGACTGGATGGCGCGGATTCTCTGGGTGAGTCAGTAATCCCTCTCCCGATGGGAGAGGGCTGCGTGCAGCGGGATGCGAAGCAGACTGCTCCTTCGCGCGCAGGGTGAGGGGTGAAGCGGTTCAGTAATTATCCGCGATCCGCGAAGCTGAACCATACCCCTCATCCGACCTGCTTCGCAGGCCACCTTCTCCCGCAAAGGGAGAAGGGAATTACCGCGCCAACTCGCCCCGCGCGCCCTGTTCGAGCAGGGCGATGGTGCGGTCCAGGCCGTAGATGGCGGCGAAGGAGCCGAAGCGGGGGCCCTGGGACTGACCCAGGAGGACTTCGTAGAGGGCGGCGAACCAGGCGCGCAGGGGCTGGAAATCGTGCTCCTTGCCCACCGCATAGATCTCATCCTGAATCACCTCGCCGTCGGTGGTGTCGGCGGGCAGCGCGCGCAGGCGGTTCGCCAGGTCCAGGAAGGCGGCGGCCTCCTGCTCGCTCGGGGCGCGGAAGGCCTTCGTGGGCTTCACGAAGTCCTCGTAATAGTTCAGCGCGTGGCCCATCAGGCGGTCCAGCACGGGCTCGGTCTCGGGCGTCGCATCGGGCAGATAGCGGGCGAAATAGGCCCACAGGCCCGCCTTGTCCGAGGCATTGGCCACCCCGACCAGGTTCAGCAGCAGCGAGAAGGAGGCCGGGCTGGCGTCCTTCGGCGGCGCGCCCGCGTGGATGTGCCAGACCGGATTGTCGACCTGTTTGGGCGGCTCCTGGTCCGGGAAGGCGGTGATCGACTGCAGATAGTCGTCGATGGCGCGCGGGATGACGTCGAAATGCAGCTTCTTGGCCGACTTGGGCGACTGGAACATGTAGAAGCTGAGGCTCTCGGGCGTGCCGTAGCGCAGCCACTCGTCCATGCTCAGGCCGTTGCCCCTGGACTTTGAGATTTTCTGACCGTCCTTGTCCAGGAACAGCTCGTAGTTGAAGCCCTCGGGCGGGACACCGCCCAGGGCGCGGGCGACCTTTGACGACACCTTGACCGAGTCGATCAGGTCCTTGCCGCTCATCTCGTAGTCGACGCCCAGCGCGGTCCAGCGCATGGCCCAGTCCGGCTTCCACTGCAGCTTCACATGGCCGCCGGTGACGGGGACCTCGGTGCGGCCGCCCGCCGGGTCGTCGAAGACGATGGTTCCCTTCGACAGGTTCCGCTCAAGCGTCGGGACCTGCAGCACATGGCCGGTGACCGGGCTGATGGGCAGGAACGGCGAATAGGTGGCGCGGCGATCCGGACCGAGCGTCGGCAGCATGATCGCCTGAACCGCCTCGAAGCGCTCCAGCAGGATCAGCAGGGTCTCGTCGAACCGACCGGACCCGTAGGCCTCGGTCGAGGACATGAACTCATAGTCGAAGCCGAAGCCGTCCAGAAACGCGCGCAGGCGGGCGTTGTTGTGGGCGCCGAAGCTGTCGTGTGTTCCGAACGGATCGCGCACCTGGGTCAGGGGCTTGTGCAGGTCCTCGGTCAGCATTTCCGGGTTCGGCACACCCTCGGGCACCTTGCGAAGGCCGTCCATGTCGTCGCTGAACGCGATCAGGCGCGTGGCCCAATGATCCCCGGTCAGGGCGCGAAAGGCGTTGCGCACCATGGTGGTGCGGGCCACCTCGCCGAAGGTGCCCATGTGCGGCAGGCCGGAGGGGCCGTAGCCGGTCTCGAAGATCACAGGGCGCGCCAGGGCGGGCAGCGCGGCCAGGGCCTCGTCCGCCTTGTTCTTGCCGATCAGCGTCGCGGCCAGGTCGCGCTCCGCATCCATGTCCAGGCGGTGTTTGAGCAGATGGGCCAGCAGGTTGCGGGCTTGCTCGAACGGCCAGGACCGGGCCTCACGCGACAGGGCTTCGATATTGTGCAGCATGAGGTGGGCTTAGGGCGCGGACATGCGGGGGGTCAATGGGGCGCGCCCCATCTTCCGATCAGCCCGCCTGGGCCAGCTCCGGGACGCGGGTGACCTCGCGCCAGGCATGGGGCGCGGCCAGAAGGGCGCGGACCAACTGGTTGTTGAGGGCGTGGCCCGCCTTGACCCCCTCGTAGCGGCCCAGCAGGGGCGCGCCCAGCACATAGAGGTCGCCGATGGCGTCCAGGGCCTTGTGCTTGACGAACTCACACTCCATCCGCAGGCCGCCGGGGTTCAGGATGGTGTCGCCGTCGATGACCACGGCGTTTTCCAGGCTGCCGCCGCGAGCCAGACCGGCGCGGCGCAGGGCCTCCACCTCATGGGCGAAGCCGAAGGTGCGCGCGGCCATGATCTGATCGCGGAAGGTGGGCTCGTCGACCACGAAGTCCACCACCTGATTGCCGATGACGGCGGAGTCGAAATCGATCTCGAAGCGCATCTCGTAGCGCTCGCAGGGGACCAGGGCGGCGCGCTTGTCGCCGTCCTCCACCACGACGGGCTCGAGGATTTCGATGTAGCGAACGGGCGCTTCCTGGCGGCGGAAACCGGCGCGGTCCAGAAGCTGGACGAACGGCAGGGCCGAACCGTCCATGATCGGCAGTTCCGGCCCGTTGACCTCGACCACCACGTTGGAGACGCCAAGCGCCGCGAAGGCCGCCATCAGGTGCTCGATGGTGGACAGGCGCACGCCGTCGGCGTTCTCGATCATGGTGTTCAGGCGCGCCTCGACCACCGCCTCGCCCGAAACCGGGATGCGGTTGTCACGGTCGGTGACGTCGGTGCGCACGAAGACGACGCCCGTGCCGACGGGCGCGGACCGAATGACCAGGCGCACACGCTCGCCCGAATGGACGCCCACCCCCGCGCAGATGGCGGGCGCGATCAGCGTGCGTTCGTGATGATCGTCGCGTCCAAACAAACCTGAAAATCCGTAATGCTTCCGTCACAAGACGGACTACGCCCCGTCACGCAGGTAATGACGGGGCCGCACAGGGTAAATGAAAACCGGGTTTCGGATTGTTTCGATCCACCGCAGAGCCCTTGCGCCGCAAGGGTCCGCGATGGTTACGATTCAGTTCGCCAGGCGGCGCAGGAAGGCCGGGATCTGCAGATCGTCGTCGTCCTGGGGCTGTTCCAGCTCATCCATCGGTTGGGCCTGATGGGTGGCGCGCATCTGCTGGGCGGGCGCCTGGGCGGCCGGATCGGGCGAATAGCTCTGGCTGGTGGGCGAGCGACGCCCCTTTCCGAACAGGCTCCAGCCCCGCTTGGGCTCGCGGTCCTCGAACAGGCCGTCGTCCGGCGCGGGCTGACGCACGGCCTGGCGCGGCGCGGGTTCGGGCGCGCGGTCGAAATAGAGATCGCCCTGCTCTTCCACACCCGCATCCTCATCGACCGACGGATCGACGATGCGGCCGATGACGCGCTCGGACTCGGGCGCCGGGGCAGGCTGGGCCGGACGGATGACGGGGTCGTCGGCGGGCTCGGGCGGCCTGGCCGAGGCGGCCGGCTGGACCGGTTCGCGCGGATAGGTCGGCACGGTCATGTCGCGCGCGGCGGGCGCCTCGCGGCCCATCGGCTCTCGCGCCAAGGGGTCACGCGATTGGGGTTCACGCGACTGGGGCTCGCGCGCCAGGGGTTCATGCCGCGTGGCGGCGGCGTAGCTGGACGCGGCCTGGGGCATGGCGGGGGCGCGGGTCGGTTCGGCCGAACGCGGCTGAACCGGCTCGATGGCCTGGGTCGCCTCCTCGTCCATGCCGGTGGCGACCACCGACACGCGCAGCTTGCCCTCCAGCGCCGGATCGAAGGCGGCGCCGAAGATGAAGTTGGCGTCGATGTCCACTTCCGCGCCGATGGCGTTGGCGGCCTCGTCCACCTCCATCAGGGTCATGTCCATGCCGCCGGTGATGTTGACCAGCACGGCCTTGGCGCCCTTGAGCGAAGTCTCGTCCAGCAGGGGATTGGCGATGGCGTTCTGGGCGGCGACCAGGGCGCGATCCTCGCCCGAGGCCTCGCCGGTGCCCATCATGGCCTTGCCCATCTCGGACATGACCGCGCGCACGTCGGCGAAGTCGAGGTTGATGAGGCCCGGCAGGATCATCAGATCGGTGATGGAGCGCACGCCCGAGTGCAGCACCTGGTCGGCCATGGCGAAGGCGTCGGCGAAGGTGGTCTTCTCGTTGGCCACCCGGAACAGGTTCTGGTTCGGAATGACGATCAGGGTGTCGACGTAGCGCTGCAGTTCGGCGATGCCGGCTTCGGCCAGGCGCAGGCGGTGACGGCCCTCGAAGCTGAAGGGCTTGGTCACGACGCCGACGGTCAGGATGCCGCGATCGCGCGCGCACTTGGCGATCACGGGCGCCGCGCCCGTGCCGGTGCCGCCGCCCATGCCGCAGGTGATGAACACCATGTGGGCGCCTTCCAGGGGCTCGTGGATTTCGTCCACGGACTCCTCGGCGGCGTTCATGCCCACTTCGGGGTGGGCGCCGGCGCCCAGGCCCTCAGTGATCGTCGGCCCCATCTGGATG
>JAEZCL010000176.1 GCA_023433585.1 Pseudomonadota bacterium
CCCCTCCCCATCTGCGATGAGGAGGAGACACGGATGCTCGCGCATCCGTGCGCGCAGCCCTCTCCATCGGGAGAGGGGCCTTTACCCCCGCCAGAAGCCCACGATGCGCTTGACCTCGTCGACCACCGGATCGGCGATCTCGGCGGCGCGTTCGGCGCCGGACTTCAGGGCGCGGTCGATCTCGGCCGGGTCGTCCATCAGGCGGCGCATCTCGGCGGTGACAGGGGCCAGCGACGACACCGCCAGTTCCGCCAGCTTCGGCTTGAAGGCGCCGAAGCCCTGGCCGGCGAACTCGGCGATCACCTGGTCGCGCGGCTGGTCCGACAGGGCGGCGTAGATGGCGATGAGGTTCTTCACCTCGGGCCGGTCGTCCAGCGCCTCGCCGGGCTTGGGCATGACGCCCATGTCGGTCTTGGACTTCCTGATCTTGGCGGCGATGGCGTCCGCGTCGTCGGTCAGATTGATACGGCTCTGGTCCGAGGGGTCGGACTTGGACATCTTGGCCGCGCCGTCGCGCAGGGACATGACGCGGGTGGCCGGGCCCTGGATCAGCGGCTCGGGCAGGGGGAAAAAGCCGGGGACGCCGAAATCGGTGTTGAACTTGGCGGCGATGTCGCGGGTCAGCTCAAGGTGCTGTTTCTGGTCCTCGCCCACGGGCACCTCGGTGGCCTTGTAAAGCAGGATGTCGGCGGCCTGGAGCACTGGATAGGTGTAGAGACCGACGCTGGCCCGCTCCTTGTGCTTGCCCGATTTTTCCTTGAACTGGGTCATGCGGTCCAGCCAGCCGAGGCGGGCGACGCAGTTGAACACCCAGGCCAGCTCGGCGTGGGCGCGCACCGCCGACTGGGGGAAGATCACCGAGCGCGCCGGATCCAGGCCCGAGGCCATGTAGGCGGCGGCGATCTCGCGCGTCTGGGCCGTCAGCTTGGCCGGGTCCTGCCACACGGTGATAGCGTGCATGTCGGCCACGAACAGGAAACAGGGCGCGCCCGTGTCCTGAAGCGCGGTGAAACGCTTCAGCGCCCCCAGATAGTTGCCCAGGTGCAGGGCGCCGGAAGCCTGGATGCCGGACAGGATGCGGCGCGGGCCGGTGTAGGCGATAGGTTCAGCGTCGGACATGGCGTGGCAATACCCCCAGCCGAACGGCAGCCGCAAGTCATATGCCTATGACGAAGCGCGGTCCTCGGGCGACACGCAGCCGGAGTGCGGCAGCACCAACGCATTATAGGTTTGAGCATATCGCTCGGCGATCTCCTGAAGCCGCAGCGTTTCGGGGATGTGATAATCACCCGTCCCCTCCAGGAGCCTGAACCGGCAATCGCCGCCCTCAACGACATGGTCCGCGCCCGGCGTGTAGGTCGCATAGCCGTAGAGGGCGACAATGGGCGGGCTTCCAAGCGTGATAGCCTCACGAGCATCACGGACAGGATCCGCCGTCTCGATCCATTGAAGTTGCTCAAGGCGCTGGGCCCAGTGGGCGCAAGCTTCCTCATCCGTCGCGCAGATATGCTCAAGGATGCTTGGACGAGGTGGTGCGCATGCGGTGAGGGTCGCATATCCGTAGAGAATGAAAAGGCTGGCTCCTAATCGTTTGACGATCATGTTGAACGGCCTTCCCTGCGGATCAGGCCCCTGATCTCGCCCACAGTCACCGCGCGGGTGACGAACAGCAGCACCAGATAGGCCAGCCCGCCGACGCCGGTCACGCCGATCAGGACGATCTCCTTGCCGCCTCGCCCGAACAGGTCGTCGATGGGCGCCTGGATCATCGGCCGCGCCCAGACCGCGACCAGAAGCAGCCCGCCCATGACCGCGCTGGCGATCAATATGCGGGCCATGCGCCGCCAGGCGGTGGCCGCCGGGCGATAATGGTCCCGGCGCCACAGGGTCGCCGCCAGAAGGCCCGCATTGATCCAGGCCGCCGCGCTGGTGGCCGCGGCGATCCCCGGCACGCCGGAGCCCATCAGAAACAGGCTGACCGCCAGCACCGCGTTCACCGCCACGGCGACCAGGGCGTATTTCATGGGGCTTTTGGTGTCCTGGCGGGCGAAGAAGGCCGGGGCCAGGATGCGGATCAGGATGAAGGCGGGCACGCCCCAGCCGAAGTGGAACAGGATGCGCGCGGTGTTGATCGCATCGACCTGAAGAAAGGCCCCGCGGGTGAACAGGCCGTCGATCAGGAAATAGGGCATGGCCAGGATGGCGGCGGCGGCCGGCAGGGTCAGGGCCATGGCCAGCACCAGCGCCTCGTCCATGGACGCCTGCTGCTGGGCCCGGTCGCCGGTGGCCACTGCGGATGACAGCTTGGGCAGAAGCGCGATGCCGATGGCCACGCCCACCAGGCCAAGGGGCAGCTGGTAAAGCCGGTCCGCCGTGGCCAGCCAGCTGCGTCCCCCCTCCACGAACGAGGCCAGGTTGCCCGAGATGAAGACGTTGATCTGGGTGGCCGAGTTGCCGATCACTGCCGGGATGGCGGTGATGATGATGGCCTTCACCTCGGGCGACAGACGCGGCATACGGAAGCGGATGTTCGCCCCGGCCTTCCTCACCGCCCAGAAGCACAGTCCCGCCTGGGCCACGCCCGAGACCAGAACCGCCCAGGACGCGGCGTAGGCGGCCGCCTCTGGTCCGCCCCGCGCGGTCAGCACGGCGGTCAGCATGATGAGGTTCAACAGGATCGGATAGGCGCCGGAGACGATGAAGCGCCCGCGCGCGTTCAGCACACCTGAAAGCAGCGCCGCCATGGCCATGCACGGCAGGTAGGGCATGGTGATCTGGGTCAGGATCACCGCCAGCCGGTAACGGCCCGGATCGTCCAGGAAGCCGATGTTTATGCCCATCATCAGCCACGGCATGGTCAGCTGGGCCAGGATCGTCAGCACCAGGGTCGAGACGGCGATGACGGCGATGGCGTCGGTGGCGACCTTGTCGGCGGCCGCCTCCCCATCGAGGCGGAGCTTCTTGGCGTAGGCGGGCACGAAGGCGGCGGCGAAGGCGCCCTCGGCGAAGATGCGCCGAAACAGGTTCGGGAAGCTCAGCGCGGTGTTGTAGGCGTCCGCCGCCGGCCCCACCGACGCGCCCAGGACGGCGTTGATGGCGATGTCCCGGGCGAACCCGGCGAAGCGGCTGACCAGGGTCAGGCCGCTGAAGATGGCCGAAGAGCGCATGACCCCGCCCGACTTCGGCGGCTCCGTCTGCGTGGGGTCCGGCGCGGGCGGGTTGGTGGCGGCCGAGGCGCGGATTTCGGGAGTGTCGGTCATGCCTTTTGCCCTGAAATCCGCTCATCCCCACGTTCGCGGAGATGAGCGGAAAAAGGTGCTTACCTTGCTTCGGCGCGGCGGGGAACGGCGGCCTTGCGGTCGAGTTCGGAGACGTCCCGCGCGCTGGCCCTGGCGCGGATCAGCGGACGGCCGCGCGGGCTGGGGGCGGGCGCCTGGTCCATGACGGCCTCCAGCGCCGCGCGGATGGCCTCCAGCCGCTTCTCGCCGGTGATCTTGCGGCCCTTTTCGGTGGTCACATAGAAGGAGTCCGCCGCCCGCTCGCCGAAGGTGGCCACGTGGGCCGAGCGGATCGACAGGCCCTGGTCGGCCAGGGCGCGGGCCAACTGGGCCAGCAGGCGCGGCCGGTCGGCGCCGGAGACCTCGATCACCGTGGCGGTCTCGGACGCCGCATTGTCGATCATCACCACCGGCCGCACGTCGAAGGCGGCCCGGCGGGGGCTGGCC
>JAEZCL010000178.1 GCA_023433585.1 Pseudomonadota bacterium
GTTCAGGCCCAGCCCCTGCATGTGGGCGCGCGTCGTCGCCGCGTCCGCCGGACGTCGGCGCCAGGCGCGCCCGGACAGCGACCGCGACACGCCCAGGAAATCGATTGACGCCGCGACGCCGCCGTCGGCCATGAGATCACGCCTCGTTCTTGGTTCCGGAGTTCTGACGCTCAGGATCGCCGGATTCGGTCGCAGGCGCGAAACCGCCTCACCGGCGCTGATCCGCGCGCGGGTCGATGGGCGGCGGCGCTTCCGAACGCTCGCGCAGCGACCGGGCGAAGGCCTCCACCTCGGCCGCCGTTCGCGCCACGCCCACGGACATGCGCGCCCCTTCGACGCGGCGGCGCACGCTCGCGGCGTAGGTTTCCGGATCGGTGCGGGTCCAGTCGATGGCGGCGGCGGCCCGGCTGACGTCCTGGCCCGTGCGCGTCAGGCCGTCCACCTGACCGGCGATGAAGGCGGAATCGGGCGCATCGGTCGGCGCGTCGGGAAAGTCGGCCCAGCGCGGATAGGTCTGATGGGCGTCCACCAGGCCCTGGATCCGGCTCGACAGCGGCGAATCCGGCGGGCTTCGGTCCGAAAACGACGCGCCGCAGCCGCTCAGCACGGCGACGCCGACCGCCACGGCCGCAAGCCTCAGATTTTTCCTGGCCGTTGCGTTCATCTTGACGTCGGTCATATGCCATCATGGGGCGGCGAGGAAGGCCGAGGCCGCCTCGCCGCCACATCACCAGGGGACGCCTCATGGCCACGCCGCCGAAAAAATCCGCGACCCGCCCCGCCCGCAAGGCGCGACCGGCCGCAAAGCCCAGGGCGGCCAAGGAAGCGACGACGGCGACCGAAGAAACGACGGCGGCGGCTTCGCCCGATCCCCTCGATCCTTTCGCCATCGGCGCCGATCAGCGGCGAATGATCGAAACCCTGTCGCTGAACATCGCCAAGGCCGCCATGACGGCCCAGTCCGCTTTGGCCGAGGCGGCGCTGAGCCAGGCGGACCGGCCCGCCGCCCTGTCACCCGACCCGTTCAATGTGGCGCCGGCCATGACCTCGGTGATGACCAGCCTGGCCGCGCGGCCCGAACGGCTGTTCCAGGCCCAGGCGGACCTGTTCGGGCGCTACATGACCCTGTGGACCGACACCGCCCGGCGCGCAGCGGGCGAGGAGGCGCCCGTCGCCCCGACCGCAGACAAGCGGTTCCGCGACCCCGCCTGGTCCGAGAACCCCATGTTCGACGTGATGCGCCAGTCCTATCTGACCACCGCCGACTGGATGAACAGCCTGATCTCCAGCGTCGAGGACGTGGACCCGCTGACCAAGCGCCGGGCCGAGTTCTTCACCAAATTGCTGACCGACGCCTTCTCGCCTGCCAATTTCCTCGCCTCCAACCCCGCCGCCCTCAAGGCCCTGGCCGAGACCAGCGGCGAGAGCCTGGTGAAGGGGATGGAGAACTTCGCCGCCGACCTGGAGCGCGGGCGCGGCAAGCTGGCCATCAGCCAGGCCGACTACGGCAAGTTCCGCGTCGGCGAAAACGTGGCCACATCGCCCGGCCAGGTGGTCTGGCGCGACGAGCTGTTCGAGCTGATCCAGTATGACGCCGCGACGGATCAGCAGCGCGCGATCCCCCTGCTGATCTTCCCGCCCTGGATCAACAAGTTCTACATCCTGGACCTGCAGCCGGCGAACTCCATGATCCGCTGGCTCAGCGAGCAGGGCTTCACCGTCTTCGTCTGCTCATGGGTGAACCCGGACGTGGACAAGGCCGCCTGGGGCTTCGACGACTATCTGGAGAAGGGAATCTACCGCGCCACCTCCAGGGTCATGGAGCAGTGCGGAACCGACCGGCTGAACACCGTCGGCTACTGTATCGGCGGCACCCTGATGGGCGCGGCCCTGGCGCACATGGCGGCCCAGGAGGACGAGCGGGTCAACGCCTGCACCTTCTTCGCCGCCCAGCATGACTTCGCCGAGGCGGGCGACCTTCTGCTGTTCACCGACGAACACTGGCTGAAGGAGATCGAGGCCCGCATGGACGAAGCGGGCGGCGTCCTGCCGGGCAGCGCCATGGCCGACACCTTCAACGCCCTGCGCGCCAACGACCTGATCTGGTCGTTCTTCGTGTCCAACTATCTGATGGGCAAGGATCCGCCGTCCTTCGACCTGCTGTTCTGGAACGCCGACCAGACCCGCATGCCCAAGGCCCTGCACATGGCCTATCTGCGCCGCATGTACGGCCAGAACGCCCTGGCGCGCGGCGAATTCGAGATCGGCGGCGTGCGCGTGGACCTCTCGACGGTCACGACCCCGATCTATTTCCAGTCCAGCCGCGAGGACCACATCGCGCCCATGAACTCGGTCTATCGCTCCGCGCGCCTGTTCGGCGGGCCGGTGACCTATACGCTGGCGGGCTCGGGCCATATCGCCGGGGTGGTCAACCCGCCGGCGGCGAACAAGTATCAGCACTGGATCAACCCGGACCTGCCCGAAACCCTTGAGGACTGGCGCGCGGCGGCCGAGGAGCGGCCCGGCTCGTGGTGGCCGCACTGGGCCGCCTGGCTGCATGAACGCTCCGGCGGCTGGAGCGCCGCCCGCGATCCGAAATCGGGGCCGCTCAAACCCGTCGAGCCGGCGCCGGGCGCCTATGTGAAGGTGAAGTCTTGAAGCGCATCGACCCCAACGTCCTTCTGGCGGTGACCACCCTGTTGGCCCTGGCCCTGCTGGTCATGAGCGCGACGATGTTCGGCCCGGCCGACCCGCCCTGGCGCTATGTGGCCACCGCCGCAGTGGTCACGGTGGCGTTCCTGGCCATCCAGCCGTTCGCCCCGCGCTTCATGAAGATGAAGAAGGGGCCGCTGATCCAGTCCGAGGTGATGGGCTCCGCCGTGTGGGCGGCCATCTATCCCGGCCTCATCATCCTGGCCGCCGCCCTGCCCCCGCTGTTTCCCGGCGTCAGCTTCGGCCTGGCGGTGGTGGTCGCGGCGGTGTTCTTCGGCTCCACGGTGGAATCCGCCATCATGAGCCTGCGCGGGGTTCAGTCCCGGGACTGAACCGGCGACCACGGCCGCTCACCCCGCACCTGATAGGTCCAGGACGCCCGCCATCCTGACGGGCTGTCGGGAGCCCGCCACAGCTCCACCGCCCCGCCGCGCGCGAAATCGACCCCGTCCAGGATCAGCCTGCCCGCGCAGGCGTCCGGCAGGGACGTGACCTCCGCGCGCACGGCCACCACCTCGGCGGCGGCGCACAGGTCGCCCAGCCGTTCCGCGTCCGGCGCGCGCGCACCCCACCACAGGGCCAGCGGCCCCGGCTCGACCGGACGACGCGACGACCGTGTGGCGGTCCAGCCTTCCTCCGGCGCAATCAGCGCCAGTCCGCGCCGCTTGGACCACAGCTCGATGGGAAACAGCCGCACGCCGGGCCGCAGCGACACGGCCTGCGTCCCCTCGCGGACCGCCGCTGTGGTCGCCCCGTCCCCGATCCAGATATCCGGCGCGGGCGGACGCGGCCAGATCAGCACGGCGCAGGCGAACGGCAGGCCCAGCCACCGCCCCGGCCCCTTCCACAGGCACAGCCACAGCAGCCCCAGAAAGGCGGTCGGCAAGGCCGCCGCAGGTGCGCTGGAGACAGTCACGACGGCGCCCGGCAGACCGGCGGTCCAGTGGCCGATGGCCAGCATCACCTCCACGCCCCAGCCCGCCGCCGCCAGGAACGGCCCGCCCAGCCCCAGCGGCTCCAGCGCCGCGCCCAGCGCCAGGGCGGGCATCATCAGAAAACTGGAGATCGGCGCGGTCGCCACATTGGCCAGCAGTCCGTACAGGGCCGTGCGGTTGAAATGCTGCATCACGAACGGCCCCGTCGCCAGGCCCGCCACCAGGCTGGCGGCGCAGGCGGCGAACAGCCAGGTCCCGAAGCGCTGGGCCGTCACGATGATCCAGGGCGCCGAGATTTCGCGCGTGCGCGTGGGCCAGTTCTCGGCCAGGGCCACCAGGGCGGCGGTAGCCGCGAACGACATCTGGAACCCCGGCTGGACGATGGATTCCGGCCGGAAGATCAGCACCACCAGGGCCGCTGCGGCCAGGGCGTTCATGCTGATCGCCCTGCGGTCCAGCAGGATGGCGAGAAAGGCGATCGAGGCCGTCACCGCCGCCCGCTCGGCCGGCGGCGGCCCGCCCGAAATCAGCAGATAGGCGCCCACCGCGACCAGCCCGGCCACGGCCGCCGCCTTCTTGCCCGACACCCTCAGCGCCAGCCATGGCCAGGCCGCCACGATCAGCCGCGCGCCGAAGAACACGAAGCCCCCCACGATGGCCATGTGCAGGCCGGATATGGACAGGATGTGATAGAGGCCGGAATCGCGCATGGCGTCCATGTCGTCCCCGGCCAGCCACGCCTCGTGCCCCGTGGTCATGGCCGCCGCGATCCCGCCGGTGCGCTCGCCCAGCCGCGCCACGATGCGCGAGGCCAGATCGAACCGCACCCCGTTCAGCCACATCATCCGCTTCAGCCCGTCCGGCGGGTCGGGCAGCACGGCCGGGCGCGTCTCGCCCAGCGCGAACGCCACCCCGCCCAGGCTCTGGAAGAAGGCGTTGCGGCCGAAATCGTAGGAGCCTGGGCTGGCGGGCGGCGGCGGCGGGTTCAGGATGGCGAACACCCGGATCGGCGCGCCCGGCGGCGGGGCGGCGCCGCGCAGGGTCGCGCGCAGGCGGACGGGCGTCTCCTCCGGCGTCAGGCCCCGGATGCGCACCGGCGCCAGCACCACCCGCGATCCGCGCGCGCCGGGGCTGTCCACATCCACCACCCAGCCCTCGATCAGGGTCGGCTCGGCCATGGCCGGGGCGATGGGCGCCGCGACCCGTTCGGTCCGCGCCTTGGACGCCGCCAGCCCCAGCGCCAGGCAGGTCAGCAGCATCAGCGGAACCGTCATGGCCCGCCCCCATCCCCATCGCCGCGCCAGGATCCAGAGTCCGCTAGTCAGGGCCGCACCCGCCGCCGACGGCCAGAACGACGGCTCGGCCGGCAGGGCGAAATAGGCCGCGCATCCGGCCCCGAACGCCACCGGCGCCCACAGCCGCCACCGGTCCCGCTGGGCCCTCAGCGCGCCTTTCGCCGCATCAATCATGCGCGCACGTATGGGCTTGGCCGTATCCGGCGTTATAAGGGCGGCCTCATCAGACACCGCCCCGGACATGACTGAATCCTCACCCGTCGTCACCCGTTTCGCCCCCTCGCCGACAGGCTATCTGCATATCGGCGGTGCGAGAACAGCGCTCTTCAACTGGCTGTTCGCGCGCCGTCACGCCGGCAGGTTCCTGGTTCGGGTCGAGGACACCGACCGCGAACGCTCCACCGAGCCCGCCGTCAAGGCGATCTTCGACGGCCTGGCGTGGCTTGAGCTGTTCTCCGACGAACCGCCCGTGTTTCAGCACGCCCGCGCCGACCGGCACCGTGAAGTGGTGGATCAGCTGCTCGAAACCGGTCACGCCTATCGCGATTTCCTCAGCGCCGAGGAAACCGGCGCCCTGCGCGATCAGGCCCGGGCCGAGGGGCGACCCTTCGAATCGCCCTGGCGCGACCGAGAGCCCTCGGTGGACGACCTGGCCCGGCCCCACACCGTGCGGTTCCGCCGTCCCGCCGACGCCGCCGTGATCGTGGACGACGCGGTTCAGGGCCAGGTGCGCTGGGACGCCTCGGCGCTGGACGACCTTGTGCTGCTGCGGTCAGACGGCGCGCCGACCTATAATCTGGCCGTTGTGACGGACGACCACGACATGGGCGTCACCCACGTCATCCGGGGCGACGACCACCTGAACAACGCCGCTCGTCAATCATTGATTTACGACGCCCTGGGCTGGAACCGGCCGGTGTTCGCCCACATCCCGCTGATCCACGGCCCCGACGGCGCCAAGCTCAGCAAACGCCACGGGGCCCAGGCGGTCCACGAATACGCCGAGATGGGCTACCTGCCCGAGGCCATGCGCAATTACCTGGCCCGGCTGGGCTGGAGCCATGGCGACGACGAGCTGTTCAGCGACCAGCAGGCGATCGCCTGGTTCGACCTTTCGGGCATCGGCAAGGCGCCGTCCCGTCTCGATTTCGACAAGCTGGCCCACGTCAACGCCCACTGGATCCGTCTGGCCGAAGACGAACGCCTGGCCAAGCTGGTGCTGGACCAGCACCTGAAGGACGGCCATGTCCTGGCCGAGGGCGACGAGACGCGGCTGGTCCAGGCCATGCCCTTCGTCAAGGATCGGGCGAAAACCGTCATCGACCTGGCCGCCCAGACCGCCTTCGTGCTCAAGCGCCGCCCGCTGGCGCTGGATGACAAGGCGAAATCCCTGCTGTCCGGCGAGGCCGCCGATCGTCTGACGCGCCTTCTGGAGCGTCTGCGCCTGTTCCAGAGCTGGGATGTCTTCGCGCTGGAAGCCGAACTCAAGGCCTTCGCCGAGGATGAAGGCGCCGGCTTCGGCAAGGTCGGCCCGCCCCTGCGCGCCGCCGTCACCGGCGGCTCGGCTTCGCCCGATATGGCCCGAACTTTGTCGGCTTTGGGGCGGCAAGAGAGCCTTGGGCGCTTGGAGGATGCGCTTTCAGGCCTTAAGTGAACCGCGACAACAACGGACCCGCGCCGGCGCCTCCCCGCGCCGACGTTCAAAAAACAAGGGGTGCATATGACCGAACAAGCCAAACCCGCCGGCGCGGCGACGATCACCATCGGCGGCAAATCCGTCGAACTGCCGGTGCTGGCCGGCTCCACCGGGCCGGACGTGGTGGATATCCGAAAGCTTTATGGCGCGACCGGCGCTTTCACCTATGACCCCGGCTTCACCTCGACCGCGTCGTGCGAATCCAACCTGACCTACATCGACGGCGATGCGGGCGTGCTGCTGCATCGCGGCTACCCCATCGACCAGCTGGCTGAAAAATCGAACTTCATCGAGGTCTGCCACCTGCTGCTGCACGGCGAACTGCCCACGGCCGCCCAGTACGAGACCTTTGAACAGAGCGTCACGCGGCACACGATGCTGCACAGCCAGTTCGACCGCTTCTTCGAGGGCTTCCGCCGCGACGCCCATCCCATGTCGATCATGGTCGGCACCGTCGGCGCCCTGTCGGCCTTCTATCATGACAGCCTGGACATCGCCGATCCGGTCCAGCGCAACATCTCGGCCATTCGCCTGATCGCCAAGATGCCGACCATCGCGGCGCGGGCCTACAAGTACCACATCGGCCAGCCCTTCATCTCGCCGCGCAACGAGCTGAGCTACGCCGAGAACTTCCTGCGCATGTGCTTCGCCGTCCCGGCCGAGGATTATCAGGTCGATCCGGCCCTGGTCCGCGCCATGGACCGCATCTTCATCCTGCACGCCGACCACGAGCAGAACGCCTCGACCTCGACCGTCCGCCTGGCCGGTTCGTCGGGCGCCAATCCGTTCGCCTGTATCGCTGCGGGCATCGCCTGCCTCTGGGGCCCCTCGCACGGCGGCGCCAACGAGGAGGCGCTGAACATGCTCAAGGAAATCGGCACACCCGACAAAATCCCCGAGTTCATCGCCGGGGTGAAGGACCGCAAGTACAAGCTGATGGGCTTCGGCCATCGCGTCTACAAGAACTACGATCCGCGCGCCAAGGTGATGCAGCAGTCGGCCTACGAAGTGCTGGCCGCCACGGGCCGCGAGAACGACCCGCTGTTCCAGGTCGCCAAGGAACTGGAGGCCGTGGCGCTCAAGGACGACTATTTCGCCGAGCGCAAGCTGTTCCCGAACGTGGACTTCTATTCCGGCATTACCCTGTCGGCGATGGGCTTCCCCACCAACATGTTCACCGTCCTGTTCGCCCTAGCCCGCACCGTCGGCTGGATCGCCCAGTGGCAGGAAATGATGGCAGACCCGTCGCAAAAGATCGGCCGCCCCCGCCAGCTCTACACCGGCCCCACCGAACGCGATTACGTCCCGATCGACCAGCGCGGCTGATCGAAGGCACACCCCTTCTCCCGATGGGAGAAGGGGGTCCCGCGCACCGGAGCGCGTCAGCGCGAAGGTCCTTGCGCGGGGGATGAGGGGTTTCGGTGGGTCAGAAGGCCACCATTGCAACCCCTCACCCTGCGCGCCGAAGAAGCGGTCTGCTGACGCATCCCGCTGCGCGCAGCCCTCTCCCATCGGGAGAGGGAAACTACCCTCCCGCCTTCTCCACGATCACCCTCAGCACCGCATCGGCCGCCAGCACGGACGGGTCCGGCCCGCCGCGCCCCATCAGGTCCAGCGCCTCGGTCTGACGGTGCGCCTGATCGGCGGCGGCCTCACGGTCGCTCAGAAGGCGGCCCACG
Source organism: Pseudomonadota bacterium (assembly GCA_023433585.1). Taxonomy (GTDB): domain Bacteria; phylum Pseudomonadota; class Alphaproteobacteria; order Caulobacterales; family Caulobacteraceae; genus Brevundimonas. The sequence goes on from JAEZCL010000178.1 coordinate 8,318, forward strand.
GCCTGGGCCAGCCGCTCCGGCGTCGCCTCGCCCTGGATGAACTCCGGCGCGATGCGTTCGTCGGCGGCGACGTTGAACAGGGTGACGTGTTTCGCCGTCACCATGCGCTTCATCAGGGCGTAGCTCAGCCCGTCCACCTTGTAGGCGATGACCATGGGAACGCCCGCCAGAGCCAGTTCGGTGGACACCGTGCCGGACGTGGCCAGCGCCGCGTCCGCCGCCTTCATGGCGTCGTACTTCTCCGCCTCATCCACCAGCAGCGCCCGGAACGGCCAGGCGGCGACCCGCGCGGCCACATCCGCCGCCACGGTCCCGGCGGCGATCACCGCCACCTCCAGCCCCTCGATCTCGGCCTTCAGCCGCTTCACCGCCGCCTCATAGACGGGCGTCATGCGCGCGATCTCGCTGGGCCGGCTGCCCGGCAGCACCAGCAGCAGCGGCGCGTTCGGCGCGATTCCCCGCGCTTCCCGGAACGCCGCCCCGTCCCCCGCGCTCATGTCCTCATGCAGCGCCGACGATCCCACCACCGTGACCGGCAGCCCCTCCTTCTCGAACCACGGCGCGTCGAAGGCGTAGAGCGCCAGCAGGTGATCCACCGCCCCGGCCAGGGTCCTGGCCCGCCCCGGCCGCGAGGCCCACACCTGCGGCCCCACATATTTTATCAGGGGTGTTTGCGGCGCCGCCGCGCGAACGGCCTCGGCCACCCGGATGGTGAAGCCCCAGCTGTCGATCAGCACCACCGCGTCGGGCCGCTCGCGCGCCGCCAGGGCGGCGGTGTCGGCCACGCGCTTCTTCACCCGGCCATAGGCGCGCAGGCCCTCGATCCAGCCCAGGATGGACAGTTCGCCGATGTCGAACGGGCTCTCGACCCCCTCGACCGCCATCTTGGGGCCGCCCACCCCGACAAAGGCCACGTCGGTCCCCAGCCGCTCCCTCAGCGCCCGCGCCAGCCCGGCCCCCAAGGCGTCGCCAGACGCCTCGGCGGCCACCAGCATGATCTTGAGCGGTCGGCTCATGTCGACGCCTCGCCCCAGATGAAAAGCCCCAGCCGGTCGGCGGCTTCGACCATGCCGGGCCGGTCGATGACGATCACCGCCCCCGCCTGGCCCGCCACGCCCGCCAGCCCGGCCCGCGCGGCCAGCTCCACCGTGCGCGGCCCCATCACCGGCATGTCCATGCGCAGTTCCTGGATGGGCTTGGGCGCCTTGCCCAGGGCCCCGCGCGGCGCCCCGGGCCGCCCCCGGATCGCCTCCGGCAGGCCCGCCGTCCGCTCCAGCATCGCGTCCGTGCCTTCCTGGGCCTCAACGGCCAGCACCAGACCGTCACAGACCACCGCCCCCTGGCCGATGTCCAGTTCGCCCGACACCTTCGCCACCCTGATGGCCTTCCTCACGTCCGCCAGGGCCGCCTCGTCCGGCGCGTGACGGCCCAGCGCCCCGACGGGCAGGGTCTCGCCGCCCAGGATCTGATCCGCACCCTCGACGGCGAAGCCCTCGGCCTCGAACACGCTCATCACCTGGCGCAGCAGGGCGTCATCGCCCCGTGCCGCCGCCGCGATCAGGCCCGGCAGCACCGCCGCGCCCTTCAGGTCGGGCTTCATCTGGCGGAAATCCGGCCGGTTCACGATCCCGGCGAAGCACACCGCCTCGCAGCCCGCGTCTTTCAGCAACCGGATGGTGCGCCCGAACTCGCCCAGCCCGGAGTCCGCGCCTTCATACCGGCCCAGAGAATCGTCTGCGAAGCCCTTGATCCGAACGATATAAAATGGCCGCCCCTCGGCCTCGCACCGCCGCGCCACCGCCAGCGGCAGGTTCCCGCCCCCGGCCACCAGGCCCAGCTTTTTCACCGTTCCGGCAGGCACAGCGGCCGCCTCGAATCCTCGCGGATGAAGGCGATGATCCGCATGATCTCCGGCAGGTCGGCGTATTCGCTCGCCGCCGCGTCCAGCCGATCCGCGAACGTCCCCTCGCCCTCGAACAGGTCGCGGTAGGCGTCCAGCAGCCGGCGCATGGCCGTCTTGTCATAGCCGCGCCGCTTCAGCCCCACGATGTTCAGCCCGTGCAGCCGCGCATGGTTGCCCCACACCGATCCGAAGGGGATCACGTCGCGCGTCACCGCCGACAGGCCGCCCACCATGGCGCCCTCGCCCACCCGGCCGTTCTGGTGCACGGCGCACAGCCCGCCCAGGAACACCTTGTCCCCCACCACCGCATGGCCGCCCAGGGTCGCATTGTTGGCCATGACGACATTGTCGCCGACCACGCAGTCGTGCCCCACATGGGCGCCGGTCATCAGGAAGGTGTTCGAGCCGACCCGCGTCACGCCCTTGCCGCCATGCTCCGGCGGCGTGCCCCGGTTCAGGGTCGCGTGTTCGCGGATCACCACATCCGCGCCGATCTTCAGCCGCACCGCCTCGCCCCTGTATCCCGTGTGCTGCGGGTCGCCGCCCACCACGGCGAAGGGATGGATCACCGTGCGCGCACCCACCGTCGTGTCGCGCTCCACCACCACATGACCGCGCAGTTCGACGCCCTCGCCCAGGGTCACCCCCGGCCCCACTACGCACCAGGGGCCGACCACGGCGCCATCCTTCAGGACCGCGCCCGCGTCGATCACGGCGGTGGGGTGGATGGTCATGCCTTCGGGTTCTCCACCACCATGGCGGCGAACTCGCACTCGGCGGCCATTTTCCCGTCCACGAAGGCTTCCCCCCGGAACTTGAACAGATCGCCCCGGTGCTTCGTCACATGCACGTTCAGGCGCAGGGTGTCGCCCGGCCGCACCGGGCGGCGGAACCGCGCCCCGTCCACGGCCATGAACATGATGGTCTTGCCCGACACGTCGGCGTCCAACGTCTTGGACATCAGCAGCGCGCCCGACTGGCCCATGGCCTCAACGATCAGCACGCCGGGCATCACCGGATTGTTCGGGAAATGCCCCTGAAAGAACGGTTCGTTGGCGGTGACGTTCTTGATCCCCACGATGGATTCATTGGCCCGGTAATCCTCGGCCCGGTCCACCAGCAGAAAGGGATAGCGGTGCGGAATGCGCCGCAGCACCTCGGCGTAATCGATGGCCTCGCCGGTTTCCGTTTCACTCATCCCTGTCTCCCCTCCTGCGTGACGACGCCTGTTTGGCCAGCCAGGCCGTCTCGCGCAAGAACCGGCGCAGCGGCTTGGCGGGATAACCGGACCAGGTCTCGCCCGCCGGCACGTCCGACAGCACCGCCGCCGCCGCCGCGACCCGCGCGCCGTCGCCCACCGTCTGGTGGTCGCCCACGCCCGCCCGGCCCCCGAACATGACCCCGTCGCCCACGCTCACCGAGCCGGAGATCCCCACATGGGCGGCGATCAGGCAGAATCGTCCGATCTGAACATTGTGGGCGATCTGGACCAGATTATCGATCTTGGTCCCCTCGCCGATCACCGTGTCGTCATAAGCGCCCCGGTCGATGCAGGTGTTGGCGCCCACCGACACATCGTCCTGAAGGATCACACGGCCCAACTGGGGGATGTCCACCGGCCCCTTCGCCGAGGCGGCCGCGCCGAACCCGGCCTCGCCGACCGCCGCGCCCGAGGCGATGCGGACCCGGTCTCCGATCAGGGCGAAGGCGATCGAGACGTTGGCGCCGATGCGGCAGTTCCGCCCGACGGCCACGCCGGGTCCGATGACCGTGTTGGCGCCGATGACGGTCCCCCGTCCGATCCGGGCGCCCGCTCCCACGACCACGCCGGCGCCCAGGCGCACGTCCGCCTCCAGCTCGGCCTCCGGATGGACGCCAGGCGTGTCGTCGGCCTCGATCGGCGGGTGCAGACGCATGGCGGCCAGCGCCCAGCCTGCCTGCGGGAACGGCGTGATGAGCACAGCGGCGTGGTCCGGCGCCTGTTCGGCCATGGCGGTGGTCACGAACACGGCCCCCGCCCCGGTCGCCGTCAGCGCCTCCACATGGCGGCGGTCGCCCAGAAATGCGGTCCCCCCCCCGCCCCCCGGGGCCAGGGGCGCGACGGTCGTGACGACCGTGTCGGCGCCGCGAACCGCCTGCGCCCCGCTCAGCGCCGCCAGTTCGGCGACGCTCAGCGGGTCAGCGGTTGCGAAGAAACGGGCGTCGGGCATGCCGGTTCACCCGCCTCGCCGGCTTATTGCTGCTGCTGGACCGGCGGCGCCTGGCGCGAGAAGCTCAGCGACGGCAGTTGTCCGTTCAGGCGTTCGATCACCGTGTCGGTGATGTCCATGGCCGGGTTCATCACATAGACGCTTTCCCGGTCCAGAAGCAGACCGCAGCCGCGCTCCTGATAGACGGCCACGATGATCGGATCGACGGCCTGGGCGATGACGTTGATCTGCTGGGCGCGGGTGTAGCGCAGCTCCACGTCGCGGGTCTGCTCCAGCTGCTGGGCTTCCTGGATGCGCTGTTGCAGGGCCTGGACGCGCGGGCCGCGCTGGTCTTCGGACAGAGCCTGGATCGCCTGGGCTTCCGACTGGATGGCTGTGCCGTAGGGCTCCAGTTCGCCCTGCACTTCCTGCACCAGGCGCTGCATGCCCTGGTTCAGGGACTGGCCGGCGGACGACTGCGCCAGCATGCGTTCGTTGTGATAGACGCACACGCCCGGCAGCGCCGGACCGGGGTTGGTCAGCTGGGACTGGGCGACGGCGGCCTGGGCCGAAAAAGCGACCATGCCCGCGACGGCGGTGAGCAGAAGACGTTTCATTTTGAACCTTTAGAATTGGGTCGAGGTTGAGAAACGGAAGGTTTCCGTGACGTCGTAGTCCTCTCTTGCAAGAACCTTGCTGAAATCGAGACGGATCGGCCCCATCGGCGAGCGCCAGTGAACGCTGATTCCCGCCGAGGCCCGCAGAGACAGGTCGTCGACGATGTCGGGATCCAGGGTTCCGTTAGGCAGAAGCTGGTAACGGTTGTCCAGGATGCCCAGGGTGCCCACGTCCACGAACAGGGACGTGCGGATGCCGTACTCTTCCGGCAGATAGTTAGGCAGCGACAGCTCGGCCGTGCCGATGGCGTAGAAATTGCCGCCCAGGGCGTTGCCCCGGCTGCTGACGCCCAGCGCCAGGTCGCGCGGACCGATGCCGGCGGTCTCGAAGCCCCGGAAGCTGTTGCCGCCCTTGAAGAAGCGGTCGTTGATCCGGATCGCGTCGCCGTTCCAGCCGGTCACATAGCCCGTGGAGCCTTGCAGGGTCACGATCCAGTTGGGGCTGAAGCCATAGAACCACGCCCCCTCCATCTCGGTGCGGATGTAGTTCACGTCGCCGCCGACACCGGCGAAATCCTGGCGCAGCGTGGCGGTCCAGCCCCGCGTCGGGCGAACCGGATCGTTGCGGCGATCCACCAGCAGGGTGTAGCCGATCGACGAGTTGATGGATTCCCCGATCTGCTCGCACAGGGCGCGCGAGGCGAACCCGCCGGCGCCGCAGTAGCCGGACGGCACCGTCACGTCGTCCGCCCTCAGCGAATAGCGGGTGGACAACAGGGTGTAGCCGTTCAGCGGCCACGAGAACCGGAATCCGCCGCCGGTCGAGGCGTAGCTGTAGGACGAATATTCGCTGTAGTCGTAACGCGAGTGATAGAGGTCCCACCCGGCGCGGATGTCGCGGCCCAGGAATTTGGGCTCGGTGAAGCGGAAATCGATCTGCTGGCGGATCGAGCCCCACTCGACGCGCGCCACGATGTTCTGACCCCGGCCGCGGAAGTTCCGTTCGGAGATGCCCAGGTTGATGATGAAGGCGTCCACCGAGCTGAAGCCGGCGCCGACGGACAGCTCGCCGGTGGGCTGTTCAGTCACCTGCACGGTCACCAGGCTGCGGTCCGGCTCGCTGCCGCGCGCCTCGGTGATCTCGACTTCCTCGAAGAAACCCAGGGCGCGCAGGTTGTTGCGCGACCGCTCGATCAGGGTGCGGTTGAAGGCGTCGCCCTCCACCAGCATCAGCTCGCGGCGGATCACCGGGTCGATGGTGCGGGTGTTGCCGACGATGTCGATGCGCTCGACATAGACCCGCTCGCCCTCGCGGACGTTGAAGGTCACGTCCACGGTGCGGGTCTCGGGATTGGCGCGATAGGCGGGCCGAATGTCCACGAAGGCGTAGCCGGCCGAGCCCGCCGCGAAGGTCAGGGCGTCCACCGATTCCTCGATGCGGTCGCTTTCGTAGAGTTCGCCTTCCTGAAGCGGCAGCAGGCGGCGCAGGAATTCCGCGTTCAGGCGCTCGCTCTGGGTTTCGACGATGATGTCGCCGAAATTGTACTGTTCGCCCTCGTCCACCGTCAGAGTGACCAGGAAATCCTCCTGATTCGGCGACAGTTCGGCCACGGCCGACACCACGCGGAAATCGTAATACCCCCGGTTGGTGTAGAAGGTCCGCAGCTGCTCCTGGTCGTAGTCCAGTCGGTTGGGATCGTAGTTGTCGTTGCTGGAGAACAGCCGCCACCAGCGCGAGGTCTTGGTGACCATCACATCGCGCAGATCGCTGTCCGAGAACGCCTGATTGCCCAGGAAATTGATCCAGCGGACACCCGTCGAGGGGCCTTCGTCGATCTCGAACACCAGATCGACCCGGTTCTGCTCCAGCTGCACCAGCTTGGGCGTGACGGTGGCCGAGATGCGGCCCGACAGGCGGTACAGTTCGACGATGCTCTGAACGTCCTCCTGCACCCGCGCCGGGGTGTAGATGCCGCGCGGCCGGATCGTGACCTCCTCGCGCAGCTTCTCCTCGCTCATGGCGCTGTTGCCCTCGAACACCACCTGGTTGATGACCGGGTTCTCGACGACCTCGACGATCAGGTCGGAGCCGTCCAGCGCCATCTGGACGTCCGCGAACAGGTTGGTGCGGTAAAGGGTTCGCACCGCCACATCCAGCAGCACGGGATCGATCGTGTCGCCGGGCTGGATCGGCAGATAGGACAGGATCGTGGTCTGATCGACCCGCTGGTTGCCTCTGACCATGATCCGGGCGGCGACCCCGGTTTCCTGGGCGGCGGCCTGCTGTGCGGGGGCCTGGGCTTCCGCCTGGGGCGGCGGAGCCTCGCCGCCGGGCGTCTCCTGGGCCAGGGCGGATGCGCCCAGCGGTGCCCCCAGGCCGGCGGCGACGACCAGCGCCAGGATGCTGGCGCGGCCATGAGCCCGGGACTTTTGGTCAGAACGTCTTTGAATCATGGAGAGAACCATCGGCGAGCGGCGTCGGCTCATGAGGCGAGCCCGCCGAGGAATTGAAACAGACTGAGTTTCCGCAGGTCGTTCCAGGTGGCGAACAACATCAATCCGACCAGCAATACAAGACCCACGCGATACCCCATTTCCTGGACATTCGCGGCCAGAGGACGGCGCGCCACGGCTTCGTAGCCGTAGAACAGCAGGTGCCCGCCGTCCAGAACCGGAATGGGCAACAGGTTTAGAAAGCCGATTCCGATCGAAAGTATGGCGGCGAAGCTTATCAGCGTCACCAGAACGTTCGCCACGCGCACCCCGGCGTCGGCCTGGACCCCGGCGGCGGCCTCGGTCAGGGCCCCGGAGGCCTTGGCGATGCCCAGGGGGCCGCTCAGTTGATCCCCTGATTCCCGTCCGGTGACGATGCGGCCCAGATAGGTCAGGGTGGTCTCCAGCACCGCCCCGGTCTCGCGCACGCCCTGCCACACCGCTTCATGCGGCGGATAGCGCACATGCCGCGTCTCGCCGGCCAGGGGCCGCAGCTCCACGCCCAGAACGCCCATCCGCAAGGGGCCGGCGATGGGATCCTGACGCTCGATCCGTTGCGGCGTGGCCGTCAGCGGAATCTCGGCCTCGCCCCGCCGGACCAGGAAGTCCATCGGATCGTCCGCGCTGAGGGACACCATGCGGCGCACCGTGGCGTCATCCTCGACCAGCCGCCCGTTGACGCGCAGGATCAGGTCGCCGGGCTGGAAGCCCGCCGCCTCGGCCGCGCCGCCCGGCGCCACCCCGGCGATGCGCGGGGGCCGCGTCTCGGCGCCGATGACGCTGAACAGCAGCGCGAAGATGAGCACCGCCAGCACGAAATTGGCGAACGGCCCGGCCGCCACGATCAGGGCCCGCTGCCACACCGGCTTGAAATGGAAATAATCCTTCTCGGCGCCCGTCCCGCCTGCGGCTTCGATCTCGGCGCGCATGGCCTCCAGCCCCCGCGCGTCCGGCACGCTGGAGGCGTCCACGTCGCCGGAGAATTTCACATAGCCGCCCAGCGGGATCCAGCCCAGCCGCCATTCGATGCCGCGCCGGTCCGTGCGGCTCAGGATTCCCTTGCCGAAGCCGATCGAGAACCGGTCCACCTTCACGCCGAAGGCGCGGGCCACCCAGAAGTGGCCCAGTTCGTGGATCGTCACCACCAGCGTCAGCACCAGCAGGAACGGCACGACATAGATCAGCGCCTGGCCGATGAAGTCCAACATGGGGCGAAGCGCCTCCCTAACGTCGCCGGAAGACCCGGCGAACCAGATGTCTTAACGCACACAGGTCATGCGGCCTCGGCGCGATCGACGACGATCCGCTGGGCCGTCCGCCGCGCCAGGTCGTCGATGCGAAGCGCGGCTTCGCAGGCGTCCGGAGCGTGGGCGGCCGCATCGATCGCAGCCAGTCGCTCCATGGTTTCGGCGACGACTGCGGCAATATTTAGAAACCCCAGCTTTCGGTCAAGAAACGCCCGGGCTGCGACCTCATTGGCCCCGTTGAACACCGCCGGCGCCGCGCCGCCCGCCTGAAGCGCCCGCCGGGCCAGCGCCAGGGCCGGGAATCGCTCCTCATCCGGGGCCTCGAACGTCAGCCGCCCCAGCGCCGCCAGGTCCAGCCGGGGCGCGGGCCACGCCATCCGCGCGGGCCACGCCAGGGCGCAGGCGATGGGCGTCTTCATGTCCGGCGGCCCCATCTGGGCCAGGGTTGAGCCGTCGATCATCTCCACCAGGCTGTGGATGACGGATTCCGGATGCACCACCACGTCGATGCGGGCCGCCTCCAGCCCGAACAGATAAGCCGCCTCGATCATCTCCAGGCCCTTGTTGGCCATGGTGGCGCTGTCCACCGAGATCTTGGCCCCCATGCTCCAGTTGGGATGGGCCACGGCCTCTTCCGGCGTCACCCCCGCCATTCGTTCCCGGCTGGCCGTGCGGAACGGCCCGCCGGATGCGGTCAGGACGACGCGCGCCACCTGTTCGGGGGCCTCGGACGGGAACACCTGAAAAATGGCCGAATGCTCTGAATCCACGGGGATCAGCCGCCCGCCGGCCTGACGCACCCGCGCCATCAGGGCCGGGCCGCAGGTGACCAGGCTCTCCTTGTTGGCCAGGGCCAGGGTCGCCCCCGTCCCCGCCGCCGCCCAGGCTGATTTCAGCCCCGCAGCCCCGACGATGGCGGCCATCACCCAGTCCGCCGGGCGCAGCGCCGCCTCGACCACCGCCTCGGCCCCGCCGTCGGCCTCCACCCCGGTTCCGGCCAGGGCGGCTTTCAGCTCGTCCAGGCGGCCCCGGTCGGCGGTGACCGCCACCC
>JAEZCL010000116.1 GCA_023433585.1 Pseudomonadota bacterium
CGGCTATAGTGCGCCGACTGTGGCTCTGACGTTCGATGGAATCGCCGAGGTCGCGATCGCGCGCGACCTGCTTCGTCGGTGGTGGGGGCTCGAGTTGGGCCTGTCCGACGCGAAGGGCGGCGGCTATGCGCGCACCTCGCACGCGACGTGCGACACGGTTCGCGGCGTCGCGCACGCGGCCTGCGAGGCGGCGCTCGGCGAGCTCGCGACGCGGTTCGCGAAGAGCAAGGAGCGCGGCGCCGTCGCGCAGCAGTGCCACGCGGGCCTGACGATGATCGCCGCGCCGGTGTTCGCGACGACGGGGCTGCACGGCATCGTCTACGCGACTGGCGCGCGCGGCGCGGAGACGGCCGCGGTCGAGCAGGGGCTGGTCAGCCGGATCGGCGTGTCGGCGGACGAGGCGAAGACCCTCGCGACCGCGCCGCCGCTGCTCGGCGAGACCGATGTCTCGCGCGCGATCGATCTCGTCACCGCCGCCGCGAACGCCGTCGAGCGCGCGCTGCCCGCGGAGATCCAGCCGACGACGTTCTCGCACCCGTTCAACGAGATCGTCGGTGACGCGCCCGCGGTGCGCGAGGTCGTCAAGCTCCTGCAGAAGGTCGTGAAGTCCGAGGCGACGGTGCTCGTCCACGGCGAGAGCGGCACCGGCAAGGAGCTGATCGCGCGCGCGATCCACTATCACGGGCCACGCGCGAAGAAGCCGTTCGTCGTCCAGAACTGCTCCGCGTTCAACGACAACCTCCTCGAGAGCGCGCTGTTCGGTCACACCAAGGGCTCGTTCACGGGCGCGCTCCGCGACAAGAAGGGGCTCTTCGAGGTCGCTGACGGCGGCACGTTCTTCCTCGACGAGGTCGGCGACATGTCGCCCGCGCTGCAGGTGAAGCTGCTGCGCGTGTTGCAGGAAGGCACGCTCACTCCGGTCGGCGGCACGCAGCCGCGCCAGGTCGACGTGCGCGTGATCGCGGCGACGCACAAGGACCTCGGCGTGATGGTCAAGAAGGGCGAGTTCCGCGAAGACCTCTACTACCGCATCAACGTGATCCGCATTCAGGTGCCGCCGCTGCGCGATCGCAAAGACGATCTGCCCGTGCTGATCGACCACTTCATGCGCAAGCACAAGAAGGACGGCCAGCGGGCTCGCGCGCTCGCGAACGACGCGCTGGCGATCATGCAGCAGTACCACTGGCCGGGGAACATTCGTGAGCTCGAGAACGAGATCGAGCGGCTGCTGGTGCTCGGCAACGAGTTCGAGATCCTCCCCTCCGATCTCCTCTCCTCGCGCATCAAGGACGCGGTGTCCGGAGCGTCGGGCGGCAACGTGATCGGCGCCTCTCGCATCGCGCAATTGCCGGTCGGCAAATTGAACGACGCGGTCGAGGCGCTCGAGCGCGAGATGCTCGGTCAGGGCCTCACGCGCACCAAGGGCAACAAGAGCAAGCTCGCGCGTGAGCTGGGCATTAGTCGCTCCAACCTCATTCTGAAGATCCAGAAGTACCAGCTCGAGCGTCCGGGCACTCCGGACACCGACGACGATGGAGAGCTGTCCGCGTGAGCTCGACGTACTTTCATCAAGGCCTGCTGAACACCGACGACGGCGCTCCGATCTGGTTCGAGTCGCGCGGCGAAGCGGGCCACGTGCCCGCGGTGCTCAACGACGGCCTCGGCTGTGACGGCTTCATCTGGCGCTACCTCTGGGAGCCGCTCACCGCGAAGCGCCGGGTGATGCACTGGAATTACCGCGGCCACGGGCGCTCGGGAGTGCCGACCGACGATACGCGCATCGGCATGGAGTACATCACCGACGATCTCGCGCGCCTGATGGACGCGCAGAAGCTCGAGTCGGCGGTGATGTTCGGTCACTCGATGGGCGTGCAGGTCTGCCTCGAATTCCACCGCCGGCACCGCGCGCGCGTGAAGGGCCTGGTGCTCATCTGCGGCTCGTACGGAACGCCGCTCGACACCTGGCACGATCACACGCTCTTGCGCGTCGCCTTCCCTCACCTGCTCAAGCTGGTCGAAAGACAACCGAAGATCGCGAAGGCGCTGATGGGCCGCGTCTTGAACACCCAGCTCGCGGTCGAGTTCGGCATCCGCACCGAGCTCAACGCGGCGCTGATGAAGCCAAACGACTTCGCGCCGTACATGGAGCACCTCGCGAAGATGCACCCGCTCTACTTCGTGCGGACGCTCGACTCGCTGAAGGACCACTCCGCGTGGGATCACCTGCCGCACGTCGACGTGCCGACGATGGTGATCGGCGGTGAAGGTGATCGCTTCACGCCGATCTGGCTCAGCCAGCGGATGGCCGAGTTCATCCCCAAGGCCGAGTACGTCTACGTGCCGGGAGGCAGTCACACCGCGCCGCTCGAGCGCCCGGGCCTGGTGAACGCGGCGATCGATCGCTTCTTGCGCGAACGCGTGTCGATCAACTCCTGACTCAGCGTCCGTAAGAAGGCCGTGGAGGCGGAATGAAGCCCTCCGCCTCCTTCTTCTCGAGCACTTCTGCGCGGTGCACCGGCCGCCTGAGCCCGAGCTGCACGATGAAGAGCACGAGCGCGAACGCGCCCAACGCGAACAGCGTGTCGCCGGGGACTCGCAGCCACCTGAAGATGTTCATCACGGGCGTCTGCAGGAACTCCGAGCTGCGGGCGTACCAGTACCCGCTCTCCACCGACGCCCAGGTCTGCATCAGGCC
>JAEZCL010000029.1 GCA_023433585.1 Pseudomonadota bacterium
ACCCGTTCCCGGGCCCGCTTGAGGTGCTCGGTGCTGTTGGTGATGCCGGTGATGTCGGCGTCGCTGCGCTGGCCGAGCCGGATGGCCGGCTCGCCGGCGCCGCAGCCGACGTCCAGCAGCCGATCGCCGGGGCGCAGGCCGAGGCGGTCGCCGACGATGTCGGTGAACCGGTTGATGGCCTCCAGGAAGGGCGTGCGGTCGTCGTCGTCCTCCCACCATCCGAAGTGGATGTTTCCGCCGAGCACCTCGACGGCCCAGGCGCCGTCGTCGTAGATCTCCGCTACCTCGTCGATTTCGGTCAGCTCGCGTGTGGACACGTCCGCTCCTCCACTCTCGGCGGCAAGTTGCTGCTTGAGAATGTTATAGCTATCGACCGACGGGTGTCCATGCGACGATCACGTGGTGGCGGAACGCGCGCGACGCGCGGATCAAGAGGCGTGACCGGAGCGAAACGTCCTGCTACTATATGTTTGTGAACACAATGTCGCGTACGGCTGGGTTGTCCGCACAGCAGACCGACACTCCCGCCATCGAGATCACACGATTGCGCAAATCCTACGGCGAGGTGCGCGCGCTCGACGGGATCGATCTGCGCGTGTCGGCCGGAAGCGTGTTCGGCGTGCTCGGCCCCAACGGCGCCGGGAAGACGACGATCGTCCGCACCCTCGCCACGCTCGTCCCGCCCGACAGCGGCGAGGTCCGCGTGCTCGGCCACGACGTGGTGCGCGAGGCCGGGGCGATCCGCGACCGGATCGGGCTGACCGGGCAATACTCGTCGGTCGACGAGGAACTGTCCGGCCGGGACAATCTCGTCCTGCTCTCCCGGCTACGCGGCTTCTCCTGGAGCGCGGCCCGCCGCCGCGCCGAGGAGCTGCTCGCCACGTTCGGCCTGGAGGAGGCCGCCGCCCGGCTGGTGCGGACCTACTCCGGCGGCATGCGCCGTCGGCTCGACATCGCCAGCAGCATGATCGTGACACCCGACCTGATGTTCCTCGACGAGCCGACCACCGGGCTGGACCCGCACAGCCGCAACCAGGTGTGGGAACTCGTCCGGGGCATGGTCGGCGAGGGCGCCACCGTCCTGCTCACCACGCAGTATCTCGACGAGGCCGACCAGCTCGCCGACCGGATCGCGGTCGTCGACCACGGCCGGGTCATCGCCGAGGGCACGCCGGTGGAGCTGAAGCGGTCGATCGGTGCGAGCGTGCTGCGGGTGCGGTTGCGCGACGCCGGGCAGCGGGAGACGACCGAGCGGATGCTGGCGGAGGCGCTGGGCACGGCGGTGCACGCCGGCGCCGACCGGATGGAGCTGACCGCGCAGGTCGCGGCCGAGGAGGAGGCCACCCGGGCGCTGGCCGCCCTCACCGGGGCCGGCGTCGGCCTGGCCGAGTACGCCTTCGGCCACGCCACCCTGGACCAGGTGTTCCTCGCCCTCACCGGGCATCGGGCGGACGGCTCGCGGACCGAGACCGAGGAGGCGGCGTGAGCAGCATGGTGGAGACCGGCACCGGCCGTGGCGCCTCGGCGCCGTCCGCGGCGCGGCCGGCACGTCCCGGCGCGCTGTCGTCCACGCTGACCTTCGCGTGGCGGGCGGTGCAGAAGGTGCGCCGGGACCCGACGCAGATCCTCGAGGCGCTCGGCGTGCCGGTCATGTTCACGCTCGTCTTCGGCTTCCTGTTCGGCGGCGCGCTGGCCGGTTCGACGTCGAGCTACATGCAGTTCTACATCCCGGGCATCGTGGTGTTCACCGGGATCATGATCAGCATGCGGATCGGCGCGGTGGTCAACCTGGACAACTCCCGGGAGGTGACCGACCGCTTCCGCGCGCTGGCCATCTGGCGGCCCGCCGCGATCGTCGGCACCCTGCTCGGCAACAACGTGCTCTACGTCGTCGGCTGCGCGGTCGCCGTGGCGGTCGGGCTCGCGGTCGGCTTCCGGCCCGACGGTGGCGTGCTCGGCGTCCTCGCCACGATCCTGATCACCCTGGTCTTCGTCTTCTCCTTCTCCTGGGTGTACGTGGTCTTCGGGCTCGCCCTGAAGTCACCGACCGCCGCCCTGAGCGCCTGCCAGGCGATCGTCTTCCCGGTGTCGTTCGTCAGCAACTTCTTCGTGCCGCAGGAGACGCTTCCCGGCTGGCTGCAGGCCGTGGTCGGCCTGAACCCGTTCGCGTTGACGGTCACCGCCGCGCGCGGCCTGGCCCATGGCACGGCGACCGCCGGTGAGGTAGGCGCGGCGCTGGTCGGCTGCGCGGCGCTGGTGGCCGTCTTCGCCCCGCTCTCCATGTTCCTGTACCGCCGGCGGGCCTGACCCCGCCACCGTTTGTACGCAGTGCCGATGACACGAGAAGGGAACACGGCTACCCCGTGGACAGCGACCGTTTGACTCAACCGCCTGCCGTCACCGCGCAGATGCTCATCCGCAGGCCCGCCGCCGAGGTCTTCGAGGCGTTCGCGGACCCGGCGGTGACCACGAAGTTCTGGTTCACCAAGAGCAGCGGCCGGCTCGAACCCGGCGCCACCGTCACCTGGGACTGGGAGATGTACGGCGTCTCCACCGTCGTCACGGTCAAGGACGTCGAGAAGAACAGCCGCATCCTGGCCGAGTGGGACCCGGAGTCCCCCACCCAGCTCGAATGGCGGTTCCTGCCGGGCGAGGGTGACACGACGCTGGTCCGGGTCACCGAGACCGGCTTCGCCGGCAGCGCCGACCAGGCCGTGGCGAAGGCGATCGACTCGATGGGCGGGTTCACCATGGTGCTCTGCGCCTGCAAGGCGCTGCTGGAGCAGGGTGTGCTGCTCAACGCGGTCGGCGACGCCCACCCGACCGGCTTCGGCGACTGACCGCCGGCGCGGCGGGCGGACCGGGCGCGACCCGGTCCGCCCGCTCAGCCGGCGTCCAGCAGCCCGCGCAGGCAGGCGATCAGGCTGCGGGCCGAGACGTTCACGTAGTTGCTGTGCCGCAGCAGCTCCGAGAGCTGGTGCAGCGTCACCCAGCGGTACTGGTCGCTCTCCAGGTCGACGTCGTCGGTCTCCACCACCAGATAGCTGCTACGGGCCCGGTAGAGCCGTCCGCCCTCCTCGGAGAGGAGCGCGCGGAACCGGACCCGCTCCGGCGGCGCGCCGAGCACCTGGTCCAGGAAGGGCGGACGCGCGGCGGCGGGCAGGTAGTCGAGCGTGGCGGGCGTGCACTGGACCGTCGGCGCCAGTTCCACCACGTCGACGAAGCCCGGTTCGACCCGGGCGTGCGCCAGCACGTGCAGCACACCGTCGAGGCGGGTGGCCAGGAACGCCACCACCCCCTGGCCGCAGGGCCGCAGCATCGGCTGCGACCAGCTCGCCACCTCGCGCCCCTCGGCGTCCACGTCCACGCCGATGACCTCGAAGAACAGCCCACTGTCGTGTCGCAGGGAGACCTCGCCGAGATGCCACGCCGCCTGTCCGCGCAGCGCCGTCCGGTCGGCGTCCACCTCGGTCCGGCTGCGGACGTCGGTGATCCAGTGCAGCAGCTCGCCGGTGTGGTGCCGGCTGCCCGGCCCGGGTCGGCAGGAGCGGCGCAGCGCGGCCGTGAAGGCGTCCCCGGCCGGGCCGGCCGCCCGGGCCGTCAGCTCCGCCGGCAGGCACGAGAGCACGGTACGGGTGTCCATGTTGACCAGGTCGTCGTGGCGCAGGAGCCGGTGCAGCTGGGCGAGGCTGAGCCAGCGGAACCCGGGCGGCGGCACGATGTCCTCGTCGGTGAGGACCACCATGTTGCGGTTGCGTTTGCGCAGGAACCAGGACCCGTGCTCGGACTGGCGGACGTCCACGAGCACCCGGCGCGGGTCCGGGTCGCGGAAGTGGTGCAGGAACGGCACCGGGCGGCCGCCGTG
>JAEZCL010000193.1 GCA_023433585.1 Pseudomonadota bacterium
TTGTTCTGGATCGTGGCCCATTGGGCGGGCATGTGTTCGCGGGTGTGGACGTCCAGCGCCGCGTGATAGGACGCAACGGCGTCGTTGAGGAACCGCAGCCCCGCCTCGCCGCCCGTGCGCTCGCCCAACCTCAGGAGTGCATTGCCCAGACTGTTCCGGGTTATGGCCCAATCTTCGGGACGGTCGCGGTCAATCATCGTGAGGGCCTCGCGCATCAGGGCGACGGCTTCGGCGAGGAGGGTGTTGTCGGGCCGCCACTGGTCCTCGGTCTGATAGGAGGCCGCCTCCTGCATCACCGCGCGCCACTGGACGTGATCGGACAGGGCGCGTTCCTCGGCGCGGAATTCGCGCAGCAGGCGGCGCGCCGAGGCGTGGTCGCGGCGCTGGTCGGCGAGGGCGGCGCGGGCGATGACGGCGTCGATCCAGAGTTGGCGGGCCTCGGCCTGATGCGAGCGGCGTAACTGTTCCAGTTCGGCGAGGGCCGCGTCGGCGTCCTCCAGCCGTCCGTCGTCGAAGGCGGCCCGGGCGGCTTGCAGGTGGTGTTCGGCGGCGTCCCTGACCGCGCCGCTGTCGATGCGGGCGACAATTTCGCCAAGCTCAGACAGGCGGCGGCGGTTGTCGTCGTCCTGCTCGGCCCAGCGTTCCAGATGGCCGGCCACCACATCGGCGGACGTGTCGGGCGGAAGGGCGAGGATTTCGGCCACACGGCGGAAGTCGGCGCGGGCGGCGGCGGCGCGGCGGCGTTCGGCCCCGGCCAGGGCGCGGGCCTGATCGACCTGGCTCAGCGCCGTCGTCAGCTCCAGACGCAGGCCGCGCACCTGGGCGGGGCCGAGCACGCGGCCGTCCTGGGCCTGGGCCACGGCGGCCGTCGGGGACATGAGCACCCCCATCGGCGCGGCGACGACGGCCAGGATCAGGGCCGGCAGAAGCCATGGTTTCATCACGGCGCCTCGCATGGCTGAAGCCTCAGGACGCCGGCCTCGGAGCGCGTCTCGTTCAGCCAGTCCAGCCGCCGCCAATCGCCGCCGTCGTGGTGATAGGTGAACACCAGGGCCTGGCCATGGGTCTCGTCCGCTTCGGTGGACGTGCGCAGGGTGGCGCGCAGGGCGTCGGCTTCGCCGCCAGCCACGGTGGCCGTCATGCGATAATCGGCCATGCTCGGAGCCTTGCGGACGAGGGTGACCGTCAGGCTGTCGTCCTGGTGCTCGAAGCGATAGACGACGGCGCAGTCCCCTCCCTCTTCGCCCCAGTGGCCCGCGATGTTCTCCCGCGCGCGCCAGGTCCTCGGGCCGCTCTGGTCGA
The DNA here is from genome assembly GCA_023433585.1 of Pseudomonadota bacterium. Lineage (GTDB taxonomy): Bacteria > Pseudomonadota > Alphaproteobacteria > Caulobacterales > Caulobacteraceae > Brevundimonas. The sequence goes on from JAEZCL010000193.1 coordinate 1,303, forward strand.
TCAAACTGTCCAGCTTCTCATGCGTCTCGTCCTGTCCGGCCCGCAGGTCATCCAGCAGCACGCGGGTCAGATCAAACTCGGTCGGGGCGATGAACTGCTGGGCGAACAACCCCATACCCAGGCCAAAAAGGACCGACATGCCCGCTCGGGCGAGCCAGCGGGGACTCTTAAGGCGCGCCCAGCCCTCGGCGCCGCTCTGATCTTCTCGCGTGAACCAGTCTGCCAAGCCCGCAATGACAACGATGGCGAGGATGAAGACGAGGCCCCAGAAAGCGAGCCTGCGCCCGACCAAGGAGCCGACGACCAGCCACGACAGGACGGCGATAACGAAAATCGCCGCGACGACGGCCAGCATCCACCATCGAAGTCTCAGCTTCATGATCGTCACCCCCACGACCTTACGTTGACGGCAACATCGCCCGAGATCGGCGATCCTGTCCACTCCCGCAGCAGCGCGTCTTCGGCCCGATATCGACGGCGCCCCCGTCTTCCTGGCCAAGTCCGCGTGGGACACGGGCTATGTGGGCGAGCGCTTCCCGAAGGTGGCGTTCAGCCGGACGAAGGAGCGGGGCTGACGGGCGGGACGGCGCCAGGCGCCATATTATCCGACTTGTTTAATGCGGCGCCGTCGCCGCTCGCGCGGGGGCAAGGTCATGCGGACCAGGAAGAATTGCACGATGGGGCCGATGGCCAGGGCGTAGAGGACGGTGCCGACGCCCGCCACCCCGCCCAGCAGCCAGCCCAGCGCCAGCACCGCGATCTCGATGCTCAGCCTCGCCACGCGGATGGACCAGCCGAACCGCTCGTGAAGGCCGGTCATCAGCCCGTCGCGGGGCCCCGTGCCGAGACCCGCGCCGATATAGGCCGCACAGCCCAGGCCGTTCAGCACCACCCCGGCGACCAGAAAGCCCGAACGCAGGACCAGGCTCTCGATCTCCGGCAGCACGGCGAGGGTCGCGTCCAGCGTCAGGCCGATGACGAAGACGTTGCACACCGTGCCGATCCCCGGCCGTTGTCGCAGCGGAATCCACAGCAGCATCACCACGATCCCGGCGAGGATGGACACCTGGCCGATGGTCAGTCCCGTATGCGTGGCCAGGCCCTGGTGGAACACATTCCATGGATCCAACCCCAGCCGCGCCCGGACCATGAGCGCGAGCGCCGCGCCGAACAGGCAGAGGCCGAGATTAAGCTGGACGAGACGGCGGATCATCATGGCCGCTTCAAGCGTCATGCGCGGCCGAAATGCAAGCCGGACGGCCGCGATCAAAGGCCCCGCGACGCATCCTGACCGGCCAGGAGGGAGCCCGGCCCGATCCGGCGCCTTCCCGCCTCTCTGATTCCGTGCTCTGATCCGGACCGGCGCTGGGGGCGTCACGGGATTGTTCAGATGATCGTCGCGGTCGCCATGGCTGTGCTGACGGGCCTTTCCGGCCAGATCACCGTGCTGACCGGCTATGACGCCGCCGTGCGCTGCGCGGGCCTGACCGAGGCCGCGTCCGAGCTTGAGGGCGGCGAGAGCGCACGCGGACGGCGGCTGTTCGACGCGGCGCTCTACTGGTCGCTGGCGACGTCCCAGGCCGGCGACGCCTTGAGCCGCGCCATGACCGTGATCGACGCGGACCTGACCCGCGCCCGCATCCGCGCCGTGCGCGATCTGAGCACCGGCGACGCCGCCGCGCGCGAGGCCCTTTCCAGCTGCCTGAGCCGCGCGCCGGACCTGAACTGACGCGAACAGGGCGAGTCCGCGCTGAACCGCCGGCGCGGCGCTGCGTTTGCACTGATGAAGCGGACCGGATCAGGCGGTCCCGAAGCGGGACGGAAAGGGTTGGTGCTGAAATGTTCAGGTTCGGCCGGGATCTGAGGCGGCTGTTCGCCCAGGCGCGCGAGGGGCGTGACCGGACCTGGGTCGAGCTGATCGGCGCGGACCTTCTGGAGGCCGAGGCGCGCGGCCAGACGGTCGACGCCGGACGGCCCGCCTGCCGACGACCGATCTTCGCCGGACTGAAGGCCTCGGCCCTGTGGCGCGAACATGCGCGGCGCACCGGCCGGGGCGCCAGCCTGGCGCGGGCCCTGTCGGCGGCGACCGATGCGGCGCGCGCGGCGACCACGCCGGAACAACACGCAGAGGCGGCGCTGGAGACGGCCCTGTGCCTGATCCTGCAATTCGAACAGCGCGGCGGACCCGACGTCCTGAAACAGGCGGAGAGAATTCTGGACGGCCATGGCCCGCTCAAGGGCGGTGCGCTGAACGCGCGCATCGCGGGGGCTCACGCCCGGCTGGCGGCCCTGGGCGCCCGTCAGGGCGGCGAAATGAGCGCCATGCTGGACGCCTCGGCCCTGCTGGACGCGGCCCTGCACGGGCTGGCGCGACGAACCGACCTGGCGGACGAAGCTGCCGAGCTCCAGCTGGACCGGGCCGCCCTGGCGCTGGAGGCGGGGCTGGTCCGGGGCGATGCGCGCCTGCTGGACCAGGCGGGCCGCGATCTGCGCGCCCTGGTCCAGGCGGCCTCGCCGGAATACCGGCC
>JAEZCL010000300.1 GCA_023433585.1 Pseudomonadota bacterium
GTCCCTGGGGGCTCAGCGGCCGCTCACGGTCGCCGCCGGCCGGAGCGGCGCTCGCCGCCTGGGCGTGACGCATGAGGATCAATTGACGCATGAGGCCGCTTTAGGCCGCTTCGCCGCCGTCGTCCAACAGTCGCGCGCCCCGGGACGCCGGGCGCGGCGCCAGGACGCCCTTGGCCAGCGCGCTCTCCAGCGGAACGGCGGCGCCGCCGCTGACTCGCCGTGGAGCATAGGTCCGGCGCGACGCCTCCAGCAGGATGAGGCCCGAAGCGCCCGGCGCCAGCAGCCGGCCGGCCTGTTCGAATCCGTCGGCGGCGCCCAGCAGCAGCTTCCATGGCGGCGCGTACAGGGTCTGGGACCAGGCCAGCGGCTCCAGCTCCGCCTCGCGCGCCAGCTGCTCCACCTGGCGGCGGCTGAACGGGCGGCCGTGGCCGAAGGGCGTGGCCTCGGAGCGCGCCCACAGCCCCCCTCGCGAGGCCACCGCCAGGATCAGCCGCCCCGCCGGCGCCATGACCCGGACCGCCTCGGTCATCAGGGCCTGGGCGTCCGCCGCCTCCTCCAGCGCATGGATCATCAGCACCCGGTCGAACGTTCCGGCGGCGAACGGCAGGCGCAGCTCCTCGGTCAACAGGGTGCGGTTGCGCCCCGCCGACGGCCAGCGCTCGGCCCCCTGCCCCCCCGGCATGGCCGCCATCACCCGGCGCGCGCCCACGAAGGCGCCCAGCCACGGCGTGCAGTAGCCGATCCCCAGGACGTCGCAATTGGCCGCCTCGCCCCAGGCGTCCTCAAGCCGCCGGGCCACCAGCCGCCGGGCCAGGGCGCCGGTCGGTTCGCCATAGAAGGCTCTCAGTTCATCGACGCTGCGGCGCATGGGGCGACTATAGGCTTGAGGGCGGACGGGCTGCTAGAGTGGCGCAATGCCCCTGGACGTCCGCCAGTTCCCCTGCCTCTCCGACAACTACGGCTATCTGGCGCGCGATCGCGCCACCGGAGCGGTGGCGGCCGTGGACGCGCCGGACGCGGCGCCCATCCTGGCGGAGCTGGCCGCCTCGGGCTGGGGACGGCTGGATCTGATCCTGAACACCCACTGGCATCCCGATCACACCCAAGGCGCCGAAGCGGTCCGCGCCCAGACCGGGTGCCGCGTCGTCGGTCCCGAGGAGTCCGCGCGGGTCGTGACACTGGATCAGGTTCTGGCGGACGGGGACGAAATCCGCCTGGGCGAGACGGCGTTTCGCGTCATGCACACCCCCGGCCATACGCTGGGCCACATCGTCTTCATCGACGACCGGGGCGGCGAAGCCTTCGTCGGCGACACCCTGTTCGCCCTGGGCTGCGGGCGGCTGTTCGAGGGCACGGCCGAACAGATGTGGAACAGCCTGAATCGCCTGAAGGCCCTGCCGGACGACACCCGCGTCTGGTGCGCTCACGAATACACCGCCGCCAACGCCCGCTTCGCCCTCAGCCTGGATGAACCCGACGCCGAACGGCGCGCGGCGCTGGAGGCCCACGCCCGCGACATCTTCGCCCTGCGCGACCAGGGGCGGCCGACGGTCCCCACCTTGCTTGGACGGGAAAAGGCGCTGAACCCCTTTCTCCGAGCGGAGGACGCCGAACGTTTCGCCGCCATCCGGGCGGCCAAGGACGACTTCAGGGGGTAGCGGCGCTCAGCGTCCCGCCAGGGTGCGCACCACCCGCGCCGACGACGGCCGGCCGGCCGCGCCCTCGCCCGGGTCCACCGTGATGGTCAGGACGCCGCGCGCGAAGGTGACATTGTTGCGCCCGCCCTCGGTGATGACGATGCGGCGCACCTGAGCGGCCTGATCGCTGAGATTGGCCGCGCGCGACATGCGGGTCAGGGCTTCGACGGCGGCGGCGGCGGCTTCGGCGACCAGGGCCTCGGATCCCGGAGAGATCTCCTCGGCCTCGAACACCACCAGATGGCCCACGGCCCGGCTGGCGATGTCGCTCTGGCGGACCATGAAATTGACCAGCTGGATCGGCGACAGGGTCGGGCGGCGCAGATTCTGGCCGGGTCCGGCCTGCGACACCGGTTCGCCGCCCGGCGAACGCGGCGTATAGAGCGTCAGCCCGCCCGAGGCGGTGGAGCGCAGCACCACCTCGCCCTGGTCGTTGCGATACAGGATGTCGCCGCGCGGCGCGGGGGTCGGGCGCAGCACCCAGACCTCGTTGCTCTCTCCGAACCGGACCAGGGGGCGCCCCCCCGAGTGATCCAGGGTGAAGGTCTCGCCGCTCTCGGTCATATAGCGACCCGGCGTCGCCAGCGGGCGGGCGGGCCGGTCGCGCACGGACTGGCTCTGTTCGGCCTGGATGTTGCCGCGAAGCTGGGCCTGGGCGGACAGGGGCCAGAGCACACAGGCGCCCATCGCCGCGCACGCCATGGCGCGCGTCAGCGGCGACAGCGCCGGGCTGATCCGAAGGTCCGCGATCATGAACAATCAGATGACTCCGCGCCAAGGCGGATTTTGGGCGGCCCAGCTTCAGCCGACCAGATACTGACCACCGTTCAGGGAAAGGGTGCAGCCTGTGACATATCCGGCACGTTCGCCCGCCAGCCACGACACCATGTCGGCGATTTCCTCGCCTTTTCCGAGCCTTCCGACCGGAATCTGGGCCACGATGGACTCCAGCACCTTGGGGTCCATGGCCTCCACCATCTCGGTGTCGATATAGCCCGGCGCGATGCAGTTCACGGTCACGCCCTTGCGCGCGTTCTCAAGCGCCAGGGCCTTGGTGAAGCCGATCATCCCGGCCTTGGCGGCGGAATAGTTGGTCTGGCCGATCTGGCCCTTCTGGCCGTTGATGGCCGAGATGTTGACGATGCGGCCGCAGCCCCGGTCGCGCATGCCGCCGATCACCTGGCGCGTCATGTTGAAGACCGAGTCCATGTTCACCCGGATCACGTCGGACCACTGGTCCGGGCTCATCTTGTGGAAGAAACCGTCGCGGGTGATGCCGGCGTTGTTGACCAGCACGTCGACGGGGCCGAGTTCGGCCTCGACCTCCTTCACGGCGCGCTCGCAGTCCTCGAACGAGCCGACGTTGCCCTTGACCACCATGACGCCCAGTTCGGCGGCCGTCGCCTCGGCCGCGGCGGTGTTGCCCGAATATCCGGCCGCGACCCTGAAGCCGTCCTCGTTCAGGCGCTGGACGATCGCCTTGCCGATTCCCCGGGTGCCGCCGGTGACCATGGCCACTCGAGTCATGTGCGTTTCCTTTTCCCTGGCCCCGTCTCGTGATGGACGGAATTGCCGTCGGTTGTAGCCCGTCCGCGCGCGCCGGTGAAGGCGGTCAGTCCGCCCGGCGCAGACGCACCAGCCGGCCGTTCTCGGCGTCCGTGACCACATAGACCGCGCCGTCCGCCCCCACGGCCACGTCGCGGATGCGTTCGCCCAGCCCGGTCAGCAGGCGCTCCTCGCCCACCACCCGCTCGCCGTCCAGCGCCAGGCGGACCAGATGCCGGCTGGCCAGGCCCGAGATCAGCAGGTTGCCGTTCCAGTCCGGGAACATGTCACCGCGATAGAACACCGCCCCGCCCGGCGCGATCACCGGGTCCCAGTAGTAGATCGGCTGCTCGGTGTCCGGCGCCTGGGTGTTCCCCTCGCCGATGGTCGCGCCGCGATATTCGATTCCGTAGGCGGCGATGGGCCAGCCGTAGTTCAGACCCGCGCGCGGGATGTTCAGTTCGTCGCCGCCGCGTGCGCCGTGCTCGATGGACCACAGTTCGCCGGTCTCGGGGTGCAGGGCCGCGCCCTGGACGTTGCGGTGGCCCCACGACCAGATTTCGGGCAGCACGCCCTCGCGGCCCACGAACGGGTTGTCGGCCGGAACCGAGCCGTCGGCGTTGATGCGCACGATCTTGCCGAAGTGCGAGCCCAGGTCCTGGGCCTGGGGCCGGGTCTCGATGTCCGAGCGCTCGCCCAGGGTGACATAGACCCGCCCCTGACGGTCGAACACGATGCGCGAACCGTAGTGCATGAAGTTGTCGTAGGTGGGCAGGGCGCGGAAGATCACCTGAACGGCCTCCAGCCGCGTTCCGTCATCCGACAGCCGTCCGCGCGCCACCGACGTGCCGCTGCCGCCCCGGCGCGGTTCGGAATAGCTGAGATAGACGAGGCGGTCCGAGGCGAAGTCCGGGCTCAACTCCACGTCCAGCAGGCCCGCCTGGCGTTGGGACGCCACTTCGGGCACGCCCGCGATGGGCGCGCCGACCGCGCCGTCCGCGCCCACCAGCCGCAGGCGGCCGGGCTTTTCAGTGACGAGGAAACCACCTTCCGGCAGCGGGACCAGGCCCCACGGATTCTCCAACCCCTCGGCCACCGTCTCGCTGACCATCTGCACGGTGGTCTGGACGCCCGGCGCCCGGGTCTGGCCCTCGAAGGCGGCCTGCTGGTTCGCGGCGTTGGGCGGATTGGTCTCGACCGGCGCGCCCGACGGCTGCGTCGCGGCGGTCTCTGCGTCCCCTCCGCAAGCGGCGACCAGGGCGAAGGCGGAAACGGCGGCGGTCAGGACCGACAGGCGCATGGCGAAACTCCCGATTTGGCGGCGTCCCGACGAAACAACCGCGCATGGCCCGGCGATGCAAGGGAAAGGACGCGGCGATCGGTTCAGGGATGGACGCGATGCTCCATGCCCGGCGTCGGGATCATGGCCACGGGACGAGCGCGGACCGCGCAGCCGCGAGCCACCTCGGCCAGACACAGCCCGTCGGCGGTCCAGTAGTACTGGGTCCCCTCGAACCCGTCGGCTTCGGCCCGGACATGGATCAGGGTGGCGCCGCCGTGCGCCGAACAGGCTTGCCGTCCTGCATCCCTCACCCCGCCGTCGGCCACGCAGCGGGCGTGTGTCCGCCGCTCCTGAACCGAGGTCTGCAGGAAGATCGCGGCCAGCGCCGCGCAGGGCGCCGCCAGGACCAGCCCGGCGACGACGCCCCGCCACCGCCGCCGCGCCGCGCCCCAGGCGAACAGCACGAGGCCGATCAGGATGAGCCCGCCCAGCAGGCCGAACATCCACAGCGCATCCACCGACGGCGCGCGCGTCCACGCCGCCCACTCGGCGTCGGTCAGTTTCAGCCACCCTTGAAGCACGTCGCCCCCTCCCCGCCGGGGCGATAGCACGGTTGGGCTGGCGGGGGCGTGGCCGCGGGGTCACGCCGGACGAGCGAACAGGGCCTCGGCCATGGCGGCCGAACCCGTCCGTATCCGAAAGCTGCAGAAGCGCGGCGGCGTGAGCGCCCTTGTCATCCCCGACGAACCCCGGCGCAAGCCGGGGAGAGATCGGGGACGGGATCCGCCCCCATCCGCCTCACCGCCCGGACAGCCGTGAGGCTGGGCCGGGCGACAATGAAAGCCTTGCAAACCTCGGGTGAAGCCCCTTGGCCCGGATCGCTGTCCGGGCCCTGATGATGAGCGTGCGCCGCCGCCCCGGATAAGCGCTTCGCGCTTTCCGGGATGACAAGGCGGCCGAGCCATGACGAGGGGGGCCGGCCGCCGTGGCTCAAAGCCCCTTCACGATCCCTTCCACCATCTTCTTGGCGTCGGCGAACAGCATCATGGTGTTGTCGCGGAAGAACAGTTCGTTCTCGACGCCCGCATAGCCCGCCGACATGCCGCGCTTGACGAACAGCACCGTGCCCGCCTTCTCCACGTCCAGAATCGGCATCCCGTAGATCGCGCTTTGCGGGTCGGTCTTGGCGGCCGGGTTGGTGACGTCGTTGGCGCCGATGACGAAGGCCACGTCGGCGGACGAGAACTCCGAGTTGATGTCCTCCAGCTCGAACACCTCGTCATAGGGCACGTTCGCCTCGGCCAAGAGCACGTTCATGTGCCCCGGCATCCGTCCGGCGACGGGGTGGATGGCGTATTTCACCTCGACGCCCTCCTCCTTCAGCTTGTCGGCCATTTCGCGCAGGGCGTGCTGGGCCTGGGCCACCGCCATGCCGTAGCCGGGCACGATGATGACCTTGGAGGCGTTCTTCATGATGAAGGCCGCGTCGTCGGCCGAGCCCTGCTTGACCGGTCGCGTCTCGACCGCGCCGCCGGGGCCGGCCGCCGCAGCATCGCCGCCGAAGCCGCCCAGGATGACGCTGATGAAGCTGCGATTCATGCCCTTGCACATGATGTAGGACAGGATCGCGCCGGAGCTGCCGACGAGGGCGCCGGTGATGATGAGGGCGATGTTCTCCAGCGTGAAGCCCAGCGCCGCCGCCGCCCAGCCGGAATAGCTGTTGAGCATGGACACCACCACCGGCATGTCCGCCCCGCCGATGGGGATGATGAGCGTCGCGCCCAGGATCAGGGCGATCACGAACACGCCCCAGAAGGCCCAGGTCGCCGCCCCGCCCGAGCCGATCAGCACCCCGATCAGCAGCACCAGCCCCAGCGCCAGGGCGATGTTGATGAGGTGCCGCGCAGGCAAGAGGATCGGCGCGCCGGACATCCTCCCATCAAGCTTGGCGAAGGCGATCACCGAGCCGGTGAAGGTGATCGCTCCGATGGCCACGCCGAGGGAAAGCTCGATCAGGGAAAGCGCCTTGATCCCCCCCGCCCCGTCGTCGATGCCGAAGGCGATGGGCGCATAGATGGCCCCGATGGCCACCAGACAGGCCGCCATCCCGACCAGCGAGTGGAACGCGGCCACCAGCTGCGGCATGGCCGTCATCGGAACCTTCCGGGCGATCACCGCCCCCACGCCGCCGCCCACCACCACGCCCGCCGCGATCAGGCCCAGGGTCAGGCCGTCCAGCGTCCCGGTCCCCCACAGGGTCAGCAGGGTCACGGCGATGGCCAGCGCCATCCCGACCATGCCGAAGGTGTTGCCCCGGCGGCTGGTCTCCGGGCTGGACAGCCCACGCAAGCTCAGGATGAACAGGACGCCCGCACCCAGATAAGCCAGGGCTGCGATGGATGCGTTCATGACGGCCGTCCCCTTCTCGTGATCTCGTTCATCGGTCTTCCAGGTTCGTCATGCCGGTGGTGCGCTTCAGCCGCCACAGGGCGGCGGCGATGAACACCGGCGCCAGCACCACGACGATCCAGTCGAACCAGGTCATGGCCCGCTCCTGGATCAGCACACGCAGCAGGATGGACGAGAACACCAGCACCATGGCCGCGTCCTGGAAACGCAGCTTGCGGATGGGATTCTTCGCGCCCGTCCAGCCATAGATCCACAGGCCCAAGCCCAGGCCCGTGGCCACCCACGAGCCCGCAGCCGCCACCTGGGCCGCGTCGGCGGTCACGCCCGCTTTTCCTTCTTCCTGTACATGGCCAGCATCCGTCGGGTGACCATGAAGCCGCCGAAGATGTTGACGCTGGCCAGGGTCACCGCCGCCACGCCCGCGCCCTTGGCGATCCAGCCACCCGCGCCGGACGCCTCCGACACGGCCGCCGCCGCGATCAGCCCGCCGACGATGATGACCGAGGAAATGGCGTTGGTGACCGCCATCAGGGGCGTGTGCAGCGCCGGGGTCACGCTCCAGACCACATAATAGCCGACGAAGATCGCCAGCACGAAGATGGCCAGGCGGAAAATGGTGGGGTCGACGGCTTCCATGGTCAGTCCTTCGATCTCAGAGCATCCAGGTGCGTCTCGATGCGCACCAACAGACAGACGGCCGCACCGGCGCCGATGCTCAGGAAAGCCGACGGCAGCAAGTCGTTGGCGTACATGATGATGCGGGTCAGGACGTTGCTTTCCCCGCCCACATAAAGGGTCAGCAGCGTCAGGGTGTAGATGATCGGTGTGACGATCATCATGAGCAGGCCGACGCGCCAGCCCCAGGTTCTGAGTTGATACGCGCTCATGCGCCTCACCTCCCTTGATTGTAAGGGACGGCCGAGTCCGCGGGCGACTCCAGCCCTGCCGCCCGCGCCGCCTGGACACCGAGGAAGATGGCAAGCCCCAAGGGTAACGCCGCCCAGCCGGACTGCATCCAGATCAGGACCGCCGCCATGGCGACCGAGAGGCACAATCCGCCGATCATGAGCGGCAAGTGCTTTCGCATCTTCTCCGGCCCGAGACGCCGGAGCAGGCGGTCAATCATGATCGCCGCCAGGACCAGGGCCAGGACCGGAAACACCCAGACCGAGGATGTCACGATCCCCGTCAGATAATCGGCGAAACTCGCGTCGGGCGAGGCGCGGCGGAACGAAATCCAGCCGCTTGAAAGAAACAGCGCGACAAGCCCGATGTCGAACAGTCGGGACAGCCACGAGGGTCGCTTTTTCTGGCTCACCCCCTCACCCCCTCATGCACCACCGCCCCGCCGTGGGTGACGACCGCCGCCTTGAGGATTTCGTCCTCCAGGTCCAGGGCCAGCGCCCCGTCCTTCACCAACAGGCCGGTGAACGCCAGCAGGTTCCTGGCGTAGAGCGCGGATGCATCGGCGGCGATGCGGCCGGGCAGGTTGGACCAGCCGACGATGGTCACGCCGTTCGCGGTCCTGACGATCTCGCCCGCCTTGGAGCCCTCGACGTTGCCGCCCGCCTCCACCGCCAGGTCGACGATGACCGAGCCGGGCTTCATGCCGGCCACATGGGCGGCGGAAATCAGCTTCGGCGCCGGGCGGCCGGGGATCAGGGCAGTGGTGACGACCACGTCCTGTTTGGTGATGTGGGTGGCGGTCAGCTCGGCCTGTTTGGCCTGGTATTCAGCCGACATCTGTTTCGCATAGCCGCCGGCCGTCTCGGCGGCCTTGAACTCCTCGTCCTCCACCGCGACGAACTTGGCGCCCAGGCTCTCGACCTGCTCCTTGGCGGCGGGGCGCACGTCGGTGGCGCTGACCACCGCGCCCAGCCTGCGCGCCGTGGCGACGGCCTGAAGCCCCGCCACGCCCGCGCCCATGACGAACACCTTGGCCGCCGCAATAGTGCCCGCCGCCGTCATCATCATGGGGAAGGCGCGGCCGTAGGCGTGGGCCGCCTCGATCACCGCGCGGTATCCGGCCAGGTTCGCCTGGGACGACAGGGCGTCCATCACCTGGGCGCGTGTGATGCGGGGCACGAACTCCATGGCGAAGGCGGTGGCGTTCGCGCCCGCCAGGGCCTGCACCGTGTCCTTTTCCCGATACGCATCCAGCAAGGCCACGACGACCGCGCCGGGCTTGAGCGCGCTGATCTCCTGGGCCGTGGGGCCGCGCACCTTCAGCAGGATGTCGGCGCCCGACAGCACCGCCTTGGAATCCTTGGCGACGCGCGCTCCGGCGGCCTCGTAATCCGTGTCGGGAATGGACGAGCCCTGCCCTGTCCCGGCCTCGATGGTGACCGAGGCTCCCAGGGCGATCAGCTTCTTCACCGTATCGGGCGTTACGGCGGCGCGCGGTTCGCCCTCGCGGCGTTCGCGCGTCACGGCGATGGCGACGGCCAAGCGAATCCCCCTGCCTGTTGTTCAGAACAGCGGAACGTTAGGACGTTTCAGAAAGGCCCGTAAAGGCCGGGCCGCCCCAGAATAACTGTTAGTGATCCGAAGGCTTGCTGCGCAGGAACCACCAACCGGCCGCCGACGCCACGACCGTCGTGACCAGGGCCGGGATGAACCCCCCGTTGGGCATGAACCACATGGTGAAGAACAGGATGCTCAGCGCCGTGGCCAGCGAGCCCCACTTGGCCAGGCCGATGAACAGCCGCCAGGTGCTTGCCTGCTCCGAAATCTCCTGGGAGCCGTGCAGATAGGCTTCGGCGTCGTGATCGGCGTTCTTGGTGTCGGCGGCCATGCGGCGGTCTTTCGAAGGCGAATGGAATCTGACCGTCCTTATAGCGCGGGCGGCGGGCGGCTCAAGCCGACTTGCGCCGGGCGGTCATATAGTCGCGGAGGATCCGGTTCACGGCCGTCTGGTATTTCGGCTCGCGCGCCTTGAGCCAGGCCACCACGTCCGCGTCCAGCCGAATGGTCACGGTCTGCTTGTTCGGCCGATAGAACTTTCCCCGCACCGCGCCGGTCCAGTCCGTGATCTCGGGCGCGTCGCTGGTGTCGATGTCCTCGTCCGCCAGCGCTTCTATGGCCGCGAGTTCAGCCTTGAATTCGTCACTCTCGCACATCGTCATTTATCGGGCTTGTCCCGAGAAATCAGAAATCCGGATGACGGAAGCCTATCACAAGCCATGACTCCGTCATCCTCGGGCTTGTCCCGAGGACCCATTTTTCAGCCGCACAGACCGTTGCGGCGTCGCACACTCAAGCAATCATCGCCGGCTGTCTGCGCCTGGATCAACCGTGGGTCCTCGGGACAAGCCCGAGGATGACGGAGCCTTGAAGATCGCGGACTCTTATTCCGCGCCTTGACGCCAGCCTAAACCACCGCCTCGAACTCATCGATCAGGCGCTCCAGCCGTCTGCATCCCACGCTCCAGAACGCCGGGTCGCGGGGGTTCAGGTCGAAGGGTTTGAGCGCCTCCACATAGGTCCGCGTCCCGCCGCCCGCGAGCAGCTCCCGATACAGCGGCGCGAACCCTTCGGGATTCTCGCGTCGCTTCTCCATCAGGGCGGCCACCAGCAGATCCCCGAACGCATAGGCGTACACATAGAACGGCGAATGCACGAAGTGGCTGACATAGGCCCACCAGTGCTCGTATCCGTCATTGAGCTTGACCGCCGGCCCCAGGCTCAAGCCCAGTTCCTCCATCCAGATCTCGCCGATGCGGGCGACCGATACTTCTCCTTGCGCGCGCTCGTCATGGAAACGGGTCTCGAAACGGTGGAAGGCGATCTGGCGCACCACCGTGTTCAGCCCGTCCTCGATGCGCCCGGCCAGGAGGCCGCGCTTCTCCTTTTCCGGCGCGGTCGCCAGCAGCCGGTCGAAAGTCAGTCCCTCGGCGAAGATCGACGCCGTCTCGGCCAGGGTCAGGGGCGTGTCGGCCAGGAGCGTGCCCTGATCGGCCGCCAGGGTCTGATGCACCCCGTGGCCCAGTTCGTGGGCCAGGGTCAGCACGTCGCGCCGCTCGCCCATCCAGTTCAGGAACACATAGGGGTGCCGGTCCGCCGTCACCGGGTGGGCGTAGGCGCCGGACTGCTTGCCCGCCCGCGCCCGTCCGTCGATCCAGGGATTGTCGAAGAACGCCCGCGCCCGGTCGCCGAACTCGGCGCCCAGGTCGTTGAAGCTCGACAGCACCATCTCCCGCCCCTGGCCCCAGTCGAAGCCGCGCGGCGCGGTGGTCTCGATGGGCGCGTTGCGGTCCCACTGGTTCAACTGTTTCAGCCCCATCGCCTTGGCCTTCAGGGCGTAATAGCGGTGCGTCAGGCGTGGATAGGCCTCGGCCACCGCCGTCGCCATCGCGTCCACCGCCTCGCCGTCCACCTCGTTGGCCAAGTGCCGCGCCTGCGCCGGATAGGCGAACTTCCTCCACCGGTCCTCGTGCGCCTTCTCCAGCGCCACGGTATTGAGCACCAGCGCCATGGTCCCGGTCTTGGCCGCCAGCGCCTCATTCAATCCCTCGGCCGCCGCCTGCCGCCGCTCCGCCTTCGGGTCCGACAGCCGGTTCAGCACCTCGGCCAGGGTCAGCTCGTCCTTGCCCGCCCTGACCCGCAGGGCCGCCAGCGTCTCGTCGAACAGGCGCGGCCACTGCATGGCGGCGGGCAGGCGTTCGGCGATGTAGCGCTCCAGTTCGGGTGACAGCTCGTGCGGCTTGTTGGCCCGCACCCGGCGCAGCCAGGGGCGCCAGCGCGCGGCCGGTTCGTGGGCGTTCAGCGCCGCCTCGATCTCGGCCTCCTCCAGCCGGTTGATCTCCAGCGTCAGCCACAGGGTGTCGGCGGCGATGACCGTCACCTTCTGGCGGATGTCCGCCTCGAACCCCTGCGCCGCACCGTCCTCGCGATTGGTGGAGGCCGCCAGGAAGGCGTAGGCGCCCAGCGCGCCCAGCGCATTGGACGCATCCTCATAAAGCGTGATCGCCCGGTCCAGCCGGTCGCCGAGGGTCGCCGGTTCGCCGCGCGCGGCCTCCAGCTTGCCCTCCAGCGCGTTCAGCTCGGCCACGGCGGCCCGCCCGGTCTCCAGGTCGGCCTGGACGCGGGCGTCTTCGCGCGAAGGATAGAGGTCCGACAGATCCCACAGGGGCGCGTCGGCGTGATCGGGTTCGGAGGTCTTGAAGGGGGCGTTCATGCTCCCTGTTCTGGGGACGCGCCGCGCCCGGCGCAATGGCCGGCACATCGGCACGCTTTCCTTTCACACCCGTTTGGGTCCAGATGCGGCGAGGGGAAACGGGGAGGATCGGCATGACCATCTTCGGCGCCAACGAGACCGCCGCGCCCGCACCGGACGCGCGCCGCCTGGGCCTGATCCGCCTGGCCATCGGCATCGTCCAGGGCATCGCGCTCTATCTGCTCTACCTCAGTTCGGAGGCGAAGGTCTGGCCCTCCACGGTCAGCGCATTGTTCGATCCGCTGGTTCTGCTGGCCCTGTTGATCCCTATCGCGGCGCTGGGCGGCGTAGGGCGTTTCCGGCCGCGCACCCTGATCGTCTGGCTGGCGATCGCCGGCGCCCTTATCGGTCTTATCGGATGGTGGGTGGCTCAGGGATTTCCAGAACAGCCAAACCGGTTTTCTCACGGACCGACGGCCTGGTTTTATGTTCTATCCTATCCCGCCGCCGCGGCCCTGCTGTTCGTCCTGCACCATCTGATCCTGGCCGCCGACATCACCCGCCGCCGGATCGCGCCCTATCCGGTCTATTTCGACACGGCGTGGAAGGCGGGGGTGCAACTGGCCCTGTCGGGCGCCTTCACCGGAGCGTTCTGGCTGCTGCTGCTCCTGGGGTCGGGGCTGTTCAGCATGATCGGGCTGGATTTCCTGCGCACCCTGATCGGCCAGGAGTGGTTCTCCATCCCCGCCACCACCCTGGCGTTTGCGGCCGCCGTGCACCTGACGGACGTGAAGGACGGGCTGATCCGGGGTGTCAGGACCGTCGCCCTGATGCTGCTGTCCTGGCTGCTGCCGGTCATGGCGATCCTGACCGCCGGGTTCATCGCCGCCCTGCCCTTCGCGGGCGTGGGCCGGCTGTGGGAGGCCGGATACGGCACGAACCTGATGCTGGCGGCGGCGGGCGCCCTCATCATTCTCATCAATGCGGGCTATCAGGACGGCGAGCCGGACGGGCGTCCGCACCTGGTTCTGCAATGGACGGCGCGGCTGGCGGGGGTGCTGCTGGTTCCCCTCATGGGCCTGGCCCTGTGGGGCATGGCGCTGCGCATCGGCCAGCACGGCCTGACGCCCGAGCGCATCATCGCCCTGACCCTCGTGCTGCTGGGCGTGATCTATGCAGGCGGCTACGCCTTCGCCGCCGCGCGGCCCGGCCCGTGGATGCGTCCGCTGGAGCGCACCAACGTCATCGCCGCCGTCGCCACGGTGGCCGCCATCCTGGCCCTGTTCACGCCCATCGCCGATCCGGCGCGCCTGTCGGTGAGCGATCAGGTCCGCCGCCTCGAAACCGGCCGCGTCTCCGCCGAGGATTTCGACTACAGCTTCCTGCGCTTCGACGCGGGTCGGACAGGACAGCGCGCGCTGGACCGGCTGGCGCAGTCCGATGATCTCGAGGTCGCACGGCGGGCGGCTGAAATGCAGGCCGCTGAAAATCGCCATCAGATATCGCCCATAGAGGTTCCGCGTCCGCAGGATATCCGCATCGAGGTCAACCCGGCGGGAGCCGTTCTGCCGCCCGCCTTCCTGGAGCAGGTCGCCGAGCACGACTGGTTCACCCGGCGATGCGCCGAAGGCAGCGTCTGCCAGGCCCGAATGAGGGACATGGATGGCGACGGAACGAATGAAATCCTGATCGCCTATGCCTCGGGTCGATCCGGTGTTTCGCTGTTCAAGCTTGAAGGTGACGGCCAATGGATGGAATGGGCCGACTATCGCGCCCCTGAAGACTCAACTTGCGATGGCGAGGACATCGATCCCCGAGACGCGCTGCGCGAAGGACGACTGGAGAGCGCCGCCCCGCTATTCCCCGACCTTGTTGTCGACGGCGTGCGAATCCGACCCCAGGGCGTATTCCAGCCATATTGCGGCGAGGGACCCGATCGGGCGCCTGCGTTGCCTTAAACCCGATCTTCACCCCCTTCGGCCTAAAACCGTCCCGAAACGAGCCAGTCCCGATGCATGAGGACCGGCCGCACGGTTGATGATGAAGGGTGGCTCCCATGGCCAAGACGGTGCTGGTCGTCGATGACGACCCGACCCAGCGCAGGCTGGTCCAGGCGGTCCTGGACCGCGAAGGCTACAATGTCGTCCACGCCGAGAACGGCGGCGAGGCCGTCGACCGCATGACCAAGGGCGGGGGCGCGGACGTCGTGCTTCTGGACATGGTCATGCCCGGCCTGTCGGGCATGGAGACCCTGGCCGAGATGCGCACGGCGGGCGTGCGCGCGCCGGTCATCATCCTGACGGCCTCGGGCGGCATCGACACGGTGGTCAAGGCCATGCAGGCCGGGGCCCAGGACTTCTTCGTCAAGCCCGCCAGCCCCGAACGCATCCTGATCTCCATCCGCAACGCCCTGCAGATGGGCGACCTGACGGCCGAAGTGGGCCGGGTGCGGCGCCAGGTCTCGGGCCGCACCTCGTTCGACGACCTGGTGGGCCAGTCCGCCCCCATGCGCATGGTCAAGTCGCTGGGCGCGCGCGCGGCGAAATCGAACATCCCGGTGCTGATTACGGGTGAAAGCGGCGTCGGCAAGGAGGTCATCGCCCGCGCCCTGCACGGCGCCTCGGAGCGCGCGGGCAAGCCCTTCGTGGCGGTGAACTGCGGCGCCCTGCCGGCCAATCTGGTGGAATCCATCCTGTTCGGCCACGAGAAGGGCGCCTTCACCGGCGCCCATGACAAGCACGCGGGCAAGTTCCTCGAGGCCAACGGCGGGACCCTGTTCCTGGACGAGATCGGCGAGCTGCCGCTGGACATGCAGGTCAAGCTGTTGCGCGCGCTTCAGGAGAGCGAGATCGATCCGGTGGGCGCCAAGCGCTCGGTGAAGGTGGACGTGCGCATCGTTTCGGCCACCAACCGCGACCTGGAAGGCCAGGTGAAGGTCGGTCTGTTCAGGGAAGACCTGTTCTATCGCCTGAATGTCTTTCCCATCGAGGCGCCGTCCCTGCGCGCCCGGCGCGAGGACATCCCGGCCCTGATCGAGCACTTCGTCGCCCGCTTCAACGCCGAGGAGGGCAAGCGCGTCATGGGCGCCGGGCCGGACGCCCTGGCCCTGCTGACCGCCTTCGAGTGGCCCGGCAACGTGCGCCAGCTGGAGAACGCCATATACCGCGCCATCGTCCTGGCCGACGGCCCCTGGCTTCAGCCGCACGACTTCCCCGCCATCTCGGGCCTGGCGGCGCCCCTGCCCGAGGCGGAGGCCGCGCCCGGCCCATCGCCCGCGCACGCCCTGGACAATCTGGCCGCGCCCGAGACGCCGGTGCGCATCATCGACGACCGGGGCCACCTGCGCACGCTGGAGGACATTGAGCGCGACCTGATCCAGCACGCCATCGAGGTCTATGCGGGCCATATGTCCGAGATCGCCCGGCGCCTGGGCATCGGCCGCTCCACCCTCTATCGCAAGGTGCGCGAGCAGGGGCTGGAGGACGCGCTGAAGGAAGCGGGCTGATCGAAACCCGCCGGACTTTTCAGCCGCGCGACAAAGCCGCGACGGAAAAGCCATAATCACCGCGTTAGACGATCAGTGAACGACGGGGGCGTCGGACAGGTTCGCACCAGACGAGCCCCCCGTGCGCCTCCCCCTGACCGGAAACGCATATGTCTCTCTCGACCACCGCCCTGGCGGGCCTGGCCGCCTTCGCCCTTCAGTCCGCCGCCCCGGCGCAGGACGCCGACCTGGAGCAGGCCTACACCGACGATGACGGCGTCACCTCCGTCGCGCCCGTCACCGTCACCGCCGCCCGACGCCGCGGCGACGTGGACACCGACATCGCGCCTGAACTGGAGCTGACCGAGGCCGACATCCAGGCCTACGGCGCCTCGGACATCGCCCAGCTTCTGGAGTTCCTGGAGCCCGTCACCACCAGTTCGCGCGGCGGCCCGCCGGTGTTCCTGGTCAACGGACGGCGCATCTCGGGCTTCCGCGAGATCCGCGGCATCCCGTCGGAGGCCATCGAGCGGGTCCAGGTCCTGCCCGAGGAAGTGGCCCTGCAGTTCGGCTACCGCGCCGACCAGCGGGTGGTGAACTTCATCCTCAAGAGCCCCTTCCGCTCCGTCACCGGCGAGGTGGAGCTGCGCGGCCCCACGGCGGGCGGGCGCTCCGGCTACGAGGTCGAAAGCGACATCCTGCGCATCGACGGGAACAACCGCTGGTCCATCGATCTGGAGTACGAACGTGACACCGCCCTTTACGAGACCGAGCGGGACGTCACGCGCGATCCCGGCTCCACGCCTTACGATCTGATCGGCAACATCGCCGGTTCGCCCTTTGGATCTGAGATCGATCCGGCCTTCTCGACGGGCTTGGGCGGAACCGCCATCGTCGCCCCGGTTCCCGGCGCGGGGACCGGCCTGGCCGATTTCATCGGCGCCTACGGCCCGGCCCGTTCGGGAAATCTCAGCGACTGGCGCACCCTCTTGCCCGCCCAGGAGAGCACGTCCCTGTCGGCCACGCTGAAGCGGGGCCTAAGCCGCGACATCCAGGCCACGGTCAGCGCCAGCCTGGAGGATACGACCAGCGAACGCTACAACGGCCTGCCCGGCCTGGCCCTGACCGTTCCGGCGGGGGTCGGCGGCTCGCCGTTCGGCCAGGACGTGACGCTCTACCGCTTTCTGGACGCGCCCGAGGCCCTGACCTCGCGCACCGACCGGCTCCAGGCTGAACTGGGCGTGCTGCTGGACGGCTTCATCGGCGACGACTGGCGCTGGAGCCTGAACGGCGAATACACCCGCACCGAGACTGACACCTTCACCGGGCGCGGCTATGCGCCGGGCGCCTATCAGGACCGGCTGAACGCGGGCGACCCGACGGTCCAGCCGTTCGGCGCGCTGAACCCGGCGGACTTCCAGCGCCTGCCCGACGACCTGGCGAACTCCATCTCCAGCCGCTACAGCGCCGAACTGGTGCTGAACGGACCGCTCTACGAACTTCCGGCGGGGGATTTGCGCTCCACCATCACCGTGGGGGCCGACCGTCAGACGCTGGATTCGTGGAGCCTGCGCGGCGGCGTCCTGACCGACCGGGACCAGTCGCGCGACCGGCTGAACGCCCAGACCAGCTTCGACATCCCCCTGTTCCGCCGCGACGAGGAGAACCCGACGCTGCTGGGCGACCTGTCGCTGAACCTGAACGCGGGCTATGAGGACGTGTCGGACTTCGGCGGGCTGGAGGCCCTGGGCGCCAACGTCAACTGGAGCCCGGTCGAACGGCTGTCGTTCCTGGTGGGCTGGTCGCTGCAGGATTCGGCGCCGAGCATCTCGCAGTTGAACGATCCGATCATCGCCACGCCCAACACCGCCGTGTTCGATTTCTCCACCGGCGAGACGGTGCTGGTCACCCGCACCACCGGGGGCAACCCCGACCTGGACGCGGCCAGCCGCACCGTATGGCGCGCGGGCCTGAACTGGCGGCCGTTCGAGGACCACGACCTGCGCATCACGTCCACCTGGACCGGCACGCGCATCGACAACGAGGTCAACGGCTTCCCGGCCGTGACGGCGGCGCTTGAAGCGGCGCTGCCGAACCGGTTCCAGCGGGATGCGGCCGGAACCCTGATCGCCATCGACGCCCGCCCGGTGAACTTCGCCCAAGTCGAGCGCCAGGACCTGCGCACCGGCTTCACCTTCTCGCGCGCCTTCGGCCAGCCCGATCCCTCGGCCATGCCGCGACGCGGCGCCGGCGGCATGCGGCCCGGCGGACCGGGCGGTCC
>JAEZCL010000302.1 GCA_023433585.1 Pseudomonadota bacterium
CTTGGCGGCGTCCCTCTTGATCTCCTCGGGCGATCTGCGGTCGATCAGGATGGTGGGCGCGGCCGTCGTCGAGATCTGCTGCAACGCCTCGGTGAGCTTGGGACTGAGCCGCCGCTCGACATCCGGCGCTCCGTCGATGTCGCCGGGCGTGAACAGCACCCACGCCGCGTCCTCGCCGCGGACCACAACCGAGCCGTCCTTTGACTGGACTACCTCGTTCGTTCCCGCGAGCAGGCGCCGCTGACCGATGAGCCGGCGCACAGCCTGGGCAGCGACGGAGCCGACCCCGGCCACGTCGCACGCGACCAGAATGTACTCGGGCCTGGCGTCCGGGCTCGTCCCCAGCGCGTGCTGGCGCAGCCCCTCCATCTGCTCCAGCGCCTCGACCATCACCTCCGGCGTGGCGAAGCCGTCGCCCACCGAGAACACGTCGCCGTCGAAGTGGGCCGCCACGACCGCATAACCCGGCACTACCGGAAGCACCGAACCCCACGCCTGGTCTTCGACGGCCTGCGGGCCTGGGATGTAGAGGCCACCGTCGTAGAGTCGCGCGATGGCGACGACCTCATGTGCCGAGAGTTGACGCCGCGGGGCGGCCGCTGTGGGGGCGACCTGGCCGACCGGGGTGGCCGCTGTCGGGGTGACCTGGCCGACCGGGGTGGCCGCTGTCGGGACGACCTGGCCGACCGGCGAACTCGCCCTCGTGGCGGTGGGTCGGGGTGTGGTCGCGCCGGAGGAGCCGGCCTCCAGCGAGCGCTGGTACTGCGCCGTGATGTCGGCGAGGGTGGGCTGCGAGTTGAGGGCACGGGCATCGATCGCGGCCCGCACGACGGCCTGCCCACTGTCCCGGTCCACGCGGCCACCCACAGACTCCACAATGGACAGCAGGGTCCGGCTGCGGCCCTCGATGCCGGCGCCTCGGCCCGCGGCCAGGACCGCCTGCATGCCGACGAGCTGATCCCGGGTCGGCGGGTCGAAGAGGGCGCCAGCGTGCTGGTAGACGCGCAGGATCGCCTCGTTGGCCGACTCGTAGGACCCGTCGGGGGCCAGCATGGGACCGGTGATGCCCAGCTCGCTGCCCAGGTCCGCCATGGCCGCCTCGACATCGGAGACGGCGGCGCGGTCAAGTTCGGGACGTCCGGCGCGCTCGAGCGCCAAGGTCATGAGCCCGTCCATGTCCCGGGCGAGCGACGGGTCGTCTGCCGCGGCGAAGCCGAAAATGTCCGCCCGCAGCCCGGCCAGCGGCGACGTGTGCCAGGCACTCAGGTCGACAATGCTTTCCGTATCGACGAAGTCCCAGACGTCGCGCATGACGCCCACGGCCTGCGACATCACGTTGGGCGGCACGGGCATGCCAGGCATCCCCGCGAGCATCACGATCGGGCCTTGGGGGCGGTGGTCCGTCCAGTCCCAGGGGTCAGCGTCGGGCGGGGTCTTGGCGTGGCGTACCCAGGCGTGGCCCTCGGCGAGCGGCACGACGGCCCAGCCTCCGTCGAGCTGCACCTCGCCGTCGCGCACGCTTCTGCCCCCGACGGTGGACAGATCCGCCGGCCGGCCATCCATATCGACCGTGTGGTAGGTATCGCCGAGGCCACGGACGCCGGCTGCCAGGTGGGGGGTGGTGATGGTAGCCCGGCTCGGCGTCAGTGTTTCGTCGATCCCCGAATGCGGGATGGCCAGCAGCAGGTCGGTTCGCAGGCCGCGGGTGCGGGCCATCAGCCCAAGACGCTCACCCGCGCGCGTGAGCTGCTCCGGCGTGATCTTTGCGCCGCGGTCCAGGTAGAGCTCGACCACCGCGTCCTCGGGGACCACCTCCAGCCCGGCCAGCCACTCCACAGAGGCATCGATGGAATGCTCTATCGTTACCTGGTCGTTGCCGACCGCGACCAGCAGGATCCGTGGCTGCTGCACCAGGGGCGTCGCGCTGCTGCCCGTCGGGTTGTCGATCGCGTCGTTGGCCCGCAGGACCACTCCGCCATGGCCGGGGGACACGGTGAACCCTGCCGGTGTCGGCGCCCGTACGGCCATGGACGCCCAGTCCGGCAGCTCGCCTAACGCCAGGAAATCTGCAACCCACTTGTCGACAAGCGCCTGGTCGAGCGAGGCCCGCGTTTCCGTCGCTGGCCGGTCCGTCACCAGGTCGTCCCAGAGACGCAACGCGACGGGCATGCGTGGGTCGTCAGGCGCCATGGGCGGCACATTGTTCAAGACCGGCACGGACTCGCCGCGATGACGCGTGCCAGCGGTCTTGGCGGCGGAAGCCGCGAGCATCTGCAACGCCTGCGGCGTGATAATTCGTAGGTAGCGCGTCCAGTAGGCGCTGAAGCCCGACGAGATCTCGATGGTCCAGCTGCCGGGTTGGAACCGGATCCTCCCGGCGGGGAGGCGCGGATCGACCACGACCGCCGGCGCGGGCACCCCCAGCCGTGCGGCGATCTCCTGCACCCAGTCGTCACGCACCTGCGCGTACTGCTCGGCCGTCAGCGTGTCAAACGTTGCGGTGCCGTCGGGCACAACCTGCCGCAACCGCTCATCGAGCCACGCATGCAGCCCGTCGACGAGGTCTTCCGGCCATACGCCGGCGTCTTCGAACTCCGCGACGCTGATGGCCTTGGCAGCGACCACCTCGACGTCCAGGCCATGGTTCGCGAACCACTGCGTCACCCGCTGACGTAGCTTGTCGCGGGTCGACTGGTCCAGGTTGCCGCGGAACTGCTCGGTGACCCGTACTGTGCTGCCCTCCCGCCCACTTCCGTCGTCAGCCATGTCCTCCTCCCGCAGCGCGGCGGTCTGCTCCACCACCCGCCACGCCGCCGCCAGTTCCTCGCCGGCCAATGCAGTGGTGAGCGCGTCGGGGCCCGACCCATCGTCGGGCTGGACATGCGCAGCCAAGGTCGCGGGCACATCAGCAACGGACTGACGCGGATCCGCGACGTACACGGTCTGTCCAACCTGGACATCGGTGGGAAGCCGGTCCATCCCGAGGGCAACGACATCGCGGGGCAGGGCGTTGCCGTTCGCGGTTCCGATGACCAGCTCGCTCGTCAGGTTGGTCCTGGCCGTGCCCGCAGTGCCCAGGCCATCGATGAAGCCGGCTCTCGGCGGCGTCCAGGACACCGCGACCAGCGGCTGCTCAGCCACGGGCGTTCGCGGGCGCCAGACGGGCTCCACCGATGGCGCCGATGCCGGTGAGGATGGCCCCCACG
>JAEZCL010000174.1 GCA_023433585.1 Pseudomonadota bacterium
GCGCCGCTTCGTGCCGCGCCAGGATCAGGCCGGGCCAGTCCTGAAGGTCCGGTCCCAGCCGCCCTTCGGGCGCCGCCAGGTCATAGGCCGCCAGGCCGATCACCCCGCCCGTGAAGGGCGGCGCGTCCCCGTCCGTCCGCGCCTGCGGCCCCAGCAGGGCGCGCAACCGCTCGAACGGCTCGGCCGCGCCGCGGCTGATGCGCTCCACCCGTGCCGGTTCGGCCGCCACATAGGACCAGCGCGCCCGGGGTCCGCCGTCGGAGAGCAGGCACAGCCGACCGGCCGCGCCCTCCAGCCCGGCGGCCACATGCAGCGGCTCGGCCCAGGGCCGCTCGATCCGGGCGAGATCATCCGGCGGAGGGGTCATCGCATCACGCCGACAGGCGTTCGCCGATGCGGTCGCGCAGGGCCGCGTCCACGCCCAGGGCCTGCTCCAGATAGGCGTCGATGGAGCCGTGCGCCTCGACCATGGCGTCCATGGCCGCGTCCAGGAACTCGGGCGACACGCCCAGGAAGGCGACCACGGCCGCGCGGGAGGCGGGCTGGCCGGTCCAGTCCTGCAGCTGGCGGGCGACCGACGCGGCGCGCCCCTCCAGGTCCACCGCCCGGTTGGTCAGCAGATAATCCTCCATCATCTCGTCATGGCTCACGCCCAAGAGATGATGGGTCAGGGCGGCCAGCAGCCCGGTGCGGTCCTTGCCCGCCGCGCAGTGGATCAGCACCGCCCCCGATCCTTCGCCCAGGGCCTGGAAATAGCGCCGGAAAAGGTCCAGGTGCGCGTCCTCGAACGGCAGGCGGCGATAGGTGTCCATCATGAAGGCGCGCCCGCCTTCCTCTGTCAGGGGCGCGGTCTTGAGGAAGGTGATGTGGGGCGCCTCGCCGTCGTCGCCCCGGTCCCATTCGATCACCCGGCCTGAAAAGGCGTCCGGCCGTTTCGACGGCTGGGTCCGGCGTTCGGAGACCCGGCGCAGGTCCACCACCGTTTCCAGGTTCAGCGCCTCGAGCCGCGCCACATCCGCCTCGGTGGCCCGCGCCTGGTGCCCGGCGCGGAACAGCACGCCCGCGCGCAACCGGCGGCCGGCGCCGGCGGCGTAGTCTCCATAGTCGCGGAAATTCTCGACGGCGTCGAAGCGGTGCAGGCGGGTCTGGCTCATGACCCGTCTCTATAGGCGCCCCGGCCCGCCGGCGCGAGCCGGATCGCCCGCTCAGCGTCCGTCCACCAGCGGGGCCATGGCGTCCAGATAGGCCACGAAGGCTTCACGGCCCTGGTCCGTCAGCCGGGCGCGGGTCAGGGGACGGCGGCCCTGGAAGCTCTTGAGCACCTCCACGAACCCGGCGTCCTCCAGCTTCCTGAGATGCACCGACAGGTTGCCGTCGGTGACGTCCAGCCGGGCCTTCAGTTCGTTGAAATCCGCCGTGTCGGCGCCGGACAGATAGGCCATGACGCCCAGCCGGACCCGGCCGTGGATGACCTCGTCGATGTCGCCGATGTTGAAATCGTCGGCGGACATCTCAGTCGATCTCCGCCGGCTCGCGCCGCATCAAGACCAGGCCGGGCACGAGGACCACGCCCACGAGCAGGCCCACGAACACCAGATAACCGGCCGCCTGCCCCACGAAGACGCCCAGCAGGACCGCGCCCGCATAGGACGCCAGGGCCACCGCGTTGATCCATTTCAGGCCGCTCATGGCCGCAGCCACCGTCCAGGCCGCGCCGTAGGCGGCGAAGACCAGGGTCGGCATCATCTGCATGGCGCTCCAGTCGCCCGTCCTCACGCCCATGGCGACCATGCCCAGCCAGACCGCGAAGATCAGCAGGCCGATTCCGCTCCAGGCCGCGCCCACGGCGGTGTTGGCCACGCTGTTGTAGCCGGGCTTGCGCTTCATGCGGCCCAGGATCATGGCCAGGGCTGCGCCGAAGACGATCCCCGCGCCGATCCACACCCACAGCTGGGCCCAGGGATCGATGGCCCACAGGCCGGTCTGGATGGCCCATTGCGCCAGGCTGGCGCCGCCGAAGATCAGGGCGGCGGCGACCAGCACGGGTCCGCTCAGCAGCGGTGTCCGGCGGCCTTCCTCGGCCAGGGTGCGGATATAGGCGATGTCGTCGTCACGGGTCATGAGGTGTCCTCCATCCTGGCTGCCTACTAACATCAAATACTTTGCTATACAAAGTGCTTTTGCATAGCCATGCCGCCGGGCGTGGGCCATGGCGGTCCCATGGCCGTCAATTTCAACCGCATCGCCTATGAGGCCCTGGACGTCTGCAATCCCGTGACGTGGGCGGCGGTGGCCGAGGCGCTGGCGGCGGCGGGGCTTTCGCCGGGCGACCTGGCGCTGGACCTGGGCGCGGGCAACGCCACGGTCGCCATCGGCCTGGCGCGGGACTTCGGCCTGTCCGTACGGGCGGTCGAACGCGATCCGGCCATGGCCGAGCTGGCGGCGGCGCGCATCGCGGCGTCGGGCCAGGCCGAGCGGATCGCGCTTGTGGTCCAGGATTCCGGCGCGGTGCTGGGCCGGGCGCCCCTGCCTCGCCTGATGACCGTGCTGGGGGCCACCGACGCCGCAGCGCCCGGCCTGCGCGATCCGGTCGCCGTCTTCGCTCGGCTGAGAGATGCGGCGGCGCCCGGCGGGTTCCTGCTGTGGGGCGAGCCGTTCTGGCGGGACGAACCCAGCGCCGCGCTGCGCCAGGTCATCGAGCTGACCAACAGCTATCAGACCGACGACGGCTGGCGCGCGGCGGCGCGGGACGCGGGCTGGCGCGTTCTGCATGTGCGCCATAGCACCGACCAGGAATGGCGCGGCTACATCGACGCCATGGACGCCGCCGTGCGCGGCTGGGTCGAGGATCACCCCGAAGCGCCGGAAGGCCCGCGCCTGATCGCCCGCGCCGACATGCAGAAGGCCGTGTTCGAGGCCGAAGGTTTCCGCGTCTTCGGCTTCGGGCTTTATTTATTGGCGCGCTGACGCTCGCCGCGCGGCGGCTCGCTGCTTGAGCGCGGGCGCGAGAGCGCCTCGCGCCGGACATCTCCTCCCCGCTCGCGGGGAGGGGGACCGCGCGGGCGATTCAGCCCGCATGGTGGAGGGGGCGGCTCGATGTCTGAACATCGAAGCGCCAATTCCTGACCATCCGCGCCGCCCCCTCCGTCACGGGCGCTGAGGCGCGCCCGCGCCACCTCCCCTTCGCTGCGCGATGGGGAGGAGACATTTGCCACGCCCTCAAGCAGCGAGGCCCCGCGGGCCGAGCGATAGGGCCCTTCACCTGAAAGGCGGCTCGTCGAAGGCGCGCAGTTTGCGCGAATGCAGCCGCACCCCTTCCTGGCGCAGCAGGTCGACCGCCTCGATGCCGATGCGCAGGTGTTCCGAGATCGAGCCCTCGTAGAACCGGCTGGCCTGGCCCGGCAGCTTGATCTCGCCATGCAGCGGCTTGTCGGACACGCACAGCAGGGTGCCGTAGGGCACCCGGAACCGATAGCCCTGGGCGGCGATGGTGGCGCTCTCCATGTCGATGGCCACCGCCCGGCTCTGATTGAAGCGCAGGGCCGACTTGGAATAGCGCAGCTCCCAGTTTCGGTCGTCGGTGGTGACGACGGTGCCGGTGCGCAGGCGCCGCTTGACCTCCTCGCCCGGCATGCCCGAGACCGCCTTGGTGGCGTCATAGAGGGCGCGCTGGACCTCGGCGATGGACGGGATCGGGATGTCCGGCGGCAGCACGGCGTCCAGCACATGGTCGTCGCGCAGATAGGCGTGGGCCAGCACATAGTCGCCGATGACCTGGCTCTCGCGCAGCCCGCCGCAGTGGCCGATCATCAGCCAGGCGTGCGGGCGGGTCACCGCCAGGTGGTCGGTGATGGTCTTGGCGTTGGCCGGCCCCACCCCGATGTTGACCAGGCTGACGCCGCTCCAGCCCGGCGCGGTCAGGTGCCAGGCCGGCATCTGGTGCCGCCTCCACGCCTCGTCCGACAGGGCCAGGTCCGGGTTCGGATCGTCCCGCGTCACCATCACGTCGCCGGGGCAGGACAGGGCCTCATAGGGGCTCTTCGGGTTCGCCAGCTCGGCGCAGGCCCAGCGCACGAACTCGTCCACATAGCGGTGGTAGTTGGTGAACAGGATGAAGGACTGGACGTGTTCCACCGGCGTGCCGGTGTAGTGTCTGAGACGGGCCAGGGAGAAATCCGTGCGCAGACCGTCGAAGTGCGACAGGGGGAACGCCTCGCTGGCCGGGTCGAACAGGCCGTCGGCGATCTCGTCGCCGATGTGGGCCAGTTCGGTGGTCGGGAAATAGCGCGCGATGGCCGCAGTCATGGAGCGATCCAGCACCACGCCGGAGCCGTCCATCACATAGGGGAACGGAATCTCCTGGCGCGACAGGCCCACATCGATGACCGCGCCGTAGTCGGCTTCGAGCAGCTCCAGCTGCTCGCGGATGTAGGGGCGGAACAGGTCGGGCCGGGTGACGGTGGCGGCGTAGTCCCCCGGTCGCGCCAGCCGTGCGAAGGCCCGTGGCTTAAGCGCCGCTGGACGCGTTCCGCTCCATCTGACGCGCAGTTCGGGATAGGCGAACAGCCCATCGGCGCGGGCGTCGGCGTCGGGCAGGCGCCCGGTGTCGAGGAACAACTGCACAGCCTCACGCAGGTTCTGGACGGAGCGGGCGTAGAGGTCTTCCAGGCGGTCCAGCGCCGCCTCTATGGTCATGGTCTCGGTCATGGCCCGTTGTAGCGGCGGTCCATGACCTTGGCGAGACAGGCCGCGTCAGAACGCCCGCGCGCGTTCGATGGCCTCCAGGATGGCGGGCCGATCCGCATGGGCCGCGCGCAGGGCCTGTTCGTCGGCCTCCAGCGTCTCGCAGTTGAGCGCCCGCAGCGCCGCGTCGATCTCGGCGGCGCGTTCGGCGTCATAGGGCTCTTCGCCGCTCCAGTGCGTGCAGCCCTGCCGGCGCTGAACCCAGATAAAGACGTCGGCTGGAATGCGTTCGGCCAGCCGCGCCAGGGCGTCCGTGGCGCGGACCTCGGTCAGCACCAGCCGGTCGTTCTCGATCTGGAAATCCAGCATGGCCTCGCCGCCCGTGGGACAGCAATTGCCGTCGTCCGAGCGCCACAGGGCCGTGTGGGCGGAAAGCCCTTCGTCCAGGAAATCCACGCCTTTCCAGACCTCCAGCCCCTCCGGCAAGCGGGCGTCCAGATCGTCCCACCACGACAGATTGTCGATCTGCACCAGGCGCGCATCCGACCCGTCCCAGCGGAACATCAGGTCGGCGTTGTGGGCGCCCGTGCCGTGATAGGTTCCGGGCACGGTCAGGACGACGGCGCCTTCCGGCGCGTCCGCCCAGCGCGGCGCCTGATAACGCGCCGGCGCCACGGTCCAGGCCAGGGGCGTGAGGGTCCGCCCGTCCGGCTGGAGCGCCAGCAGTACGAACCCGCTCGAAATACCGTCGGCGTCGGTGAAGCCGTCCTGGACCTGCCAGTAGAGGGTCGGGCCGTCCCGCCGGGTGATGTAGCCCCCGCGCTCGCTGACGCAGCCCTTCAGGCCGATGTCGATGCAGCCCCGGGCCAGGTCCGTGGTCACGGGGCGCAGGATCCGCACCCGCCGGTCCAGCGCGGCCTGTTCCCCCAGGGCCTCGATGCGCCAGGCCCGCGTCTCGGGATCGCCGTCGCCATCCTGCGCCCAGGCCGCCTGCTCGGCCGCCAGCGACACCGGCGTGGACGTGACGGCCAGCGCCGCCTCATAGGACGTCTCGACCTCGCCCATCTCCTGGGCCGACGTCGCGCCGCCCACGGACAGAGCCAGCATGACCGCCGCCCAAGCCGCCCATCCTGACCACATCATGCCGACCTCCCGTTTCCACCATCATCGCCATTGCCTCGCCACTGCGCCGCTGACACAAGCTGACGATTCGGCGAAGGGCCAGGGCGGCCCGCCGTATCCGGCGGTAGTGACGATACTCCCTTCGCCGTGAATTTCCGGTTCGCCGGCGCAGGGTTCTGGTTCAAATAAATAATTCGTCGATCCCACCTAGAACCATCGAGCGGCTGAACCGTATCCTGTCGGGCCGCGCCGCCTGATCCGGATGCAGCAGGAGAACGAAGTGCCGAAATTCCGTCTGTTCGGTTCGACCGCGCCCAAGCCCGTTTCCTTCCCGGTCGCGCTCGACATCAACGGCGAGAGCATCAGCTTCGAACTGACCGTACCCCCCGAAAGCCGCGGCGTGAGCCGTCAAGGTGACGATCTCGTGTTCGCCCTGCCGGACGACCGGCCGGTCTACCTGGTTCAGCCCGGCAACAATCGCGGCTTCCAGTCGCCGCAGAACACCTTCATTCCCCTGCCGGCGGGCGACTCGCTGCGGGCCTCGGTCTCGCTGGCCCCGCTGGCCGGCTCGGTCAATCTGTACCTGTTCCTGTGTGATGAAGCCGGGGCGCCGCTCGTGCGCAAGGCGCTGAAGCCCGCCGGCGGCGACGTGATAACCTTCACGCGGCCGAAGGGCGCGGCCAAGGCGTTCGTGGCGGTGCGGCTGGCTGATGACGGCCGTCTGAGCCCGCTGACGCTGTCGATGGCGCCCGCCACGGCCGGGAACCTGCCCAAACCCGACATCAGCCCCTTCTTCACCGCCGCAGTGCAGACCCTGGCCCGCAACGGACAGGACGATCTGCTGATGGACTATCTCGCGGCGGCCGTGAAATCCGAGGGTCGAACCAACCGGGCGCGTTATCTCGGCGCCGCCGCCAACGAGGCCGCGCGCGCCAAGCGTTTCAGCGCGGAAGCCCGGTGTCTGGAACGGCTCAACGACATGGCGCCGAGCAACGGCCTGCAGCAGAAGATCGCCCGCGCCTATCACCGCGATGCGCGATACGAGGACCTCGCCGAAACCCTCACCCGCTGGCCCCACGTGCTCGAGACGCATTCGCGCAGCCCCTTCGATACGGGCGTCCAGGAGATTCGCGCCGCCGCCGCCCTGGCCGAACGCCTGCGCACACCGCACGCCGAGCGCTATCAATCCCTGACCGCATCGCCGCGCGCGGCCTATCTTCTGCACAACGCCCTGCCCTACGCCAGCGGCGGCTACGCCACGCGCGGACACGGCCTGATGCGCGGCCTGATCGCCGCCGGCGGCGCAGGCTCGGTGCTGGCCCGGCCCGGCTTTCCATCGGACACCAAGCCGGATTCCGACGTGCCGCCCGGCGCTTCGCGGCGCCGCATCGACGGCGTGACCTATCGTTTCGAGAACAGTTTCGGCCGGCCGGGACAGCTCTATCGTTACATCCGTGACGCGGGCGATTATTTCGCCGAGGCGGCGCCGCGCGGCGTCACGGTGATCCAGGCGGCGTCCAATTTCTACACCGGCCTGGCCGGCGCCTATGCGGCGGTCCTGAGAAAGCGTCCCTTCATCTATGAGGTGCGGGGCTTCTGGGAGCTGACGCGGGAATCCCGCGACCCCGCCTTCGCCCAGACGCCGCTGTACCGGCGCAACCGGCGGCTGGAGCAGTCCTGCGCGCATCTGGCCGACCACGTCCTGACCCTGACGTCGTCCATGAAGCGCGAGATCGAAAGCTGGGGGGGTTCCGCCGGAACGTGTCACGCTCGCGCCCAACGCGGTGGACCCGGACATCTTCACGCCCGTGCCCCGGGACGCCCGGCTGGGGGCGAAACTGGGACTGACGCCCGACAATCTGGTCATCGGCTATGTCGGCTCGTTCGTGGACTACGAAGGTCTGGACATGATGGTCGAGGCCTCGCTGCGCCTGATGGCCAGGGACCCGCGCGTGCGGCTGATGATCGTCGGCGACGACACCCCCGGCGGCAAGGCCGCGGTTCCCGTGGGCGTTCAGCTGCGGGCCCAGGTCGAAGCGTCGGGCATGGCGGATCGTGTCCTGTTCCCCGGCCGCGTGCCGCATGAGGACGTGCCCGCGTATTATTCCCTGATCGACATCTGCCCTTTCCCCCGCCGCCCGGTCCCGGTGTGCGAGATGGTCTCGCCCATGAAGCCGCTGGAGGCCATGGCCATGAGCAAATGCGTCATCGTCTCCAGCGTCGGCGGCATGGAAGGCATGGTGCGCAACGATGAAACGGGCCTGATTTTCCGCAAGGGGGACGTGAACGCGCTTCACGCCGCTCTTCGAAAAGCTCTGGACCCGGACCTCAGGCGGCGGTTGGGCGCGCAGGCGCGGGACTGGGTGCGGCGGGAGCGGTCCTGGAACACCATCGGCGCCTCGGTCGCCGACCTGCACGGCGCCGTGACGTCGGGCGAAGCGGGTTTCCGTCACCACCCCGACGCTTACGACAAGGCGATCAAACGGTTTTCCAAAGCCTTTCCGATCCTGCCCGTCATCGAAGCGGCCGGCGACGCCTTCAAGGCTCCGATGGCGAAGGCCGCATCGGACGACGCCGACGCACAATCCCCGGCGGGCTGAGCCGACGGATCAGTCCGCCAGGCCGCCGTCCCGGCTCACGGTCTGAATGGTCTGTTCGCGAACGGCGTCGATCGTCACGCGCGCCTCCGCCGCCCGGCTCCGCGCGTGGGCGATCAGCGGCAGGAGCATGTCCGGCGTGAAGTCCTGCGCGGGCATGCAGAATTCGCCCAGGCCGAACACCTCGAACACGCCCGGCGTCTTGTGCCCGTGCCCGTCATAATAGAGCGCGATCGGAACCACGCCGTTCTGAAGGGCGAAGATCGCCGTATGCAGGCGGCTGGTCACCACGCCCCCGCACGAAGCGAGGACGCGATGATAGGCCATCAGGTTGCCCGGACGGGTCAGGTTGACCTGGTTCTCCAGCTTGGCCAGCGGCTTGAGCGCGTTGAACAGGGCGCGGTTCAGTTCAACGTCCGCGTCGCATTGGGTCAGAAGGCGGATATAGCGCCCCGCCGCCAAGAGGCGTCGGCCGATGCTCAGATAGAGCTGGAAGGCGCCGGATTGCTCGATTCCCTGTTCCCCCAGGGTCGCCATGTAGGTCTGCGAGCGGACCGGCCCGATCCGCAGGCCGGTTCCTTCGATACGCGGCACCAGGGCGATCCGCTTGCCCCAGCGGGACGGTGGCGTGGCCGTGCTGACGGCGTCCGGCGTGAAGAACGCGCAGTCCGCGCCCGGCGACGCCTGCGCGGCCGGGGGCAGTTGCTCCAGTGACCGCAGGTCGCGCGCCAGGACGAAGTCCGCGCCCTCGACGGCGCGCGCGATCAGATGGCGCGAGACCTCGCTTTCGAAGGGACCGAACGTGCATGGCAGGAATCCGGTGCGTACACCTTCCGCCTGGGCGGCCAGGATCACCGACAACCGTCCGAACAGGTTCCATTCGTCGTGGGCCGTCCCGTACGAGAACAGGTTCTCGCCGCCAGAGTAATAAAGCCGTTCGACACCCCGTAGGCTGGCCGCATTCAGGATCTGGGCCCGGACATGAGGCGAATCGAGCATGGCGTCGACGAAGTCGATGCTGGGCGGGCTCTCGCTGCGAAAAGGGCCGAACGTATGATCCCAGGCATGAAAGACGATGTCGGGATCGGACGCGACCACGCGATTCCACGAGCCCCGGGTGAGGCGGGTGTTGAGGCCGCGCGAGATCACCTTGATCTGTCCGTCCGCACCGGCGGCGCGGAGCAGGGCCAATGCTCCCTTGGTTATGGCCACATCGCCCAGGTTCGAACCGAGAAAACCGTACGCGAGCGCGATGCTGGGCAGTGCAGCCATGATGATTCCCGAAATGAATGGTCGGCCCGCAAGCTACAGCGCCTGATGGGCGCGGGCGACCTTGCGCAGAAATTTTCCCCGCATCCGATCAGAAGGCGGCGCCGTCTTTCATCATCTTTCACGGAAAAGCCAGAAAACGGTCACCAACGGTCAGACTTGAAGGCTTACAATTCCCTTCGGTTCACCGTATTGAGCCACGCCTTGAAAACGACCGACATTCGAGGAATGGACGGAATGTCCGTGGTGACTGGGGGAGGCCTGTAATGCGTGTCGCGGTGATCTTTGGAACCCGCCCGGAAGCCATCAAGATGGCGCCGGTGGTTCAGGCGCTGCGTGACACCCCGGGCATCGAATGCCGGGTCTGGTCCACGGGCCAGCACCGTCAGATGCTGGATCAGGTCCTGAAGCTGTTCGATCTCGAAGCCGACGCGGATCTCGGCCTGATGACGCCGGATCAGGGCCTGAACGGCCTGTTTTCCGGCGCCGTTGGCGGCGTGGACCGCATGTTGGCGGCGGAAACGCCCGATCTCGTTCTGGTTCACGGGGACACCTCCACCGCCGCCGCCGCCGCCGCCGCCGCCTTTCATCGCCGCATACCGGTGGGCCATGTGGAGGCGGGTCTGCGCAGCGGGCGCATGGATCAGCCCTGGCCCGAGGAATTCAACCGCCGTCTGGTGGACATGGTCAGCCGGCTGCTGTTCGCCCCCACCGAGGGCTCCAGGCGAAACCTCCTGGCCGAGGGCGCCAACCCGGACCATGTGATCGTCACCGGCAACACGGTCGTGGACGCTCTCCTGGCCATGATCGACCGCATGGAGAAACGTCCCGAGGTCCGGACGCGGCTCGATCAGAGGTTCTCGTTCCTGTCGCCGGACCGGAAGCTGGTCCTGGTGACCGGACACCGGCGTGAGAACTTCGGGGATGGTTTCGACAACATCTGCGCCGCGCTGAAACGACTGGGCGAAGACTCGAGTCTGGAGATCATTTACCCCGTACACTTGAATCCGAATGTTCAAGGACCGGTTCATGCTCTATTAGGCGGCTCGTCCAGAGTGCATCTGGTCGAGCCGGTGGATTATGAGTCTTTCGTCTATCTGATGAACCGCTGCGACGTGATCCTGACGGACTCGGGCGGCGTGCAGGAGGAGGCCCCGTCCCTGGGCAAACCGGTGCTGGTGATGCGTGAGGTGACCGAGCGGCCGGAAGCGGTCGAGGCCGGCGCTTCAAAATTGGTGGGTACGGATCCGAACCGAATCGTATCGGGCGTGTTTGAGCTTCTGGACCGAAGCGTCCAGAATGAAAGAAACAATCCATACGGCGACGGTCAGGCCAGCCGCCGCATTGTCCGGGGACTGCTTGATGCCGCTGACCATCTACGCTGATTTTCAACCCGAGGTCCGGGAACGGTCCGTCATCGCCGTGGTCGGCCTGGGCTACATCGGTTTGCCCACGGCGGCGGCCCTGGCTGCGGCCGGGCACACGGTCATCGGCTGCGACGTCAAGCCCGCCGTCGTCGAGGCGGTCCGCGCCGGCCGCAGCCACATCGTGGAGCCGGGCCTGAACGAGATCCTGCGCACGGTCGTGGAGACCGGCGCCCTGACCGCCGAATTCGAGGTTCCCGAAGCGGAAGTCTATCTGATCGCCGTCCCCACGCCCAACGGCGAGGACGAGTACCGCACCCCTGACCTCAGCTATGTCTTCGCGGCCGCCGAGGCCATCGCCCCCCGCTTGCGGACGGGCGCCCTCGTCGTGCTGGAATCCACCTCGCCCGTCGGCGCCACTCGCGAGATGATCGCGCGCATGGCCCGGGCGCGTCCGGACCTGTGCTTCCCCCAGGACGGCCGCCCTGAGGACGAGACCGATGTGGACGTGGTCTATTCGCCCGAGCGAGTGATCCCCGGCAAGACCATGGAGGAACTGACCACCAACGCCCGGGTCGTCGGCGGCGCCACGTCGCGCGGCGCCCTGCGCGCGGCGGCGATCTATCGCTCGCTGACCAGCGGCGAACTGCTGCTGACCGACGACCGGTCGGCGGAATTCGTCAAGCTGGCCGAGAACGCCTTCCGCGACGTGAACATCGCCTTCGCCAACGAGCTGTCCCTGGTCTGTGACGAACTGGGGCTGAACGTGTGGGAGATCGTCAAGCTGGCGAACCATCACCCGCGTGTGAACATGCTCCAGCCCGGCCCCGGCGTGGGCGGTCACTGCATCGCGGTGGACCCCTGGTTCATCGTGGCCCAGGCCCCCCGGACCGCGCGCCTGATCCGCACCGCGCGCGAGATCAACGACGGCAAGCCGCAATTCGTGATCGACAAGGCCTGCGCCCTGATGGACGCCGATCCGGAGCTGACGCTGGCCTGCCTGGGCCTGTCCTTCAAGGCGGACGTGGACGATTTCCGGGAAAGCCCCTCGTTCAACATCGCCCGGGCGCTGAGCAGCCTCTATCCGGGCCGCGTGGTCTGCGCCGAGCCCTATGCCCATGCTCTCAAGGACGGGCACAGCCTGACCATCGTCGAGGGAGCCGAGGCGGTCCGCGCACCGGTCGTGGTCTCGCTCGTAGCCCATTCGGAGTTCAAGACGCTGCCCCGGCCGGAAGGCCATGTCATCGACGCCTGCGGCCTGTGGAGCTAAGGCCTGCAGGGCGCTGGACCGCGCGGGCATGAACGTCTGAGACCCTGAGCATGGCGCGGGCGCAGGCGCGTTTCTGACCGTTTCGCCCGTTTGCTTTTGCCCGGAATGGGCGTATGGAAACGCATCCGCGCCCGGCCGAAAGGTCGGGCGCCGCTGTTTTCAACGCCTGCTTCGGCGGGCCGCAGACCCAAGGGTTCCAACCCATGACCCAGATCCTGATGCCCAAGGCCACCGCCGTCTGGCTGGTGGACAACACCTCGCTCAGCTTCGAGCAGATCGCCGACTTCTGCGGCCTGCACCCGCTGGAGGTGCGCGGCATCGCCGACGGCGACGTGGCCCGCGACATCCGCGGCGCCGACCCGATCGTCAACGGCCAACTGACCCGCGAGGAGCTGGACAAGGCGCAGGCCGACGAGACCTATCGCATGAAGGCGGTGGTCAGCGCCCACGCCGAACTGTTCAAGTCCGCCAAGAAGGGGCCGAAATACACCCCGGTCTCGCGTCGTCAGGATCGGCCCGACGCCATCATGTGGTTCGTGCGCCATCACCCGGAGGTGACCGACGCCCAGATCGCCAAGCTGCTGGGCACCACCAAGGCGACCATCGAGAGCGTGCGCAACCGCACCCACTGGAACAGCGCCAACATCAAGCCGGTGGACCCGGTGACGCTCGGCCTGACCAGCCAGATCCAGCTGGACGAGATCATCCGCAAAGCCGCCGACAAGAAGGCGAAGGACGACGCCAGGAAGGGCGGCGACACCCTGGCCCCCGCCGGCGAAGAGCCCGAGCCCGAGCCCGAATTCGTTCCCGACGCGCGCGAGCGGCGCGGCGAGGAGCCCACTGCCGAATCGGTGTTCGGGCCAAAGGACTGATCCCGGCCTCCGGCTCCCATATGAAAAGGCCCCGCCGTCGACGGCGGGGCCTTTGCCTTTCAGCGGGACCGGGGCGGCGTCAATGCAGACGCCCCTCCAGGGTCTGGATCTCTTCCTTGAGCCTGAGCTTCTGCTGCTTCAGTTCCCTAACGCGGAGCGAATCGCTGCGGGGGCGGGTCAGTTCCTGCTGGATGGTCTCATCCAGCTGTCGATGACGATTTCCCAGTTCGCGAATGCGAGCGTCAATGGCCATGGCTTGCGCCTCCATGTTTAAGGGACCAAACAATCCAACGCCCGCCCGGGCGGCCTGTGGAATCACATTCTGGTGAGACCCTCGCCGCCGTCACGGACTTCAGGAGCATGGCCTCGAAAATGGCCGATGATGTGAACACAGCCGTATCCGCCGACGCGCGCCGCCTGATCGTCGGCATTTCCGGCGCGTCCGGCGTGGCTTACGGCGTCCGGGTGCTGGACGCCCTGGGCGAACTGGGCGTCGAGAGCCATCTGGTGGTCAGCCGGGCGGCCGCCATGACCCTGGCGGCGGAGACCGATCTTTCCCTGGCCGACCTGAACGACAAGGCGTCCGTGGTCCACCGCATAGGCGAGGTGGGCGCCGCCATCGCTTCAGGCTCGTTCCGCACCATGGGGATGATCGTCGCGCCCTGTTCGGTGCGCACCATGAGCGAGATCGCCACGGGGGTGACTTCGTCGCTGCTGACGCGGGCCGCCGACGTGACCCTGAAGGAGCGCCGGCGGCTGGTGCTGATGGTGCGCGAGACGCCGCTGCACCTGGGCCACCTGCGCACCCTGACGACCCTGGCCGAGATGGGGGCGGTGATCGCCCCGCCGTTGCCGGCCCTCTATGCGAAACCGGCGACGATCGAGGCCATGATCGACCAGTCGGTGGGCCGGGCGCTGGACCTGTTCGGCCTGGACTGGGCGCCGGTCAGGCGATGGCGGGGCCTGGCGTCGGACGCTCCGGAATGAGCGGCGCCTTCTGGGACTGGGCGCTCGCGGCCTACGGCGCGCCGGGCGTGGCCGAGGAATGCCTGCATCTTCAGGATGTGCACGACCAGAACGTCCCGCTGCTGCTGTGGGCCGCCTGGTGCGCCGAGACGGGCCGCGCGCCGGACGGGGAGGCGGTTGAGGCGGCCTGTGACACCGCCCGGGTCTGGGCCGATCATGCGGTGATCCCCCTGCGGACTCTGCGTCGGGCCCTGAAGACGCGGCGGCCGGACATGGAGGACGCCGACCGCGAGGCCGTGCGGACCCAGGTCAAGGCTGTGGAGCTGGAGGCCGAGCGGCGCCTGATGCTGGCGCTGGAGGGCGTGGCGCCCGCGCCGGCCGGGGCGACGATGAAAACGCCGGATCTGCTGGTCCAGGTCGCGCGAGAGTGGGGCGACCAGGTTCCGCGCCCGGCTCTGGGTCATCTGGCGGATCGGCTGGCCCGGCGGCTTCCGGTGTGAATCGGCCTTGGCTATAATGAAGGTCAGGCAGGGGCCAGATGAACGACGACGAAGACCTTTCCGACGCCGCAGAGCGCGAACTGCATGAGCGGGTGAAGGCCCTGCGCCAGGAACACGCCGACCTGGACGCGGCCATCGAGGCGCTGCAGGCCGTGCCGGTGCCCGATCAGCTGCGCATCGCGCGCCTGAAGCGCAAGAAGCTGGCCCTGCGCGACGAGATCGTGCGCATCGAGGCCCGTATCCTGCCCGACATCATCGCCTGAGCGGTTTTCAGCGCAGCCGCTCAACCGCCTCGACCAGCCGCGTCAGGTCGGCCGGGGTCGACAGGCGGTGGTCGCCCGCCTCGATCAGGTCCAGACGCACGTCCGGCCCCTCGATTCGCTCGGTCAGCGTTAGGGCGTGGCGCCAGGGCACGGGTTCGTCCTGTTTGCCCTGCAGGATGTGCACCGGCGCGCCCAGGCGGATCGGCGCGTCCAGCAGCAGCCAGTTCCGCGCCTCCTCGAACATGGTGCGGGTCAGGACATAGGGGCCGAGCCCCTCGTCCGGCATCAGCGCCTCCCCATCCCTCAGGATCGCCTGGCGGATGTGATCGGGCAGGGCGGGCCACATCAGCCGCTCGGTGAAGTCCGGCGCCGGGGCGACCAGCACCAGGCCCGCCAGCTTCTCCGGCCGGGCCAGCGCCGCCAGGAGGGCGACCCAGCCGCCCATGGACGAGCCGACCGGCAGCACCGGCCCGTTGATGGCCTCGATCATGGCGATGGCGTCCTCGCGCCACCGGCCGACGCCGGCGGCCCGCCAGTCGCCCGACGAAGCGCCGTGCGCGAAATGGTCATAACGCACATAGGCCCAGCCCCGTTCGCGGGCCGCCTGGTCCAGCGCCAGCGCCTTGGTCCCCTCCATGTCCGACCGGAAACCGCCTATCCACAACACTGTCGGGCCTTCGCCCCGGATCCGTCTGAAGGCGAGGGTTTCGCCGTCCGGGCGTTCCAGCAAGGCATGGGTCATGACGCTTTACGAAGGCTCCAAAGGCTTGCCCCGCTTGATTGCGCGGGCCTTCGCAGTCATATATCGCCCCCGGCTGTAACGCGACCGCGATGTCGCGCGCTGCCGGCGCCCTATCGACCATACAAGGAAACGACGCCCATTCGCCGCCCTATGCAAGCGCCGCCCGTGAAAGACGGGCCCCGTATGAACCAGGACATCCGCGCGCCGCGGATTCTGCTGATCGACCAGAACGGCGAGAAACAGGGCGTCATGCCGACGTCCGCCGCCATCGAGGCCGCCGAGGAGGCGGGCCTGGACCTGGTGGAGATCGTGCCCAACGCCGATCCGCCCGTCTGCAAGATCATGGACTACGGCAAATTCCGTTTCCAGGAACAGAAGAAGAAGGCCGAGGCGCGAAAGCGCCAGAAGGTCGTCGAACTCAAGGAAATCAAGCTTCGCCCCAACATCGACAGCCACGATTATGAGGTGAAGGCCAAGGCGATGCACCGCTTCTTCGGCGAGGGCGACAAGGTCAAGGTGACCTTGCGCTTCCGCGGCCGCGAGATGGCTCACCCCGAACTGGGCCTGAAGCTGCTGAAGAAGGTCCAGGAGGACTTCGACGAGATCGCCAAGGTGGAGTACGCCCCCCGCATGGAGGGCCGCCAGATGATCATGATCCTGGCCCCGCGCTGATCCGCCGTCCTCGATGACAAACGCCCCGGCCCGCGCCGGGGCGTTTTCGTTTGGCTGTTCTGGCGATGCGCATGGGATGCGCAAAACAGAGGATAAGCGGAAGTAAGGGGGGGCTACTCGTCCCGCGCCAGGGGGTGCTTGCTTCGCATCACCTGC
>JAEZCL010000043.1 GCA_023433585.1 Pseudomonadota bacterium
ATGCTCGTCAGCCGCCGCGGCGCGGACGCCCCCGGCGCCACGGCACTCGTCCGTGAGCTGACCGGGGCGGGCACCCGGGTGACCGTCGCGGCCTGCGACGTGGCCGACCGGGCCGCGCTGGCCAAGCTGCTCGACGAGGTGCCCGCCGACGCGCCGCTGACCACCGTCGTGCACGCCGCCGGCGTGCTGGAGGACGGGGTGCTCGACGGGCTCACCCCCGACCGGCTCGCCACCGTCCTGCGACCCAAGGTGCTCGGCGCCCTGCACCTGCACGAGCTCACCCTCGGGCGGGAACTGCGCGCGTTCGTGCTGTTCTCCGCGATGGCCGGCCAGCTCGGCGCCGCCGGTCAGGGCAGCTACGCCGCCGCCAACGCCTACCTCGACGCGCTCGCCGAGCAGCGGCACGGCCAGGGCCTGCCGGCCACCTCGGTCGCCTGGGGCCCCTGGGCGGCCGGCGGGATGGCCGCCACCGACCAGGCCGTCGAGGAGCGCCGCCGGCGTACCGGCGTGGCCCGCCTCGACACCGCGCTCGCGCTCACGGCGCTCGCCCAGTGCGTCGCGCGGGGCGAGCCGGCGACGATGGTGACCGAGATCGACTGGGCCCGCTACGTGCCCGGCTTCGTGGCCGTGCGGCCCAGCCCGCTCATCGCGGGTGTGGCCGAGGCACGGCGGGCCGTCGCCGAGCGGGCCGAGGACACCGGCGTCTCCGCGGAGTCCCTCGCCGCCCTGCTCGCCGGGCAGACCGACGCCGAACGACGCAAGACCCTGCTGGAGCTGGTACGCGGGCAGGCCGCCGCGGTGCTCGGGCACGCCTCGATGGACGCCGTCGAGCCGGACCGGGCGTTCCGCGAACTCGGCTTCGACTCGCTGACCGCCGTGGAGCTGCGTAACCGGCTCACCGCGGCGACCGGCGTGCGGCTGCCCGCCACCGTGGTCTTCGACTACCCGACCGCCGCCGGGCTGGCCGAATACGTGCGGGCCGCGAT
Organism: Pseudomonadota bacterium; assembly: GCA_023433585.1. Classification (GTDB taxonomy): domain Bacteria; phylum Pseudomonadota; class Alphaproteobacteria; order Caulobacterales; family Caulobacteraceae; genus Brevundimonas. Next base: position 987 of record JAEZCL010000043.1, read on the forward strand.
CGTCGACGGCGGCGTGGCCGGGGTCGCACCGGTCTTCGGTGAGCTGGACAGGTTGGAAGCGGCACTCTCCGGCTCGGCGCCGGACCGCAGCGCCCGAATTCGGATCACCGAACGGCTGCGGGCGCTGCTGGCCTCCCTCAACGAGGCCGACGCCCCGGCGGACGGCGACACCGTCACCGAGAAGCTCCAGGACGCGACGCCGGACGAGGTCTTCGACTTCATCGACCGCGAGCTGGGGATGTCCTGACGTGATCGCTGCTGCGACGACGGGTCAACACAAGGAGTGCGCGGTCCATGGCTGACGAGGCGAAGCTTCTCGACTACCTCAAGCGGGTCACCGCTGACCTGCACCAGGTGCGCCAGCGCCTGCGCGAGGTGGAGGCCGGTGAACAGGAACCGGTCGCCATCGTCTCCATGAGCTGCCGCTTCCCCGGCGGGGTGCGCTCTCCCGAGGACCTGTGGGAGGTGGTCGCGTCCGGCCGGGACGTGGTCACCGACTTCCCCGAGGACCGCGGCTGGGACCTCGGGTCGCTCTACGACAGCGACCCCGAACAGAGCGGCACGTCGTACACGCGGCAGGGCGGCTTCGTCCACGACCTGGCCGACTTCGACCCGGGCTTCTTCGCGATCTCCCCCCGCGAGGCGCTGGCGATGGACCCGCAGCAGCGCTGGCTGCTGGAGACATCGTGGGAGGCCCTGGAGCGGGCCGGCATCGACCCGCACTCGCTGCGCGGCAGCCGCACCGGCGTCTTCGCCGGCAGCACCGGCCAGGACTACGGCACCGTGCTGATGGGTGCCGCGCAGGGCCTGGAGGGGCACCTGATGACCGGCAACGCCGGCAGCGTGGTCTCCGGCCGGATCGCCTACACCTTCGGGCTGGAGGGCCCGGCGGTCACCATCGACACCGCCTGCTCGTCCTCGCTGGTCGCCCTGCACCTGGCGGGGCAGGCGCTGCGGCAGCGGGAGTGCACCCTGGCGATCGTCGCCGGGGTCACCGCCATGTGCACCCCGGCCGCCTTCGTCGAGTTCTCCCGGCAGCGCGGCCTCGCCGCCGACGGCCGCTGCAAGGCGTTCGCCGCCGCCGCCGACGGGACCGGCTGGTCCGAGGGCGTCGGCGTCCTGGTGCTGGAGCGGCTGTCGGACGCGCAGCGCAACGGCCACCCCGTCCTCGCCGTGGTGCGGGGCAGCGCCGTCAACCAGGACGGCGCCTCCAACGGCCTGAGCGCCCCGAACGGGCCGTCGCAGCAGCGGGTGATCCAGCAGGCGCTGGCCAACGCCGGCCTCGCCACCGGCGGCGTGGACGTGGTGGAGGCGCACGGCACCGGCACCCGGCTCGGCGACCCGATCGAGGCGCAGGCGCTGCTCGCCACGTACGGGCAGGACCGGGGGGACTCGGCGCCGCTGCTGCTCGGGTCGGTCAAGTCGAACATCGGTCACGCCCAGGCCGCCGCCGGTGTCGCCGGTGTGATCAAGATGGTCATGGCGATGCGGCACGGCGTCGTACCGCCCACCCTGCACGTGGACGAGCCGACGCCCGAGGTCGACTGGTCGGCCGGCGAGGTGTCGCTGGTGACCGAGGCGACGCCGTGGCCGGCGGTGAGCCGGCCGCGCCGCTCGGCCGTCTCCTCGTTCGGGGTGTCCGGCACGAACGCCCACACCATCCTGGAGCAGGCTCCGGAGCCCCAGCAGTCCCCGTCGGCCGCCGCCGCGTCGCTGGTCGAGCGGCCGGTCGTGCCGGTGCCGGTGTCGGCCCGGGACGCGGCCGGCCTCGCCGCGCAGGCGGGCCGCTGGGCGGCCCGGATCGCCGCCGACGAGACCCTGCGGCCCCTGGACGTGGCCTTCTCGTCGGTCACCTCACGCTCCACTCTGGAGCGCCGGGCCGTGGTCTCCGCGACCGGCCGTGAGGAGTTGCTGGGCGGGTTGCGTGCCCTGGCCGCCGGGCACCCGGCGGGTGGGGTTGTCGTGGGCCAGGCTGGCGGCCGGGGTCCGTTGGCGGTGCTGTTCTCGGGTCAGGGCGCGCAGCGCGCCGGCATGGGCCGGGAGTTGTACGCCGAGTTCCCGGTCTTCGCCGCCGCCCTCGACGAGGTGTGCGTGTACCTCGACGCGCTGCTGCCGCGCCCGCTGAAGGACGTGCTGTTCGCGCCGGAGGGCTCCGCCGAGGCGGAGCTGCTGGACCAGACCGCGTTCACCCAGGCGGGGCTGTTCGCCGTCGAGGTGGCGCTGTTCCGGCTCGTCGAGTCGTACGGCGTGGTGCCGGACTTCGTGGGCGGCCACTCCATCGGCGAGGTCACGGCCGCGCACGTGGCTGGGGTGCTGTCCCTGGCCGACGCGGCGGCGCTGGTGGCGGCGCGGGGCCGGCTGATGCAGGCGCTGCCCACCGGCGGTGGGATGCTCGCCGTCGCGGCCGCCGAGGCCGACGTCCTCGCCACGCTGGACGGCCTGGCCGACGTGGGGATCGCGGCCGTCAACGG
>JAEZCL010000069.1 GCA_023433585.1 Pseudomonadota bacterium
CGCCCGCGCCCTGGCCGACCGCTGGGCCAGGGCCGCGGGGGGCGGGAAGGGCGGCGATGTCGCGCCGGGCCGTCTGCTGGCCGAAGCCTTTCCCGACCGCATCGCCAAGGCGCGGGGCAAGCCGGGCGAGTATCAGCTGGCCTCCGGGCGCGGCGCCTTCCTGGAGCCGACCGACGCTCTGGCCCGGCACGTCTGGCTGGCCGTGGGCGAACTGGGCGGCGGCCGTGAGGCGCGTGACCGCATCCGCCTGGCCGCCCCGCTGGACGAGGAGACGGTGGCGCGGGATTTCGCCCGTCTGCTGTCGAGCGAGGACCGCCTGATCGAGACGGCGTCCGGCCGCCGCGAGGTGCGCCGGATCACCCGTCTGGGCGTCCTGACCGTGACCGAGGCGATGCTCGGCGCGCCCGACCGCGCCACCCTGACCGCCGCCCTGATGGGCGAGGTGGAGCGCGGCGGCGTCGACATCCTGCCGTGGGCGGAAGCGGCGCGGTCCCTGCGCGCGCGCCTGGCGTTCCTGCGGACGCGGGACGCCTCATGGCCCGATGTGTCGGATGCGGGCCTGTGGGCCGCGCGCGCGGACTGGCTGGCGCCCCTGCTGGACCAGGTTTCGTCGCTCAAGGCCGTTCGGCCCGGCGCCCTTCACGACGCCTTGCGCGGACTGATCCCCTGGGACCTGCAACGGCGCCTGGAAGCCGAAGCGCCGGAGCGGTTCGTCACGCCGCTGGGCACTGGCGCCGCCATCGATTACGCCGCCGAGGGCGGGCCGCGCGTGGAGGTGCGGGTGCAGGAGCTGTTCGGTCTGAAGGTCCACCCGGTCGTCGGGCCCGACCGCACACCCCTGACCCTGGCCCTGCTGTCGCCCGCGCGCCGCCCGGTGCAGGTGACCCGCGACCTGCCCGGCTTCTGGGCCGGCTCATGGGCCGCCGTGCGCGCCGAGATGCGCGGGCGCTATCCGAAGCATCCGTGGCCGGACAATCCGGCCGAGGCGCAGCCCACGAACAGGGCCAAGCCGCGCGGTTGATTTTCCGCTTTCCAGAACGTTCGCCAGGCTTAATGTGCGCGGCCGATCCACGGGGGATGCGACCTTGACCACAGCCGTCTTGCCGACCGGGGCCGAGAAGCGCCGTGTGCTGTTCGCCAGCCTGATCGGCACGACCATCGAGTTCTTCGATTTCTACATCTACGCCACGGCGGCGGTGCTGGTGTTTCCGGCGCTGTTCTTCCCCGGCGGCGACCCCATGACGGCCATGCTGGCGTCTTTCGCCACCTTCTCCATCGCCTTCTTCGCACGGCCGGTGGGAGCGGTGGTGTTCGGCCATTTCGGCGACCGGATCGGGCGCAAGGCCACGCTGGTCGCCGCCCTGATGACCATGGGCCTGTCGACCGTCGCCATCGGTCTGTTGCCGACCTACCAGGCGGCCGGGGTGATCGCGCCCTTGCTGCTGGCGCTGTGCCGGTTCGGCCAGGGGCTGGGCCTGGGCGGCGAGTGGGGCGGCGCCGTCCTGCTGGCCACCGAGAACGCGCCGCCGGAGAAGAAGGCCTGGTACGGCATGTTCCCGCAGCTGGGGGCGCCCATCGGCTTCGTGCTGTCCACCGGCGCGTTCATTTTCCTGACCGCCGTGCTGGCCGAGGAGCAGTTCCTGACCTGGGGTTGGCGCATCCCCTTCATCGCCAGCGCGCTTCTGGTGGTCGTGGGCCTGTGGGTGCGCCTCAGGATCACCGAGACGCCCGCGTTCCGCGAGGCCATTGATCGACAGGAGCGGGTCAAGGCGCCGGCTCTGTCCCTGCTGACCCGGCACAAGGCGTCGCTGGCGCTGGGCACGTTCGCGGCCGTGGCCACCTTTGTGCTGTTCTATCTGATGACGGTGTTCACCCTGGGCTGGGCGACCACGGCGCTGGGCTATTCGCGTGAGGAATTCCTGCCGATCCAGTTGTTCGGGGTGCTGTTCTTCGGCCTGATGATCCCGGTGGCGGCCCTGGTCGCGGATCGGGTGGGTCGGCGGTTGACGCTGCTGTGGACCTCGCTGGCCATCGCCGTGTTCGGCCTTGTGTTGGCGCCGCTGTTCGGCTCGGGAAGCCTGCCGGCCGTGCTGCTGTTCTTCGTGCTGGGGTTCGGCCTGATGGGCTTCACCTACGGACCGTTGGGGGCGGCCTTGTCCGATCCGTTCCCCACGGCGGTGCGCTACACCGGGGCGTCCATGACCTTCAATCTGGCGGGCATCGTGGGGGCGTCGCTGGCGCCCTACATCGCCACCTGGCTGGCCGGGACGTGGGGGCTGGCGTTTGTGGGCTATTATCTGGCGGGCGCGGGGGTGATCTCGGCGCTGGCGTTCTGGAGCATGGCGCGGATGCGGGACGTAGATTGATAATGCCGCGACGCCAAGGTCCGCTCAGAGGCAGAAAAGTCAGTGTGTGCTTACGACCCGAACGCGACCTTTGGGCGGCTCGCAGGCTGAAAGATTGGCGGTAATTTTCCCGCAAGCACCAAAGAAGATTTCCGAGTTTGAATAATAATAAACTATTCTACACCATAGTCGATCGGATACACTGTCCTACGATAGCGTCCAAACTTCTTCCCGGCGCGAGAGCTGATCGACAAGTCGATTGTCACCGGGTTTGCAGTCCCGTGGCCGTAATAGATAAAGGCGAGCATGAAGCGGAACGGCTCGCCCCCTTCGACCGGGATCATCGTCACAGTCCGAGGCAAGTTCGAATCTTCCTTCTCGAAACCATGCTCCCGAATTTCGCCCGTAAATCGGTTCTCGATTCCCGGTAAAAACATCACCACATGCGTCCCTTCTGGACGCACTTTACGAAGCGTCGCTATCAGACCCTGATGGCCGTGGTCCGCCTGGAAGAAAGCTTCCACTGCGACCTGCCCCAGCCCCACCGTGCCTACACGAAGGTCCAATCGGTTCCGCTGCCGCTTGATGCGTCCATAGGCGAATTGGGTAAGTGGCGTAGCTATCGACACCACAATCGCGAGTATTGAAGTCAGCAACGCTGCGAAGGCAATACTGTCTGACGTCTGCATGTGTTCCCAGCCTACGATGCCATTCGGCAAGCTTAACAGCACTAGGACCGACATCCACCCCATTGCGGCGGTTCGGAGCGTCTGCTGGCCTTCAGGTCGCCCTGCGTCCGACTTAGCCGGCCGCCGCGTCCCCGTCCGCGATCACCGCATCGAACGCCTTGGTGGCCGCCTCGAACTTGTCGCGGCAGCCGGGGTTGCAGAAGCCGACCACGTGGCCGCGATAGAGGGTCAGGCTGTCGGCGCTGATCGGGTCGCCCGACCAGGGACAGGTTTCGTTGACGGCGTCCTCGAGGTTCAGGGCCATCAGGCGTCCCGCCGGGGTTCGCAGCGAATGTCGGTCTTCACCGAATGGGCGATGAAGCACTGCTCGTGTGCGTCGTGATGCAAGGCGTCCAGTTGCTCGGCCGTGGGCGCGGCGCCCTCGAACGTCACGGCGGGGCGCAAGGTGACGAGGGTGACGGCCAGCTTGCCCTGATCGTTCCGGCCCACATGGCCTTCGGGTTGGTCCTCGTAGCGCAGGGCCTTGAAACCGGCCTTGGCGGTCAGGGCCAGGAACCACAGCATGTGGCAACTGGACAGGGCGGCGATGAAGGCTTCCTCGGGGTCCACGGCGGCTTCCAGCGACATGGGCACGGGGACGACGGACGGGGATGAAGAGGCGATCACCTCGACGCCGCCGTCGAACAGCCAGCGGTGGGCGCGGCTGTAGCGGTTGTCGAGGAAGGGCTCGCCCTTGTTTTCCCACAGGACGGTCAGGGTGTGTGTGGACATCAGGTTCCCTCCGTCGCGGCATAGACCATGATCCCGGTGGCGATGGCCAGGTTCAGGCTGTCGGCGCGGCCGCGCATGGGGATCTTCACATTGACGTCGCAGGCGGCGGCGAGGCGGTCGGTGAGGCCCGCCTGTTCGTTGCCCATCAGGATCAGGGCCGGGTGTTCGACCGGCGCGGCGCGGTAGTCGTGCGTGGCGTCCAGCCGGGTGCCGATGACGCTGCCGGGCCAGCGCTCGCGCCACTTGAGGAAGGCGTCCGACGTCGTCTTCGTCACGCTGACCGCGAACACCGAACCCATGGTGGCGCGCACCGCCTCCACCGAATAGGGATCGCAGCAGTCGTCGATCAGGATGACGCCACCCGCGCCCGCCGCGTCACAGGTGCGGATGATGGTGCCCAGATTGCCGGGATCGCGCACCTGCTCCAGCGCCACCCAGGCGGGGGCGGATTTCGGATTGATCTGGTCCAGCGGGGTGAAGACCTGCTGGAAGACGCCCAGGACGGTCTGGGGGTTCTCCTTGCGCGAGACCTTTTCGAGGATGGCGCGGTTGACGGTGATGACCTCGCCGCCGTTCGCGCCGGTCGCCTTGATCGCGCGGTCCAGCAGGGGATGCGGGCGGGCGTCCTGGCCGACCAGCAAGGTGCGGGGCGCCCGGTCCAGGTTCAGCGCCTCGCCGATGAATTTCAGACCCTCGGCCAGGAACAGGCCGGTCTCGTCGCGGCCCTTCCTGGCGTGCAGGGCGCGGATGGCCTTGACCGTGGGATTGGTCAGAGAGGTGATGACCCGCTCGTTCATCCGGCGCTCCAGCGGGCAAAGAAGCTGAGGCCGATCTCGGCGCCCCGTTCGCTCTGTTCCGCCAGGGCCAGTTCGCCCCAGTCGATGACGCCGCCGCGTCTGGCGGTCTGCTCGGCCATCAGGTGCGCCAGGGAGAGGCCGGATATGCGCGCGGCGTAGGCGTTCAGCAGCAGGAACGAGGCGTCGTCGGCCAGAAGGGCGGCGCAGTCGTGAAGCAGCCCCGGCAGGTCCTCGAACAGCCGCCACACCTCGCCGGTGGGGCCGCGTCCGTATTTCGGCGGATCCAGAATGATCCCGTGATATTTCGACCCTCGCCGCACCTCTCGCGCGACGTATTTGCGGGCGTCCTCGACGATCCAGCGGACGGGGCGGTCCTGAAGCCCGGACAGGACCGCGTTCTCGCGCGCCCAGGCGACCGACTTCTTGGAGGCGTCCACATGGGTGACCTCGGCGCCGGCCGCCGCGCACGCCAGGCTGGCGACGCCGGTATAGCCGAACAGATTGAGGATTCTTGGTTTCTGAAGCGAGCGCACCCGTTCGTCCAGCCAGTCCCAGTTGGCCGCTTGCTCAGGGAAGAACGCCAGATGCCGGAAAGGGGTGAAGCGGCTGTTGAACCGCACGTCCTTCCAGCCCAGCGGGAACAGCTCCACCGGCCTGCCCTTGAAGCGCCAGCGCCCGGCCTCGTCTTCATCCTCGGGATCGAACACGGCGTCGGCCTGGTCCCACAGATGAGGCAGAGCCGGTTTCCAGAAGCACTGCGGCTCGGGCCGCACGACCGTGAAACGTCCGTAACGCTCCAGCTTTTTTCCGTCGCCGCTGTCGATCAGGGCGTAGTCGGACCAGCCCTGGGTGCGCAGGATTTCGGGCGTGGGGGCGATGATCGGGGCCATGACCCTGCGATTAGGCGTTCAGGCCGCCTGTCGTCCAGTCCTGTCAGGCGCATGGCCCCCGTGTGCGTCCCCGACGGCTTCGTCCGGCAGGTGCGGGGTCTTGTCCCAGGCGAAGGGCTGGCGGATCAGCCGCCACAGGGCGTGGGCGAAGGCCAGACTGAAGATCGACCAGTAGAGCGGCGCCGCCGCCATGTCGCCCGGACCATAGGGTATGCCTGCACGACGGCATCCGACCCAGGCCGACAGCCAGCTGGACGCCATCCCCGCGATCAGCACCAGCACCGCAGTGGGCGGCATCGCCGGGGCCAGGCCACAACTGAGCGCGGCGATGGTCAGGGCCAGCAGCAGCGCGACTGCCCCGGCGTGCAGCGCCGCCGCCATCAGCGCCATGCCGAGAGTCAGGTGCAGGCTGACCAGACCGCGCCAGCCCAGCCCCCAGGGCGCGCGCATGTGCACCAGACAGGTCTGCATGAAGCCCTTCAGCCAGCGGGTGCGTTGGGGCAGCCAGGCGTACATTCCGCCCGGCGGCGTCTCCCATGTTGGCGCGGACATGACGCCCAGCCGCCAGCCCCGCCGCCATAAGCGGAAACCCAGGTCCGCATCTTCCGTGACATTCCAGGGATCCCATCCGCCGACGCCGCGCAGCACCTCCACTCGGAAATGATTGCTGGTGCCGCCCAGCGGGAACGGCAGACCCAAGCGCGACAGGGCGGGCAGGATCACCTCGAACAGGGCTGCGTATTCAGCGGCGAACTGGCGATCCAGGAACGGGCGGCGCCGGGCTGGATGGGCAGGCGAGCGGATGCGCAGCGGCGCCTGGAGGCAGGCCAGCCGGGGATGGCCATGTTCGAACCGCGCCGCCGCCTCGCGCAACTGGCCGGGATCGGGGTCGTCTTCAGCGTCATAGACCGTGACCAGGCCGCCCGTGACGCGGCTGAGCGCGATGTTCAGGGCCCGGGGCTTGGTCATCGGGGCGCCCGGCGGCGCCACGAGCACCGACAGCCAGGCCGGGCGTTCGCAGGCCCGGGCCGCCGCCAGGGTTTGCGCGTCGTCCGCCTCGATCACCAGGAAGCCGCGCAGGCGGCCGACGGGATAGTCCAGCCGCGACAGCCGCTCCACGAGCTGGGGAATCATCGCCGCTTCGTGCCGCAGGGCCGCGATGACCGCATAGGGCGGCAGGCGGTCCGCCGGGAGCGGCGGCGGCGGCGGTTTCGGCGTGCTGATCGCTACAGCGAGAATTCGCCAGACGCCGGCGATCAGGAACACTCCCCACAGTCCCTGCACGATGACGGCGGTCAGCAGGTCCGGCGCCGCCAGCGCTGCGCCGCAGAGCCCCATGACCGTCAGCACCGCAATGACGGCCTGGCCCCCGCTGAGGCCACGCCGTCGTGCGCTCAGGTCCGGCGCCGGGCCGCTCACCGGCGGATGGTCCGATCCGTCGGGCATGCGCTTCCCCCTCATTCCCGGCGCCAAGGAAGGCCCGGTTGGCTTCGCCCGTCAAATGTCGTTATTCAGACGCGGCTGGCATTTCCGTGTGAGGCCCGACCTTGACCGACCCGTCCCCCGGCGCCGCGAACCGATCCACCCGCAAGCCCAAGGGCGAGGGCCATGAGCGGCGCGCCGAGATTCTGGCGGCGGCCGAACGACTGTTCGTGGAAGAGGGCTATGAGGGCGCCACCATCCGCCGGATCGCCGACGAGGTGGGGCTGTCCTCCACCGCGCTCTACATGCATTTCCGCGACAAGAGCGAGATTCTGGCCGAGATCTGCCGGGACGCCTTCACCCAGCTGACGGCCGCCTGCGCCAGGCTGTTCGGGCAGGACCAGCCCGTCCAGACGCGGCTGCGCCTGATGCTGGAGGCCTATGTCGCCTTCGGCTTCGAGAACCCCAACGCCTTCCGCCTGATCCAGATGACCCGGCCGGAAGAGGCGCGCATGGGCGTCGAGACCGTGGCGCGGGAAGTGGGGGTCGACCTCTATCGGATCTTCGAGGCGGCGGTCGAAGAGGCCGACGCCCAGGGCCTGCTGCGTCACGGGCCGCAGGTGACGGCCCAGGTCCTGTGGGCGGGCGCGCACGGCGTGGCGTCGCTCATGATAACCAAACCCTATTTCGACTGGGCCGCCCGTGAGGTGCTGACGAAAACCATGCTGGACGCCCTGTTCGAGGGCCTGTTCGCTACATGAGGCGCGCCCTGGCGGCGGCGCTGATGCTGGTCCTGTTCACGGCGGGCGCGGCGCGGAGCGAAGGCCTGCGCATCCTGTCGCTGGACCAGTGCGCCGATCAGTTCGTCCTGGCGTTGGCGGGGCCTGACGATGAGCTGTTCCTGTCGCCCCGCGCCGACGACCCGGATTCACACCTGAGAGCGCGGGCGGCGGGCCATGCCCGTGTCCGGCCGACGCTGGAAGCGGCGCTGACGGCGCGGCCCGATGTGGTGATCCGCTACTGGGGGGGCGAGCCCCGGCTGCTGGCGGCGCTGGAGCGGCGCGGGGTCGTGGTCGCGGTGGTGGAGGACGCCTCGGATTTCGGCGGAGTGCGCGCCAATGTCCGCCGGGTGTCGGGCGCGCTGGGACGCGAGGCGCGGGGCGAGGCGTTGATCGCCCACATGGACGCGCGGCTGGCGCGGGCGGCCTCGGCCGGGGCGTCGGGATCGGCGCTCTACATGACGGCGGGCGGATTCACGGCGGGGGACCAGACCCTGGTGGGCGCGGTCCTCAAGGCGGCGGGGTTCTCCAGCCTGTCGCCCAGCCCCTGGTTCGCGCCCGTCAGCGTGGAGCGCCTGCTGCTGGAGCCGCCCGCTCGGTTCGTCCTGGCCTTCTATGAACGGGTGCGCGCCGACTGGCGCGGGGCCGGGCGCCATCCGGCGCTGCGCCGCATGTTGGCCGAGCGACCGGCCACGCGGCTGTCCGGGGCGGTGATGGGATGCCCCGCCTGGTTCGCCGCCGAGGCGGTCGAGACCCTGGCGGTGGGGGCGGCGCGGCCATGACCGGGCGTCTGATCGGTTTCCTGCTCGTGAGCATCGTGGCGGCGGCGGGCCTGGCCCTGACCTTCGGCGAGGTGGCCCTGAGCGGCGCGCAGTATCGCGCCGCCTTCGCCGACCCGGCGTCGCTGGAGGGGCAGGTGATCTGGCTGGTGCGCGCGCCGCGCATCGTCTGCGCCCTGATGGTGGGGGCGGCGCTCGGCCTGTCGGGCGCGGTGCTGCAGGGGTTGCTGCGCAATCCGCTGGCCGATCCCGGGGTGCTGGGCGTGTCGGCGGCGGCGGCGCTGGGCGCGGCCCTGGCCATCGTCATGGGCGGGGCGGCCCTGCCCGGTGTGGTGGAGGTTTCGGCCCTGGTCGGGGCGGGCGCGGCGGGCGCGGCCCTGGTGATCTTCGCCGCCAGGGTGCGGGCGCCCGAGGCGCTGATCCTGTTCGGCGTGGCCCTGTCCAGCTTCGCGGGGGCGGTCACGGCCCTGATCTTCAACCTGTCGCCGTCGCCCATCGCGTCGGCCGAGGTGATGAGCTGGTTGCTGGGTTCGGTGCAGAACCGCAGCTGGTCCGACGTGGCCTGGGTCACGCCGCTGGTGCTGGTCTCCGGAGTACTGGCGGCTGCAGCGTCGTCGGGTCTGCGCATGTTGTCCCTGGGCGAGGAGACGGCGGCGGCGTCCGGCCTGTCCATGGGCAAGCTGAGGACGGCAGCCCTGATCGCGGCGGCCCTGGCGGCCGGAGCGGCCACGGCGGTGGCGGGGATCATCGGCTTCGTCGGGCTGGCGGCGCCGCATCTGGTGCGCCGGGCGGTGCGGGGCGATCCGGGACGGGTGCTGCTTCCGTCCGCGCTGACGGGCGGGCTGATGCTGATCCTCGCGGACCTGGCGGCGCGGATCACGCCGACGGATCAGGAGCTTAAGCTGGGGGTGTTCACCGCTCTGGTCGGGGCGCCGCTGTTCGCCCTGATCGCCTGGCGTGCGGCGCGGGAGTGGCGGCTGTGAGCGGTGCATCGCTGCACGGAGCGCACGCGCGGCTGGATGGACGCGAAGTCCTGTCGAACGTCGATCTGAGCGTCCTGCCGGGCGAGGTCGTGGCCCTGGTCGGTCCCAACGGCGCGGGCAAGACCAGCCTCATCCGCGCCCTGGCCGGCGCCCTGCCCCTGACGAGCGGCGAGGCGCGACTGGAAGGGCGGCCCCTGACGGACTTCAGCCCGCGCGAACGCGCCGCGCGCCTGGCCTGGCTGCCCCAGGACCGCCGAATCGCCTGGAACATGCCCGCCGTCGAGGTGGCCGCGCTGGGCGCGCCGTTCCTGTCCGGTTCCCAGGCGCGAGATCGCGCCCTGGCCGCCCTCATGGAGATCGACGCCGGTCATCTGGCGGCGCGCGGCGTGGCCGAGATGTCGGGCGGCGAGCGGGCGCGGGTGCTGTTCGCCCGCTTCCTGGCCACCGAGGCGCCGGTGCTGCTGGCCGACGAACCGGCGGCAGGCCTGGACCCGGACGCCCAGCTGCTGGTCATGGACGTGCTGCGCCGCCGGGCCGAAGGGGGCGCGGCGGTGCTGGTCAGCCTGCACGACCTGTCCCTGGCCGCGCGCCACGCCGACCGGGTGGTGGTGGTGGATCAGGGCCGCATCGCCGCCGACGCCGCGCCGCGCGAGGCGCTGTCGCCCGAGATCATGCGGGCGGTGTTCGGCGTGGCCTCGCGCTGGCTGGAGACGCCCCAGGGGCCGGTCCTGAACGCCTGGCGGGTCTGAGCGCCTACTGCGCCGCCTGATAGGGCTGCGGGCCCGAGCGATAGCCCACGCCCCGCGCCAGGTCTTCGGACAGCCGCAGTTCGGCCGTACCGCCGTTCAGGCGGGCGCGATAGATCTGCACGTTCTCCATGACCCGCATCATGTAGTTGCGCGTCTCGGTGAAGGGGACGCACTCGATGAAGTCCGGCGGATGGGTCGCGCCGCCACGCGGGTCGCCGCAGCGCGCCGTCCACTGGTCCGGCCGCCCCGGCCCGGCGTTGTAGCCGATCGTGGCCAGCAGCCAGGACCCGCCGAACCGGTCCGTCAGCTCCTGCAGGTGATAGCTGCCCAGCCGCATGTTGTAGTCCGCGTCCCACAGCCGTTCGGGGCTGTAGGGCACGCCCATGCGGCGCGCCACGGCCGAGGCGGTGGCGGGCATGAACTGCATCATGCCGCGCGCCCCGGCGTGGGACTGGATGCGCGGGTCGAAGCTGCTCTCCTGGCGCGTGATGGCCTGGGTGAACTCGATGGGCGCGGCCCCGGTCACGGCGGTGGGAATCTGCACCGGATACTGACGCTCGGGCATCAGGAAGCCGCGCTGGCTGGCGACCCGGCCGATCATCATGGAGGTGAACCATTCGCCATAGCCGCGGGCCATATCGATCATCTGGGCCAGGTCAGCGGCGCCCGGCGCCCGGTCGTCGGCGTGATAGACGAAGGTGTTGAACAGCCCGCCTTCGCCCGCCTCGGCCAGGATGCGCGCGGCGCGCACCAGTTCGTCGGCCTCGAACCGGGCGCGGTCGTCCTCGGTGATGACCGGATCGGCGGGCAGGGTGATGGTGGTCCGCCCCGCCTTCTCGGCGGCCAGTTGGCCGTAGAAGCTCTGGATGTGCTGGGCGCCTTGCCCGTACCAGATCAGCGCGCCGGCGGAATCGCCGGCCGCCACGGCGGCGCGGCCCAACCAGTACAGGGCGCGGCCCTGGGTGATCGGGGTGGAGGAGGCCTGACGCAGCGCCTCGAAATGGCGCGCGGCCGTCGCAGGATCGTTCAGCTTGGTCAGGGCGACCCAGCCGGCGAAGAATTCCGCGTCGACCTTGCGCTCGCCGCCGGGGAATCCATGGCCGGCCATGGCGTGATAGGCGGCGTCCCAGTTGCGCATCTGCAGCGCGTCCAGGAAGTAGTTGCGCCGCTCGGTCCACAGGGTGTTCTGGCCCGCCGTGTGGGCGGGCGCGGGCGGCAGGTAGCGCAGCAGGGCGAAGGCTTCGCCCTGGCGGCTCTGAGCGCGCAGGATGCGGACCCGCTCCAGCACGATGCCGGGGTCCAGCGCCTGTTCCGGCGTCAGGCCCGCGACGATGGCGTCCGGCGCATAGGCGCCGCGCAGCAGAATATGGGCGTTGGCGACGGCGCGGCGCTCGGGCGACGCCAGGCCCACCATCTGGTTGGTGGCCGGGCCATGCGGACCCAGCAGCAGCATGGACAGGCGCGCGTCATGGTCGTCCAGGGTCAGCCAGCGGCCGAAACGATCCAGCATCCGCTGCTGTTCCGGCGCTTCAAAAGCCTGGTTCCGCCACCATGTGCGCATCAGCTCGCGGGCCTCGGCTTCGCGGCCGCGCTGCTCCAGAGCCCCGGCCAGGGCGACGGCGCCCTGGACCGTGGCCGGCCGCGTCTCGCCGAAGAAGGCCAGCACCACGTCGGCGGGCATGCCCGCGCGCTCCAGCGACGCCTCGCCGGCGGCCCGGCGCGCATCGTAACGCGGCCAGTCGGCCATGCTGACGTTGGCGGCGGCCAGGCGGCTGTAGCCGAGCAGTTCGCCCGAGGTGTCGATCAGCGCCCATTCGACCACCTTCTTGGCCACCGGATCGGAAATCTGGGCGATGACGCCTTCGGTGCGGGGGATGTCACGGGCGCGGGCCGCCGTCAGGCCCTGGCGCACCAGCGCCAGATCGGCGGCGCTGACGCTCGAGCCCTGCCAGGTGCGCGAGGCGGCCGCCGGACCCGCCACCTGTTCATAAGGGACCGGCTGGGCCAGGTTTCCTGAAAGGATGGCTGCGATCAGCTGTGCGAACATGATAAGTCCCGGTCCCATGATCTATGTTGCGACGGCTGCCGTCGCGACCTATTCCCGTTTTTCTTCAAGGCGGTCATCGCCGAATTCACATGCCTGGATCACCTTTCTGACATGACCGCTTCACCGTTCAAGGGCGTCATCACCGCACTGATCACACCTCTTCGTGACGGAAAGGTGGACGAGGCCGCCTTCACCGCCCTGGTTGAGCGCCAGATCGCGGCCGGCGTGCATGGGCTGGTTCCCATGGGCACGACGGGAGAAAGCGCGACTCTGCATCCTGAAGAGCATCGGCGCGTGGTCGAGTTGTGTGTCGGTGCGGCCGCCGGCCGAGTGCGCGTCATCGCCGGCGCCGGCGCCTCGGCCACCGACAAGGCCATCGAACTGGCGCACCACGCCAAGGCGGCGGGCGCCGACGGCGCACTGGTGGTCACGCCCTATTACAACCGCCCCAGCCAGGAGGGCCTGTTCCGGCATTTCGAAGCCGTCGCCGAGGCGGTTCAACTGCCCATCCTGCTCTACAATGTGCCCGGCCGCACGGGCGTGGACCTGACTGATGCGACAGTAGAGCGCCTGGCGAGCCATCCGAACATCGTCGGAATCAAGGATGCGACCGCCGACATGGCGCGCATCAGCCGGATGCGCGCGACCATCACCGGCGGCCAGTTCGCCTTCATCTCGGGCGACGACGCCAGCTGGCTGGGCTACATGGCGCACGGCGGTCACGGGGTGATCTCGGTCACGGCGAACGTGGCGCCGGAGGGCATGGTCGCCCTGTATGACGCGGTCATGAGCGGCGATCTGGACAGCGCGCGCCTGTGGCAGGATCGCCTGATCGGCCTTCACCGGGCGCTGTTCCTGGACTCGTCTCCGGCCCCGGCGAAATACGCCCTGGCCCGGCTGGGCCTGATCGCCGAGGAGCTGCGCCTGCCGCTGGTCCCGTGCGCGGACGGGGCCAAGCCCGCCGTGGATGAGGCTCTGCGCACGGCGGGCCTGATCTGATGGCCGAAGGCAAGGCCAGGACCATCGCTGAAAACCGCCGGGCGCGGTACGACTACTTCCTCGACGACCACATCGAGGCGGGCCTGGCCCTGGTCGGCACCGAGATCAAGTCGCTGCGCGACGGCCGGGCCAATATCGCTGAATCCTATGCGGCGGTTGAAGGGCGCGAGATCATGCTCATCAACGCCGACATCCCGCCCTACAAGCAGGCCAACCGCTTCAACCACGAGCCTCGCCGCCACAGGAAGCTGCTGCTTCATCGCAAGCAGATCGACAAGCTGATCGGGGCGGTCCAGCGCGAGGGGCGCACCATCATTCCGCTGCGGCTCTATCTGAACGAGCGGGGCGTGGCCAAGCTGGAGATCGCCCTGGCCAAGGGCAAGAAGGTCCACGACAAGCGCGAGGCCGTCGCCGAGCGCGACTGGCAGCGCGACAAGGCCCGGCTGCTCCGCGACAAGGGCTGAGACGGGCCGCCGGATCAGGCCGCGCCGAGCGGGCGCGCGTCGGTCACGCCAGCCGGGACGTCGAAGCTGGCGCCCGTCTCATAGGCGCCCAGATAGGGGCGCGGGTTCAGAACCGTCATCAGCACCACCACCACGAAGGCCACGATCAGGGCGGT
The DNA here is from genome assembly GCA_023433585.1 of Pseudomonadota bacterium. Classification (GTDB taxonomy): domain Bacteria; phylum Pseudomonadota; class Alphaproteobacteria; order Caulobacterales; family Caulobacteraceae; genus Brevundimonas. The sequence goes on from JAEZCL010000069.1 coordinate 13,870, forward strand.
CAGAGCGATGCGCTTTTCCCGGGCGGTGAAAGTTCTCTGGTTTCTGGTCATGGGTTCGTTGCTCCCTCAGCGGGACCACAACGAAGGACGCCTGATTCGTGTTCCGGGCGATGCTGTCAGTTCGTGACGGCCAGCGCCTGCCGTGCCCTTTTGAACACATCCTCGAACATGGCCGGGGTCAGCCGGCCGGTGTTCGTATTCAGACGCGAGCAGTGATAGCTGTTGATGAGGCGGTATCCGCCCACCTCGGCCTCCACCCCATGCCCGGCGGGCGCCGCGGAGGCGGGCAGGCCCAGGGTTTTCAGCACATTGCGCCGCGACACGTCGCCCAGGGTCACGATTACTTTCAACCGGGGAAGCGCGGCCAGCCGGTCGACCAGGAAGGGACGGCAGGTCTTCTCCTCGGCCGGGGTCGGCTTGTTCGCGGGCGGAGCGCAGCGCACGGCGTTGGTGACCATGCAGTCCACCAGCTCCAGCCCGTCGTCGGGCCGCGCGTCGTAGCGCCCCCGGGCGAAGCCGGTCTTCAGCAGGGTCTCATACAGCAGCCAGCCCGCGTGATCGCCCGTGAAGGGCCGCCCGGTCCGGTTGGCGCCCATGCGGCCCGGCGCCAGGCCCACCACCAGCAGACGGGCCAGAGGGTCGCCGAACGACGGGGCGGCGCCGTTGAACCAGTCGGGATGGGCGGCTTCGTTCTCGGCCCGATAGGCGGTCAGGCGTGGGCACAGAGGACATTTGACGGGGGGCTCGGGAGTCAGCAAGTCCGGCTCATCCCTCGCGGCTGGGGCGGCCGAACACGTCCAGCAGATCGGCCAGGTCCGCGAAAGCGTCTGCGGCGCGGCGCAGATCGTCCGAAATCTGGGGCGGCTGGCTCTTCAGGGTCGAGATGACGCTGACCCGCACTCCCTTGTCCTGCACCGCCTCCACCAGGCGACGGAAATCCCCGTCGCCCGAGAACAGCACCGCATGGTCGATGTGAGGGGCAAGGGTCAGCATGTCGACCGCGATCTCGATGTCCATGTTGCCTTTGGTGCGGGTGTTGCCCGCCGCGTCGGTGTATCGCTTGGCAGGCTTGGTCACCATGGTGAAGCCGTTGTAGTCCAGCCAATCCACCAGCGGGCGGATGGGCGAGTATTCTTCGCCTTCCATGATGGCCGTGTAATAGTAGGCGCGGACCAGGACGCCCTTTGACCGGAAGAAGTCGATCAGCTTCCTGAAGTCCATGTCCGCGTTCAGGGATTTGGCGGCGGAATAGAGGTTGGCGCCGTCGATGAACAGCGCGATGCGGTCGTTCGGATAGAAGTGCATGTCGGACAATCCTCGAAATATGCAGCCCGCCCCCGACGCGAAGTCCCGGATCGGCGACGACGACGCAGTGGTGATCGCCCTGGGCTCGAATGACAAGGGGGTCTGGCCGTCGTGCATCGATCTGCTGGAGGCGGCCGTCGCGCGTTTCCGAGCCGAGGGGATCGACGTCCTGGCCCGTTCGTCATGGTGGCGTTCGACCGCCTGGCCCGACCCGCAGGATCCTCCCTTCGTCAACGGCGTGGCGATCGTGTCCACCGCGCATGACCCGCACGCCCTGATGGCGGCGCTGGGACGGCTGGAGGAGGCGTTCGGCCGCCAGAGGGACAAGATCAACGCTCCGCGCACGCTGGACCTGGATCTGGTCGCCTGCGGCCGGCTGTCCGGCGACCTGGACGGCCTGATCCTGCCGCATCCGCGCGCCGCCGAGCGCCTGTTCGTCATGGGCCCTCTGGCAGAGATCGCCCCGGACTGGACGCACCCGACGGCGGAAAAAACGGCGAAGGCGCTGGCGGAAGGTTGCACGGTGGGGACGGACGCAAGTCCCATTTCCCCGCGCTGATCGGAACACCGCGACATTTGGGTCTTCGCGCGCCATTGATTTGACACGCCGATCCCTATATTTTCTCCGGTTCTCCCCAAGCCCTCCGAGGATATTCATGGCCCGCGTCACCGTCGAAGACTGCATCGAGAAGGTTCCGAACCGTTTCGGCCTGGTCCTGCTGGCCGGTCACCGGGCGCGCAACATCTCGAACGGTGCGCCTCTGACCCTGGACCGCGACAACGACAAGAACCCGGTGGTCGCCCTGCGCGAACTGGCCGAGGACACCGTGTCGCCGGATGATCTTCAGGAGAATCTGGTCACCACGTTGCAGCGCGTGGACGAGCGCACCGAGGCCGAGGACGAGGCCGAGACGGTGGCCCTGCTGGCCGAGCCCCAGCACATGAACATGGCTGAGCAGGAACTGATCCGCGCCCTGCAGAGCGACCGCGACGGCGGCCAGGAGGATCGCTACTGACGCCCGCGTCCGCCGACGGAGTCACCATTTCCCCGACGCGGCCCGACACGTCCACGCCGGTCCCGGATGCTGCAATGCCCGATCATGACGCGGCGCCGCGAAAACCGGCGCCGACCCGTTCGCGCGTCATGCGTCAGTTCGAGCTTGTGGACGCGGTCAAGGCGTATGATCCCACCGCCGACGAGGGCCTGCTGAACCGGGCCTATGTCTATGCGATGAAGATGCACGGCTCGCAGTTGCGGGCCTCGGGCGATCCCTATTTCGCCCACCCCATTCAGGTCGCGGGCATCCTGACCGAATACAAGCTCGACACCGCCACCATCGTCACCGCCCTGCTGCATGACGTGGTGGAAGACACCTCGGCCACCAAGGCCGACATCACCGAGATGTTCGGCGAGGAGGTGGCCGTGCTGGTGGAGGGCGTGACCAAGCTGTCGCGCCTGGAGCTTCAGGCCGAGCACACGCGCCAGGCCGAGAATCTGCGCAAGTTCATCCTGGCGATCTCCAAGGACGTGCGGGTGCTGCTGGTCAAGCTGGCGGACCGCCTGCACAACATGCGCACCCTCCATTTCGTCAAGCCGGAGAAGCGCGAACGCATCAGCCGCGAGACCCTGGAGGTCTATGCGCCGCTGGGCCGCTCCATCGGCATCCACCGGATCGCGTCCGAGCTTGAGGAGCTGGCCTTCGAGCACCTGAATCCGACGGCCCGCACGGCCATCGAGCGGCGGCTGGAAGCGCTTCGGCTGGAGCACGGCAAGGCGGTCCAGAAGGTGGCGCGCGAAGTCCAGAACGTGCTGGAGGAGGCCGGCATCCGGGCCAAGGTGTTCGGCCGCGAAAAGACGCCCTATTCCATCTGGCGCAAGCTTCAGCGGAAGGCGCTGGGCTTTTCGGCCCTGTCGGACATCTACGGCTTCCGCGTGATTGTGGAGAGCGAGGACGACTGCTACCGCGCGCTGGGCGTCATCCACCGGGCCTGGCCCATGGTGCCGGAGCGGTTCAAGGACCTGATCTCCACCCCCAAGGCCAACAACTATCGCAGCCTGCACACCACGGTGGTGGGGCCTTCGGGCCTGCGCATCGAGATGCAGATCCGCACCGAGGCCATGGACCGGGTGGCCGAGGAGGGCGTGGCCGCCCACTGGCGCTACAAGGACCAGTCCTACGGCTTCGACCGCGAGGCCATGGAGGAGGGCGGCGGCCGCGATCCCCTGTTGACCCTGCGCCATCTGGTGCAGGTGATCGAGCACGGCGAAGGCGACAAGGACTGGGTCGAGCACGCCAAGCTGGAAATGTACCTGGACCAGGTCTTCGTCTTCACGCCCAAGGGCTCGCTCATCACCCTGCCGCGCGGCGCCATGGCGCTGGACTTCGCCTACGCCGTCCATACCGAGGTGGGCGACACCGCCGTGGGGGTGAAGATCAACGGCGAGCTGAAGCCCATGCGCACGGCGCTGCAGAACGGCGATGTGGTCGAGATCGTTCGCGGCGCCAAGCCCGACATTCCCGCCGACTGGCGCTCCCTGACCGTGACGGGGCGCGCGCGCTCGGCGATCCGGCGTCACATCCGCCTGACCGAGCGCGAGGAGTTCGTGAAACTGGGCCGCGCCGCGCTGGAGCAGGGCCTCGGCCGCGTGGACCAGGCCCTGAAGGACGTGACGCTGAAACCGGCGCTGGAGACCCTGGTGCTGGAGAATGAGGAGGATCTGTTTGAACAGATCGGCCGCGGCCACATCCAGCCGGGCAGGGTGGTGACCGCCCTGTTCCCCAAGCTGAAGCCCGCGCCGGGCGCCGAACATGCGGACAAGAAACGCATCGAAAGCGGCGCCGACGCGCGCCTGTATGTTCGGGGCGGGGGGCTGCGCCCGGGCGTCAGCATCCACTTCGGGGCCTGTTGCTCTCCGGTGCCGGGCGACCGCATTGTCGGCATCATCGAGCCGGACAAGGGCCTGACCGTCCACACCATCGACTGCAACACCCTGGCCGCGTTCGCCGACGACGACACGGTCTGGACCGACCTGCAGTGGACGCCTCAGGCCGAACAGGACGCCGTGGCCGCAACCCGGCTGGTCGCCACCATGCGCAACGCGCCCGGCGTGCTGGGTCAGGTGGCCACCGTCATCGGCGAGGCGGGCGGCAACATCCTGAACCTGAACATGGCCCACCGACAGCAGGACTTCTTCGACGTGGAGATCGACGTGGAGGTGGCCGACGCTCGTCACGCCACCCTGATTATCGCCGCCCTGCGCGCCAACCCGTCGGTGGACACGGTGGAGCGGGCTCGGGGCTGATTGGCCAGTTCAGCGGGTTGTGGTAGGGTGAACCATGATCAATGTGTCGATCCCTGACGACTTGGCTGAACTGATCGCCAAACTTCCGGCCGACTCCCGAGAATCGCTGGACGCCTATCTGCGCGAAGCGATCGAGGAGTATCTCTGGGAGCGGCAGGCCGGGGACGTCGCCCTGAAAAGGCTTGAAGAGATCAAGGCCGGACGGGCCACGACCATCACCATGGAAGAAATGAGAGCTCGGCTTGGGCTGGTCGATTGAGTTCGACCAGGGCATTGAGAAATCGCTCTCTCGGCTGTCTTCCGTCAATCAGCGGCGAATCCTCGGCTTTCTAGACAGTTGCGTTGCAAGCAGCGATCCGCGCGGACGGGGAAAGGCCCTGCAAGGTCCGCTTTCAGGCATCTGGAGTTACCGCGTCGGTGACTATCGCATCCTGGCCTCGATCGAGGATGCTCGCATGACGATCCTGGTCGTGGAAATTTCTCACCGAAGCCAGGTTTACCGCTGACCGCTTGCCGAATGGGCGGGCGAGGCCTAGTTCCACGTGACATGACCACCGACGACGTCCTCGAAGAATTCCGTCAGGCCGGCGCCCTGCGCGAAGGCCATTTCGTCCTGTCTTCCGGCCTGCACAGCCCGGTGTTCCTGCAGAAGAACCTGGTGTTCATGCGCGCCGATCGCTGCGAACGGCTGTGCAAGGCGCTGGCCGAGCGCATCGCGGCGGCGGTAGGGACGCCGGACGTGGTGATCTCGCCGGCCATGGGCGGGGTCATTCCCGGCTACGAGACCGCGCGGCATCTGGGCGTGCCGTCCATGTATGTCGAGCGGGAAGGGGGCGAGTTCAGGCTGCGCCGGGGCTTCTCCATCGAACCGGGCGAACGGGTCGTGATGGTCGAGGACATCGTCACCACCGGCCTGTCGTCGCGCGAATGCATCGAGGCCATCCGCAAGGCCGGGGGCGAGGTGATCGCGGCGGCCTGCATCGTCGACCGCTCCGGCGGGCGGGCGGACGTGGGCGTACCTCTGATCGCGCTGGCGACCCTGGACGTGCCCGCCTATCCCGCCGACGCCCTGCCGCCGGAACTGGCCGCCCTGCCGGTCGAGGATCCGGGCAGCCGGCGCCTGTCGAGGAGCTGAGGTCATGGCCGAGTGGGTCCGTCTGGGCGTCAACATCGATCATGTGGCGACCGTCCGGAACGCCCGGGGCGGCGCTCACCCCGATCCGGCGCGCGCGGCCGAGGCGGCTCTGGCGGCGGGTGCGGACGGGATCACCGCCCATCTGCGCGAGGATCGCCGCCATATCACCGACGCGGACATCGAGGCGCTGAGCATCCTGTGCCTCGAGGCCGGCCGCCCGCTCAACCTGGAGATGGCCGTCACCGAGGAGATGCTGGCCATCGCCCTCAGGCATCTGCCTCACGCCGCCTGCCTGGTGCCCGAGCGGCGCGAGGAGGTGACCACCGAGGGCGGCCTGGCCGTCGCCGGGCATGAGGCGCGCATCGCCCCGGTGGTGAAGGCGCTGTCGGGCGCTGGGGTGCGTGTCAGCCTGTTCATCGAACCCGACCCGGCCCAGGTGGACGCGGCCGTCGCCGTGGGCGCGCAGGTGGTGGAGTTTCACACCGGCCGCTACTGCCATGTGGCCGGCGCCGAGCGGACAGCCGAATTCGAGCGTCTGCGGACGGCGGCCGCGCGCGCCTCGGACGCCGGGCTGGAAGTTCACGCCGGTCACGGCCTGAATTACGAAACGGCCGCGCACGTGATGCGCATCCGTGAGGTGCGCGAGTTGAACATCGGTCACTTCCTGATCGGCGAAGCGGTGTTTGTCGGGCTGGAAGAGGCGATCCGGCGCATGCGCGCGGCCATGGACGCCGCGTCGTGATCCTCGGCGTCGGCGCAGACCTGTGCGACATTCGCCGCATCCAGAAGTCGCTGGACCGGTTCGGCGAACGGTTCACCCGCCGCTGCTTCACCGATGTCGAACGTGTCCGCTCGGACCGCAAGCCCGATCCGGCCTGGAGCTACGCCAAGCGGTTCGCCGCCAAGGAGGCCTGCGCCAAGGCTCTGGGCACCGGCATGCGGGCCGATGTCTATTGGCGCGACATGGGGGTGGTGAATCTGCCCAGCGGTCAGCCGACCCTGGCCCTGACCGGCCATGCGGCCGAGCATCTGGCCCGCCTGACGCCGCCGGGGCACGAGGCGAAAATTCACCTGACACTGTCCGATGAACACCCGTATGCCTTGGCGTTCGTTGTGATCGAAGCCTTGCCCATGGCGCAATCTGGCTATACCCAAAGCGCCTGAACGACCGCAAACACGCGGCGGGGGATTAGGCATTTCCGAGATGAGCGACACCGAAAAGCCGGATATGGACGACGAGGCCGGGAAGGCTGTCGAAACCCCGGATCACGCGCCGCAGACGACGCCCTCCGCCACGGAGGCTCCGGTCGAGGAGATTGAGGCGGAGCGGACCGACGCATCCGACGCCGAAGTTTCGGACGCCCACGCTTCCGATGATGAGACGACGGCCGCTGCGCCGGAGGATGAGGCTGAATCCGTCGAGGACCCCCAGGATTCGCCCGCCGTCGATACGGCCGAGGCGCCCCCTCCCGCTGAGCCGGAGGCGCCCGACCCGGCCGCGCCGGTCGCGGCCGCCGCCGCCGTCTCGGCTGCGGCCGAGACCAGCCAGGCCGAGCCGCGCCCGATCTGGAGCGACAACGGCGATGCACCGTTCGAGGACGAGCCCGTGGTCCGCCCCGCCCGTTCGCAGGGCAAGGCGAAGAAGGCGAAGAAACCTCAGAACGAGACGGTCGAGATCATCAAGACCATCGTTTACGCCCTGGCCATCGCCCTGGTCCTGCGTGTGCTGTTCTTTCAGCCGTTCACGATTCCGTCCGCCTCGATGGAGCCGAACCTGTACGAGGGCGACTATATCGTCGTGTCCAAGTGGAACTACGGCTACAGCCGCCACGCCATGCCGTTCAGCCCGCCGCTGTTCGAGGGCCGCATCTTCGGCTCTCAGCCCCAGCGCGGCGACATCGTGGTGTTCAAGCTGCCCCGCGACAACAGCACCGATTATATCAAGCGGGTCATCGGCCTGCCGGGCGACCGGGTGCAGATGGTCGGCGGCCGCCTGCACATCAACGGCCAGCCGGTTCAGAACGAACAGGTTGGAAGCGCGCGCATCAACGGCCCCTTCGGCCCCATCGACGCGCACCAGATCGACGAAACCCTGCCCGACGGCCGCACCTTCCGCATCCAGGATTTCGGGACCGGCTTCGAACTGGACGACACCCAGGTGTTCGAGGTGCCCGAAGGCTACTACTTCATGATGGGCGACAACCGCGACAACTCCATCGACAGCCGCGCCGACGTGGGCCTGGTCCCGGCCGAGAACCTGGTGGGCAAGGCGCAGATCGTGCTGTTCTCGTGGACGCCGGGCGCCTCGCTGTGGAACCCGGTCAGCTGGTTCGCCAACCTGCGTCCCAGCCGCTTCTTCAACGGTCTGCACTGAGCCGATGAACGCGCGTGTCCAGGCGGCAGGCGACTTGGAACGCCGCCTGGGGCACGTGTTCTCCGACAAGGGACTGCTGGATCGCGCCCTGACCCACGCCAGCGTGGGGGAGGGGGGCATGCCGCACGGTCGGTCCGTGCGCGACAACGAGCGGCTGGAGTTCCTGGGCGACCGGGTGCTGGGCCTGCTGGTGGCGGACCGCCTGCACCGTAATTTCCCCGAGGCGGACGAGGGACAATTGTCCAGCCGTCTGCACAGCCTGGTGGACAAGGCCGCCTGCGCCCGCGTCGGCCATCGGCTGAACCTGGGCGAGGCCCTGCGCCTGTCACCGGGAGAGAGCAAGTCCGGCGGGCGGCGCAAGGACGGAATCGTCGCTGATGCGGTGGAGGCGGTGCTGGCCGCGGTCTGGCTGGACGGCGGAATCGACGCCGCCCGCGCGGTGTTCGAGCGTGCCTGGGCCGACGAACTGGCCGCCCCGTCCGCGCCCGGGCTGGCCAACCCCAAGTCCGCGCTTCAGGAGTGGTCGCAGGGGCAGGGTCGCCCTCTGCCGGCCTATGAGGTGGTGAAGCGCACCGGCTCGGACCACGCGCCGACGTTCACGGTTCAGGTGTCCATCGAGGGCCTTGAACCCTTGACCGCCCAGGGGCGTTCCCGTCAGGAGGCGGAGAAGGCGGCCGCGACCGCCATGCTGAAACGAGAAGGCGTCATTTGACCGAGACTGCACCCATCACCCGCGCGGGCTTCGCCGCCATCATCGGCGCGCCCAACGCCGGCAAGTCCACCTTGGTGAACCGGCTGACGGGATCGAAGGTCTCCATCGTCACCCAGAAGGTCCAAACCACGCGGTTCCCCGTGCGCGGGATTGCGCTCCATGAGCAGGCTCAGATCGTGCTGGTGGACACCCCCGGCATCTTCAAGCCGCGCCGCCGGCTGGACCGGGCCATGGTCGCCTCGGCCTGGGGCGGGGCCGAGGATGCGGACGCGGTGGTGCATCTGGTGGACGTGGCCGCCGAGATCGCCGTGGCCGCGCGCGAAGGCTCCGCCGCCGACCACCGCCAGGTCGAGGATGCGCGCGCCATCGCCGAGAATCTGAAGGCCATCGGCGCCACGGCCATCCTGGCGCTGAACAAGATCGACGGCGTGCGCCGCGACGCCATGCTGGGCGTCTCCAAGGAACTGTTCGATCTCGGCGTCTATTCCGAGGTCTTCATGATCTCGGCCGCCGACGGCTCGGGCGTGGACGACCTGAAGCGGCGCCTGGCCGAACGGATGCCCGAGAGCGAGTGGCTGTATCCCGAGGACCAGAGCGCTGACGTGCCCCTGCGCGTCCTGGCCGCCGAGATCACGCGCGAGAAATTGTATCTGCGGGTCCATGAAGAGCTGCCCTATTCGGCCGCCGTCGAAACCACCGCCTTCGATGAGAAGCCCGACGGCTCGGCGCGCATCGAACAGACCATCTATGTGGAGCGCGACAGCCAGCGCCCCATCATCCTGGGCAAGGGCGGCCAGACCCTGAAATGGATCGGCCAGAAGGCGCGCGAGGAGCTGACCGACCTTCTGGACCGCCCGGTCCACCTGTTCCTGACCGTCAAGGTCGACCCGAAATGGCAGGATTCCAAGGCGCTCTACGCCCAGTTCGGCCTGGATTTCGACGTGTGACCGTCAGTCGGCGGTCACGACCTTGCGCCGTCCCTTCATGAACGCCTGGACGAAGAACAGGGCGAAGGCGCCCACGCCGACCGCGAACACGATGTCGCCGGGCACCCGCGCCCACACCAGCGCCTCCATCAGCGGATGGTGCAGCAGTTCGGCCGAACGCGCCGCCGCATAGTGATCGCTGAACGAGACGTAGGTCTGCCACAGGCCCTGGGGCAGCAGCGACATGAACGTCATCATGAACAGGCCGATGTTCAGGCTCCAGAAGGAGACCGACAACGCCTTCTCGTTCCAGGTGTTCGGATCGGTCAGGCCGCGCATGCAGTAGAGCAGCAGGCCCAGGCCCAGCATCCCGTAAACCCCGAACAGCGCCGAGTGGCCGTGCGCCGCAGTGGTGTTGAGCCCTTGCATGTAATAGAGCGCGAGCGGCGGATTGATGAGGAAGCCGAACAGCCCGGCGCCGACCAGGTTCCAGATCAGCACCGCCGCAAAGAAGCGGAACGGCCAGCGGTAGACATGCTCCCACGGCTGCTGCCCCTCCAGCTTGGAGCGGTTGTAGGCTTCGAAGCCCACCACCACCAGCGGCACCACCTCCAGCGCCGAGAACACGGCGCCCAGCGCCAGCACGCCGACCGGCGTGCCGCTCCAATACAGGTGGTGGAAAGTGCCCAGCACCCCGCCGAACATGAAGATGATGGTGGCCAGAAGGATGGCGGTGGTGGCCACCGACACGCGCACCAGGCCCATTCGCACCAGCAGCGCCGAGACGATGGCTGTGGCGAAGACCTCGAACACGCCCTCGACCCACAGGTGGACCACCCACCAGCGCCAGTATTCCATGATGACGATGTGGGTCTTCTCGCCCCACATCAGTCCGGCGCCGAACAGCAGCCCGATCGAGATGGCCGAGATGGCCACCAGAAAAACCAGCGACGAGCCGCCCTTGCGCTTGAGCTTCGGCGCCAGGGCGCGCAGCACCAGCCCCACCCACAGGAGCAGGCCGATGAACAGGTAGATCTGCCAGAAGCGGCCGATGTCGGTGTATTCATAGCCTTGGTGGCCGAACCAGAAATTGGCCGTGAGGTCGCGGATGAAGCCGTTCACCGCCGCCCACTGGCCGATAAAGGCCCCGACCACGATGACGATCAGGCTGACGAACAGGAAATTAATGCCGAAACGCTGGAATTTCGGCTCATGGCCGGTAATGAGCGGCGCCACGTAAAGCCCGGCCCCCAGCCAGGCGACCGCGATCCACAACACGGCCAACTGCGTGTGCCAGGTGCGGGTTACGGCGTAGGGCAGGGTCTCGGTGAAAGGCAGGCCGTAAAGGCCCTGGCCCTCGACCTGATAATGGGCGGTGACGATCCCCAGCAGCACCTGGGCGCTGAACAGGGCCACCACCAGCCAGAAATATTTGGCGGTCGCCTTCATGGAGGGCGTCAGGACGATACTGTCCATGAAGTCGAGCTGGGCGAATCCTTCCTCTGGCTCGCTGTCGGCGCGCCAGACATCGAACTCCTTGGCGTAGTACCAGACCAGGGCGCCGATGGCGCCCAGAAGGATGAAGACCGAGATGATCGACCACATGAACACCGGCGCGGTGGGGGTGTTGCCGACCAGCGGTTCGTGCGGCCAGTTGGACGTGTAGGTGATGTCGTCGTCCGGCCGGTTGGTGGTCATGGCCCAGGCCGTCCAGAAATAGAAGGCGTTCAGGGCGTGCATGTCGGCGTCGTTCAGCCGCGTGTCGATCGGGAAGGCGTACTGCTCGCGCAGGTGCAGGGCTTCCTCGGTCCGCGCCTGATAGAGATCGCGATAGTGATCCTCCACCTGGGCCATGGCGCGGGCCCGGGCGTCGGCCACGGTCACGACGCCGGTCTCGGGATCATGGGTGTTGCGCCGCATGTCGAGTTGAAGCGCGACGCGGGCGTAGCCCTGGCCGCGCTCGTCCAGTTCGGCGTAGGGCGCGCCTTCCTCTTCCTGGGCGATGATGTCGAGATAGGCCAGGGCCTCGCGGTGCAGCCAGTCGGCGCTCCAGTCCGGGGCCAGATAGCCGCCGTGACCCCAGATCGAACCCTGCTGCATCCCGCCCATGGCCTGCCACACGCCCTGGCCGCGCTGGATGTCGTCATGCGTGTACAGCACCTGCCCGCTTTCGGTGCGGACCACCTCGGGGATGGGGGGCTTGGCGTGATAGATTTCGCGGCCGAAGAACAGCAGGGTCGCGAACATGGCGATCATGCTGACGGCGAGAATGATCCAGAGCCGACGGATCGTGAACAGCTGGGCGTAGGTAGCCATCGAACAGTTCCCCCTTGGACTTACGGCAGAGTTCTCAATTCGGTTTCAAAGAGCAACGATCTTTTATGCCGCACCCCAGGTCGCCCCGTTTTCCCTGTGGATGCAGGGGAATGATCGATTTCGCTCTAGACTTGCCGTCTCCCATCCCTGATTCGCTGACCGCATGACCGTTCACACCCCGCCGCCCGAGGGCGGCCGCATCGTCGATGAGCCCATGGGCGAGGCGCTGAGCCGCCGCTATCTGGCCTATGCGCTGTCGACCATCACCAACCGGGCGCTGCCGGACGTGCGCGACGGCTTCAAGCCGGTCCACCGGCGCATCCTCTACGCCATGCACCAGATGCGCCTGAATCCCCAGGCGGCGGCGCGCAAATGCGCCAAGGTGGTGGGCGAGGTGATGGGCGGCTACCACCCGCACGGCGACGCCTCGATCTATGAGGCGCTGGTGCGGCTGGCCCAGGATTTCGCCCAGCGTTATCCGCTGGTGGACGGTCAGGGGAACTTCGGCAACATCGACGGCGATAGCGCCGCGGCCATGCGCTACACCGAGTGCAAGCTGACGCCCGCCGCGCAATTGCTGCTGGAGGGCATCGGTGAGAACGCCGTCGATTTCCGCGCCACCTATGACGATCAGGACGAGGAACCGGTGGTCCTGCCCGCCGGGTTCCCGAACCTGCTGGCCAACGGATCGTCGGGCATCGCCGTGGGCATGGCCACGTCCATCCCGCCGCACAACGCCGCCGAACTGATCGACGCCTGTCTGAAGCTCTTGGAGGCGCCCGAGACGACGACGCAGGAGCTGGTCGCCATTGTGCCGGGGCCGGACTTCCCCACCGGCGGCGTGGCGGTGGAATCCGCCGCATCCATTCTCGACGCCTACGAGACCGGCCGGGGCGGGGTGCGCCTGCGCGCGCGCTGGGAGACCGAGGATCTGGGCCGGGGCATGTGGCGCGTGGTCGTCACCGAAATGCCCTATCAGGTCCAGAAGTCCAAGCTGATCGAGGCCCTGGCCGACCTGATCGAGACGAAGAAGGCCCCGCTGCTGGCCGACGTGCGCGACGAGTCCGCCGAGGACATCCGCCTGATCCTCGAACCGAAATCTCGCACGGTGGAGCCCGAGGTTCTGATGGAGAGCCTGTTCAGGCTGTCCGACCTCGAAGTTCGCTTTCCCATCAACATGAACGTGCTGGATGCCGGCGGCACGCCGGGGGTGATGGGGCTGAAGGCGTGCCTGACCGCGTTCCTGGACCATCGGCGCGAGGTCCTGATCCGGCGGGGCCAGTGGCGCGTGGAGCGCATCGAAAAGCGCCTGCATCTGCTGGAAGGCCTGCAGATCGTCTTCCTCAATCTGGACGAGGTCATCCGCATCGTCCGCGAGGATGAGCAGCCCAAGGCGCGGCTGATCGAACGCTTCGCCCTGAGCGAGCTCCAAGCCGACTTCATCCTCGACACCCGCCTGCGGCAACTGGCGCGGCTGGAGGAGATGACGATCCAGAAGGAGTTCGATGAACTCACCGAGGAATTGGCGGGGCTGAAGGCCATGATCGCATCCCCGGCCAAGCAGACGAAGCTGCTGGCCATCGGCTTGCAGGACGTGCGCAAGGCCCTGATTTCGCCGCGCCGCACCACCATGAGCGAAGCGCCGACCGTGGCCGAGGTGTCCATCGACGCCTTCATCCCGCGCGAGGCGATCACCGTCATCCTGTCCGAGCGTGGCTGGATCCGCGCCGCCAAGGGCAAGGTGGACGACCCGTCCGAGCTGAAGTTCAAGGAGGGGGACGCCCTGGCCTTCCTGGTTCCCGCCTACACCACCGACAAGCTGCTGGTGGCGGCGTCGGATGGGCGCATCTTCACCATCGGCGCGGACAAGCTGCCGTCCGGGCGCGGGCACGGCGAGCCCCTGCGCCTGATGATCGACCTGGACGAGAGCGCGGCCATCGTGAACCTCCTGGCGCATCAGCCTGGGGCGAAACTGCTGGTGGCGTCGAAGGCCGGCTACGGCTTCGTGACGCCCGAGGATGACGCCCTGGCCCAGAAGCGCGGCGGCAAGCAGGTGCTGAACGGCGAGATGGCCGCCTGCCTGCGCGTCTCCGGCGACCACGTGGCGGTGATCGGGGACAACATCAAGGCGCTGGTCTTCCCGCTGGACGAACTGCCCGAAATGGCGCGCGGCAAGGGCGTCAAGCTGCAGAATTACAAGCAGGGCGGCCTGGCGGACGTCACCGTGTTCTCAGCCGAGGAAGGCCCCGAATGGCGCGACGGCGGCGACCGTCGCCGCAATTGGCCCGACTGGCGCGACTGGCTGGGCAAGCGCGCCGCGACGGGACGGCAGGGCCCCAGGGGACTGCGCAGGTTCCGCTAGGTGGCGGACCTCCTATTCCTCCATCCGTCATTCTCGGGCTTGTCCCGGGAATCCATAATCACGGAGCTTTCCGAGTTCGCCTTGCCTTGACCGAGCGTATGGATCGCCGGGACAGGCCCGGCGATGACGAAGAGGCCAAGGATATAGGGTCTTGACCTGGACCGCACCCTTTCCGCCGGGAGAGGGCGCGTTACGCCAGATCGCCCACCGCCGCGTCCAGCAGCAGGAAGGCGCGGCCGGGATCTGTGGCCAGGCGCGCCAGGACCGCATGGCCTTCGCTGTCTTCACGCGCGGCCTGGGCCAGGCCGCGCGCCATCTGGCGCACATAGCGTTCGGCGTCGGCCTTGAGCTCGCCGTCGCTGAGCACGCGGCGCGAGACGCTGCGCACCGCCGCAGGGGCGACGCGGCGCACGATCTGGCGGGCGCGGTCCGGTTCGCCGTCGTGCAGGGCGGCGGCCGCTTCCTCGACCCGCGAACGGGGCAGGAGAGCGTTGGGGTCCACGCCCATGCGGCGGATGGCCAGGGTGATGCGTTCGCCCAGCGCCTCGTCGTCCGGGGCCGTCTCGTTCAGCTCCAGCGGCGTGTCGTCGCCGTCATCCACCAGATCCTTCCAGCCCAGCCGGCGGTCGGTCTGCGGCGGTTCGGCGCCCTTGCGCGAACGCGACGTTGCGGGCTCCAGCTTCAGCCGTCCGCGCAGCCCGAATCCGCTCGGTGAGTCCTCATGCGAAGCGTCCGGGGCCGCCTGGGCCGGCGCCCGGGGCGAAGTCGTCGCGGCGGTTTCCGGGGCCGTCTCGCTCAGCATTTCGCGGCGCCGGGCGCCGGCCACCGGCGAGTCGCCCGAAACCACGCCCATCAGGCGCACGGCCTCGGACAGCATGTCGTAGTTGCGCTTGACCCGGTCCTGGAAGGCGGCGTCCAGGGCCTCGGTGTCCTGGGCGGCCTTGCGGGATGCATCCGCCAACGCCTTCAGACCGTCCTCGACGGTGGCGCGCACCTCGTCGATCCGGCTGCGCGCTTCCTCGGGCATGCGCGCGGCGCGGTCGTCCAGTTCGCGCATGACGTCGTCCACCTGGCTCATGGCCGCGCTCAGGCGTTCGACCGTCAGCTCCAGCCGCTCGACCGCCTTCTGGCCGGCCTCGTCGACCAGCGAGGCGGTCTCGTCCACGATGCGGCGGGCCCCCTCGATGCGGCTGTCGGCAGCCATGTCGGCCTTCTGCGCGGCGGCGTAGAGCGCCTCGCCCAGGATGTCGGCCCGCGCCTGGGCCTGATCGGCGGCCTCGGCGGCGGCGGCGCGGGATTCGGCGGCCACGCTGTTCAGCGCTTCCAGCGCGCGCCGCGCCTCCTCGGCCACGGTGTCGCGGGCGTCGGCGGCCAGTCCCTCGAAACGGTCCAGCGCCTTCTTGGTGGCGCCGTCGAACGCTTCGGCCTCGCGGGCGGACAATTCGCTGAGCGCCTTGAACTGGTCGGCGGCGGCCTCGACCAGGTCGCGCAGCACCTCCACGCTTCGGGAGGACGCATCCGACAGGTCGCCTCCGGCCGCGCGGGCGGCGGACAGGGTCTCGATCAGTTGGGCGCGCTGGGTCTCGACCTGGGCCGAGAAATCCTCCTGGTCGGTGCGCAGGGCGTAGGCGGCGGTGACCAGGGCGGCGCGCTGCTGGCTCAGCCCTTCCTCGACCGACTGGATCTGCTCGGCCACGCCCGATCCGGCGTTCTCCAGGCGCAGGGTCTGGCGCGACAGGTCGTCGGCGGCCAGGCGCGCGGCGTCCTGAGCCTCGCCGGCGGCGGCGGCCATGTCGGCGGCGCGAGCGGCCAGGGCCGCCTCGGCCTCGCGCAGCTGGGTCTGGGCCAGGTCCGAGGCGTCCGCCACCATGCGCGACTGGCGCTCCACCGCATCCACCACGCCGGCGGCCTGTTTCTCCAGTTCGCCGGACAGGGTCTGCAGACCGCTGCGTTCGCTGTTCAGCTGTTCGGCCAGGCGCCGCGCCGAACGCTGGGCTGTCTCGGCCGCTTCGGTCAGGCGATCGGTCTCCTCGCTCAGGGCCTGGCGCAACGCCGCCAGTTCGTTGCGGGCGCGCTCCACGGCCAGAGAAGACTGGTCGATGTCGCCGCGAAGGGCGGAGACCACGACGCCGGCCTGTTCTGCGGCCAGCGCCGTGGGGGCGATCATGGCGTCGGCCAGGGCGCGGGCGCGCCGCGTCTCGGCCGCCAGATGTGCGCCCTGGCGCACCGACTGGGCCAGCAGGATGGCCAGCCCCGCCGGCGCCAGCGCCAGCAGGCCATAGATGGCGATCTGCAGCGGATCGAGCCCGCTCAGCCCCGCGCCCGCCTGGAACGCGGCCCAGGCGGCGACTCCGCCGATCCACAGTACGACGGCGATGGCGGCGATCAGATAGGCGTGGCGGCCGCCCGCAGGCGTCACGGCGACGGCGGGCAGGGCGGCGGGCGTTGTGACAGGCGTCTGGGAGGCGGCGAGGGGGTCGGTTTCATCGACCATGGCGGGCGGCTGGTGCGCCTCGTCGGCCATCTGGGCGCGGATGTCTGCCATGGCCGCAGCCACGGCGGCTTCTTCGGCCTCGCGCGTCAGGCGGCGCTCTTCCTCCTCGGCCTCCCGGGCCTTGCGTTCCTGCTCAGCCAGGCGGCGGCGCTGGCGCTCAGACATGGGGCGCGGGGGCGGCTCGTCGGGAGCGGCTTCGCCAGGGGCGGTCTCAGCAGAGGCGGCTTCGGAACGCGCGGCGTCGGCGGCCTCGGGCGGCTCGTCCGCCTCGGCTTCCGGTTTCGTCGACTGCCGGCTTCGTTTCGTCATAGACAGACCCCGTGGTCCGACCGCGCGGATCGTCGGACCGTCCCAGGTTTCGCGCGAAAGGAGAACCTAGCCGTTCACGGCGCCCACGCAAAGGCGGCATCGCCCCCAGCATGCCGGTTTCGGCGTATCGGTGATCCGGTTCAGCAGGTCCGCGACGGCGCCTTGGCCATGGCCGCGCCGGCGGGTGGCTCGGGACAGTCCACGATGCGGCGGATCTCGCGCTCGTTCTGGTGCGGCGTGTTCACATCGACGCCGAATTGAGCCAAGGCGAGGGCGGCCAGCGCCGCCACCAGTCCGACGATGAAGTCGATCACCGCCTGCATCGCCCATGTCTCCCTTGTTTCGCGCCGAGCGTTTATGCGCCCGAACCAGCTTAGCGGCAACCTTGGCCATTTATGATCGATCGGCGGAACCTCGCGCGGCGCAGGACGTCTTTGCTGGAACGGCTGTCGCATCGCTCGCCAAAAGGCGTCACGATGCCGTGTCACAAGGCGGGGCATGATGCGCGCGGATACATGGTTGAGGCCCGGTGACAATTGCTGGCGCGTAAGGCGCGCCGGGCGGTTCGCCGTGCTCATGGAGAACGCGGCCTATTTCGACGCCCTGGCCTCGGCCCTGTCCAAGGCCCGGCGTTCCGTCGTGGTGCTGGGCTGGCAGTTCGATCCGCGCACACGTCTCAATCCCGAAACCCGGCCCGGCGACCGACAGGCCGAGATCGGCCATCTGCTGCGCATGATGATAAAGCAGAACCCGGAGCTGGACGTGCGGCTGCTGATCTGGAAGTCGCCCCTGCTGATCGCCGCCTCGCAGGGGTTCTTCCCGCAACGGGCCCAGCGCTGGTTCCGCCGCCGCACAGTGGATTTCCGCCTCGACAATCCCGGGCCGCTGGGCGCCTGCCATCATCAGAAGGTGGTGATCGTCGACGACGCGGTGGCGTTCTGCGGCGGCGGCGACATCGCCACGGACCGCTGGGATTCCGAGGAGCATCTGGACGGCGATCCCCGGCGGTGCACGCCGTCCGGCGCCATCTGTCCGCCCCGGCACGAGGTGATGTGCGTCATGGACGGCCCGGCCGCGCGGGCCTTGAGCGACCTGGCGCGGCGGCGCTGGTTCCGGGCGACGCGCGAGGCGGTCCTGCCGATCCGGGCGGATCATGATCCCTGGCCGGACGGCGTGGAGGCGGATCTGACGGATGTCGAGGTCGGCGTGGCCCGCACCGACCCGGCCTGGGGCCGCCGCCCGCTGGTGCGGGAGAATCTGAGTCTGCACCTGGACGCCATCCGGCGGGCGCGGCGGCTGATCTATCTCGAGAACCAGTACGTCACCTCGCCGGTGATCGCCCAGGCCCTGGCCGAGCGGCTGAGGGAGCCCGACGGGCCAGAGGTTGTGATCGTCTCGACCGCCGAAAGCCCCAGTTGGTTCGACCGGCTGACCATGGACACGGCGCGCGCGGAGGTTCTGCGCCGTCTTGAGGCGGCGGACCTTCATGATCGCTTCACCGCCTTCTGTCCGCGCACCGAGGAGGGCGAACGGATCATCGTCCACTCCAAGGTCTCGATCATCGACGATGAGCTGGTGCGGATCGGCTCCACCAATCTGAACAATCGCTCCCAGGGCTTCGACAGCGAATGCGACGTGGCGGCCGTGGCCGCGACCGATGAGGGGCGCGCCTTCGCCCGCCGTCTCAGGCGCCGGCTGATCGCTCATTTCCTGGGCATGGGGACCGAGGCCTATGCGGCGGCGGAGGACCTGTCCCCGTCGGTGGGCCGCGCGATTCTGTCCTTTGGCGGCGACCGGATGATTCGGCTCGGCGTTCAGGCGCCGAGACGGCTGGACCGGATCATGGCCGAATGGCAGTTCGGCGATCCCCACGGCTCGGACGACGCCTGGTGGCCGTGGATGCGTCGGCGCAAGGGCTGGCCTCGTCTGGCTCAGTCGCCGGACGGCGGCGACACCTCGAAATCGATCGCCAGCGGCAGGTGATCCGAGGCCATGCGCGCCAGGGGCGAGGCGCCGGTCCGCGCGCCCGTTACGCGCACCTCGGGGCTGACGAAGCAATGATCGATGCGGATGGCCGGAAAGCCCGAGGGAAACGTCTTCAGGCTCGGCTTCAGGCCCAGTCGCCTTTGCGCATCGTCCAGTTTGCGGGCCAGGATCTGATAGGGGCGGGTGATCGAGGTGGCGTTGAAATCCCCGGTCAGGATCACCGGCCCGGTCATGTCCGGCGATGAGGCCCATTCCCGACCGATCAGGGCGGCGGCCTGCAGCCGCTGTTCGCGCGGGATCAGGCCCAGGTGCGTGTTGATGACGTTGATCTCGACCTCGTCGACCGTGATGAGGCTCCACAGGGCGCCGCGCGGCTCCAGCCCCCGCATGCGCGGCAGGGTGGGCAGGGCCGAGGCGCGCACGAGCTGTTCGGGCAGGCGCGTCAGGATGGCGTCGCCGTAAAGCTCCTTCTCCACCCGCACGGCCGGGTGAAACTGGAAGCTCATGTCCAGGCGCTCGGCGATGGCGTGGGCCTGATCCACCCCGCCGGTGCGCGCGCGGCCCACGTCCAGCTCCTGCAGGCAGACGATGTCCGGCTCCATGTCGGCGATGACGGCGGCGACCCGCGCCACGTCCAGCCGTCGATCCGCGCCGACGCAACGATGCACATTGTAGGTGAGAAGGCGGGGCATGAAGCCCGGACTATAGGCGGTCGGAATGAAGGTTTTGAGCCCGAAAAACGGCTGCGTTGGGACGAATCAGAGTTCGACCAGCCGGTCCGGCAGCTCGTTGCGGTCGCTGGGCGCGGGCGGGAACCGTTCGGCCAGCACGCCGCCGACGAGGGCGACGGCGCGTTCATAGCCCTCGGCCGCGCGGTCCGCCTTCAGCCCCTGGGCCAGCGCCGCCACGGCGTCCATCCACACCTCGGCGTCCACGGCCTGGTGAATGTTGCGGTCGGCGATGACCTCCACATGATGATCGGCCTCGCAGGCGAAGATCAGAACCCCGGTGCGGTTTCGGGTGGCATGCAGGCCGTGAGCCAGGAACTGGGCCATGGCCGCGCGTCGGCATCGGGCCGCGCGCAGGCTGCGCGGCGTCATCCAACGGCGCACGTTCGGAATGAGGCCGATCAGGCAAGTGGTGGAGAACACCAGCAGCTGTACGGCGGCGTAGGCCGCCAAGGCGGCGCCGACGGTGATCTCGGACGCCGCCAGGTGCGCCGCTGTCCATCCAGCCGAAAGGCCGGGCAGCCAGGCCGGGTTGAAGCCGAACGGCAGCATCAGCAGCGGCAGGGTCAGGGCCAGGCCCGCGGCCCAGGCCAGCACCGCGTCCGCATGGCTCGAGACCCGCCGCGCATAGACGCAGAAGATTTCGCCCGCCGTGGCCTTTTCCGCCTCGGCGATGGCGGCGGTGATGCGGGCGTGCTCTTCGGGGCCGAATTTCATCTCACCAGCCCCCGGAGGCGCCGCCGCCGCCGAAACTGCCGCCTCCGCCGCTGAAACCGCCCCCGAATCCACCCCCGAATCCGCCGCCCGATCCGCTTGCCGAGCCGCCTGACCCGCCGCGCGCGGCCTCGGCGGCCATCCACACCAGGATGGGGGTGAGCCCATCGCGCCGCCGTCGTCCGCGCCGACCTGGCGCGCGGCCGGCCTGGATCGCCCCGATCGCCCCCAGGGCCAGGAACACGCCGACCACGATCAGCACGCTCCACAGCATGGTCGGCTCCGGCCGCTCCGCCTCCCGGGCGCGGGCCAGGGCCTCTTCGCGGTCCAGCGTCAGCTGGCCGATGATGGCGTCCACGCCCTGGGTGACGCCACGCTCGAAGCCGCCCGTGCGGAAGGCGGGTAGGATTTCGTCATGGATGATGCGGGCCGACAGGGCGTCGGTCAGGACCGGCTCCAGCCCGTATCCCACCTCGATGCGGACCTTGCGTTCGTTCGGCGCCACGATCAGCAGTACGCCATTGTCCCGCCCTTCCTGGCCGATGCCCCAGGCCCGACCCAGCTGATAGCCGTAGTCCTCGATGGGTCGACCCTCCAGGCTGTCGACCGTGACCACCACCAGTTGGTCGGACGTCTGGGCCTCCAGCGCCTCCAGCCGTTCGGTCAGGGCCGCCTCTCGCTCGGCGGTCAGCAGCCCCGCCTGATCCACGACCCGCCCGGTCAGCTCCGGAAACGCCTGGGCCGCCGCTCCGACCGCCGCCAGCCAGGCGACGGCCAGAACCACGGCCCATGTGAAGGATCGAAGGCTCACTGGCCGGCGGGCGGCGCCTGGCCTGCCGAGGCCGGCGGCGCGTCCAGATTGAAGTTCACCTGCGGCGCGGTCTGGGCCGCCTCGGTCGCCTCGAACGGCTGCATGGGCTCGGCGCCGCCGTGGAACGTGGAGGCCCAGATCACGCCGGGGAAGGTGCGAAGCTCGGTGTTGTAGTCGCGCACGGCCTCATTGTAGTCGCGCCGGGCGATGGCGATGCGGTTCTCCGCGCCCTCCAGCTGCGACTGAAGCTCGAGGAAATTCCGGTTGGACTGAAGCTGGGGATAGTTCTCCACCACCATCAGCAGCCGCGACAGGGCGCCGGCCAGTTCGGACTGGGATTCCTGGAACTGGGCCATGGCCGCCGCGTCGTCGGGGCTGACGCTGACGGCCGTGGCGCGGGCGCGGGCCTCGATGACCTCGTTCAGGACGGTGCGTTCCTGCACCGCCGCCGCCTGGACAGTAGCGACCAGATTGGGGACCAGATCGGCGCGGCGCTGATACTGGCTCTGCACGTCGCCCCAGGCGGCGCGGGCGCGCTCTTCCTTCGTCGGGATGGCGTTGTAGCCGCATCCCGCCATGGCGGGCGTCAGGGCCAGAACGAGGACCGGTGCAAGCCAGGCGCGCTTCGATCTCATCGCGGAATCTCCCGTTCGTCTGACCGGACTATTCCGCGAGACCGAACGTTCATCAAGCGTCGGGGATCAGGGGGTCGAGGCCCGCCGCCCGACAGGCGCTGGTGTAGGTGTTCATCAGCAGGCACGCAATGGTCATGGGGCCCACGCCCCCCGGGACCGGCGTGATCGCCCCGGCGATCTGGACCGCTTCGGCGAAGGCCACGTCCCCCACCACTCGCGTCTTGCCCTGGGCCGCCTTTTCGGGATCGGCCGAAGGAACACGGTTGATGCCCACGTCGATCACCGTCGCGCCCGGCTTGATCCAGTCGCCCCGGATCATCTCGGGGCGGCCCACGGCGGCCACCAGGATGTCGGCGGTGCGGCACAGGGCCGGCAGGTCGCGGGTGCGCGAATGGGCGACGGTCACGGTGCAATTCTCGGCCAGCAGCAGCTGCGCCATGGGCTTGCCGACGATGTTGGAGCGCCCGACGATCACCGCGTTCAGGCCGCCGAGATCGCCCAGCCGGTCCTTCAGCAGCATCAGACTGCCCAATGGGGTGCAGGGAACCAGCCCGGGCAGGCCCGTCGCCAGCCGTCCGGCGTTGACCACATGGAACACGTCCACGTCCTTGTCCGGGTCGATGGCGCCCAGCACCACGCTGGAATCGATGTGGGCGGGCAGGGGCAGCTGGACCAGGATCCCGTGGATGCCGGGGTCCGCGTTCAGCTCGGCGATCAGGGCCAGCAGCGCGTCCTGGGTCGTCTCGGCGGGCAGACGGTGCGTATCGGAGCGCATCCCGGCCGCCAGGGTCCGTTCGCCCTTGTTGCGCACATAGATCTGGCTGGCCGGATCCTCGCCCACGATCACCACCGCCAGGCCCGGTTTCAGTCCATGGCGCGCCTGAAGATCGGTCACGGCGCGGGCGATGCGGTCAACCAGGCCCCCGGCGAACGCCTTGCCGTCGATCCGTTGTGCCTCGGCCATCATCATCCCTGTCAGAAATCGTTTGCGACTGGCGATTTACAGCCGCGCCGGATCGGCGTCTATGATCGGAGCGCAGACAAGGGGGTTCAACATGACGTCCATTCGCTTCCGCCTCGCCGCCGCCGGCGCCCTGGCGCTGATGACGGCCGCGCCAGCCATGGCCCAGGAAACGTTTCAGGAAACGTCCCAGGAAGCATTCCGGGAAACGCCCTGGCTGACCAGGGGTTCGCCGACCAGCGGCGTGCTCGAGGACGGCGACGAACGGAGCCGCCTCGCGTCCTGGAACGACGACGAATACCTCTATGACGACTATCTGATGCGGGCCGAGGCGGGTGAGCGATTCTCGGTCGCGCTGAGCTCCGGGGACTTCGATTCCTATCTCATTGTCTATCTGGACGGCTATCACGAGTGGGACCAGCCTCTGCTTGCCGATGATGACGGCGGGGGATACCCCGACGCCCTGCTGCGTTTCACGGCCGAACAGGAAGGGCTTTATCGGGTCAGGGTGCGCGGCTTCGACGCGGCTTCCCGAGGCGCCTACACCCTGACGCTCCGCCAACGGCCCCCTGCGCCGCCGACGCCCGCGCCGGTCTCCATCGACGCGAGAGGCGAGGTCTCCGGCGAACTGACGCCGGGCGACGCCGAACTGGATCAGGAGGAATTGTACGACGCCTATCGCTTCCGAGGCCGCGCCGGCGAACGTGTCGACATCCGCCTGAACAGCGACGACTTCGACCCCATCCTGTATGTGGGCCGGGCTTCACGCGACGGCGGTTTCGAGGAGCTGGCCGTCAATGACGACAGCGGGGGCAGCCTGAATTCCCTCATCCGGTTCACCGTTCCCGAGACCGGCGACTATGTGATCCGCGCCGCCGGCCTCTGGGCGGGCGCAGAGGGCGCCTATGTCCTGTCGCTGGCCGATTCGCCGCCGCCGCCCGTCCTGGCGTCTCTGGCCGTGGGTGACGAGGTCGCGGGCCAGTTGGGCGATGACGCCCCCCAGGATGCGAACGGGATCGGCTATGTCGGCTACGCCTTCCAGGCGAGAGCGGGGCAACGGGTCGCCTTCGCCATGACGTCGGACGACTTCGACAGCTATATCGAACTGGGCCGCGACGGTGCGTCCGGATATGAAGCCATCGCCTATGACGATGACGGCGCGGGCCAGGGCCTGAATTCGCGTCTGGTCCACACCTTCGCCGAAGGCGGGCGCTATGAGGTGCGGGCCCGGTCCTTCGGCGGTTGGGGAACGGGCGCCTACACCCTGTCAGCGACCGAGGTGCAGCCCGATCCCGAACCGTCGCCCCTGTCGTTCGGACAGTCCGTTCAGGGCGAGATCACGGACGCCAGCGCCCAAGGCGATTCCGGCGGCCGTTTCGACGCCTATCGCTTCAACGGCGTCGAGGATCAGCGGGTGCAGATCGTCATGCGTTCGGGCGACTTCGACACCTATCTCTACATCGGCCGCGCGGACGGGGATTTCGAAGTCCTGGCCTCTGACGACGACGGCCTGGGCGAGGGGCTGAACTCCCGGCTGAATTTCACCCTGCCGGAGACCGGCGCCTATGTGGTGCGGGCCTCCTCGTTCGGGGGCGGCGGCCGGGGCCTCTATGCACTTGAGATGACCGACCGGGGCCCCGCGCCGGTGGCGGGCAGCCTGCTGATCGGCGCCACGGTGCGCGGCGCGCTGGACGAGAACGACAGCATGGCTCCGGGGGATTCCAGCTTCTACGACGACTACCGGTTCCAGGCCCGGTCGGGGGACCGGCTGCGGATCACCATGGTGTCCAACGAATTCGACGCCTTCCTGATGCTCGGGCGCGGCCTGGCTGATGAGTTCGAGGTTCTGGCCTCGGACGACGACGGCCTGTCGGACACCAATTCCCTGATCGAGCACGAGATCAGCCAGTCCGGTTGGCACACGGTGCGCGCCAACAGCTATGCACCCGGCTCCACCGGCGCCTATGTCATCAGCATCGAGCGGCGGGAATAGGCCGTCAGGCCAGCGCCACGCCCTCGGGGCATAACGAGGACAGCCGGCCCCGATCCACCACCTCGGCGGCGCTCTGGATGCAATCGGCGAAGTAGCGGTCGACGGGGATCGGCGTGACCACCGTGCGCAGCTGGTTCAGGGCCTGCTCCAGCGGAGCTGAGGATCTCAGCGGCCGGTGATGCTCGATCCCCTCGGCGGCGGCCAGCAATTCGACGGCCAGGATGTTCACCACATTGTCCGCCATGTCGCCCAGGCGCCGCGCGCCGTGGGTGGCCATCGACACATGGTCTTCCTGCCCGGCCGAGGTGGGGATGGTGTCCACCACCGCCGGATGGGCCAGCATCTTGTTTTCCGACGCCAAAGCCGCCGCCGTCACCTGGGCGATCATGAAGCCGGAGTTCAGGCCGGGATCGCGGGTCAGGAAGGCGGGCAGGCCGCTCATCTTCGGGTCGATCAGGATGGCCGTGCGGCGTTCGGACAGGCTGCCGATCTCGGCGATGCACAGGGCCAGTTGGTCGGCGGCGAAAGCCACCGGCTCGGCGTGGAAATTGCCGCCCGACAGCACGTCGCCCGTGTCGGGGAAGACCAGCGGATTGTCGGTGGCGGCGTTGGCCTCGATGACCAGGGTGCGGGCGGCGGCGCGCATCACGTCGAGGATCGCCCCCATCACCTGGGGCTGGCAGCGGAAGGAGTAGGGATCCTGCACCCGTTCGCAGTCGTCACGGTGGCTGTCGCGGATGGCGCTGTCCGCCATCAGGGCGCGCAGGGCGGCGGCGGTGTCGATCTGGCCGGGCTGGCCGCGCAGGTCATGGATTCGGGCGTCGAACGGGGCATCCGAGCCTTTCAGGGCGTCTGTGGACAGGGCGCCGGTCACCAGAGCCGTGCGGAACAGGTTTTCGGCGCGGAACAGACCGACCAGGGCGAGCGCGGTCGAGCACTGGGTGCCGTTCAGCAGCGCCAGGCCTTCCTTGGCCGCCAGCGTCACGGGGGCGAGGCCGGCTTTCTCCAGCGCGATGTTCGCCGGTTCCCAGGCGTCTCCGGACCAGACCCTCTGGCGCGGTTCGCCGATCATGGCGGCGGCCAGGTGGGCGAGGGGCGCCAGGTCGCCCGAGGCGCCGACAGAACCCTTGGCCGGGATCAGCGGGACCAGCCCCCGGTTCAGCATCTCGGCCAGCAACTGCACCGTCTCGCGCCGCACGCCCGAGGCGCCGCGCGTCAGCGACGCGATCTTCAGCGCCATGATGAGGCGCACGGTCTGGTGAGGCAGGGCGTCGCCGACCCCGCAGGCGTGGGACAGCACCAGGTTCTTCTGCAGCGTCTCCAGGTCCGCGTCATTGATGCGGGTGTTGGCCAGCAGGCCGAAGCCGGTGTTGACGCCGTAAACGGTGCGGCCGCTGTCCACGATCCTGGCCACCGTCGCCGCGCCCTGGTCCAACAGGTCCAGGGCGGACGAGGCGATGGCGACCGGCGCGGGCTCCGTGGCCAGGGTGCGCAACTGATTAACAGTCAGCTTCTCGGCGCCGATCATGATGGTCATCAGACGGTCTCCAGCGAGGGCAGGTTCAGGCCGTGCTCGCGCGCGGCGTCACGGGCGATGTCGTATCCGGCGTCGGCGTGGCGCATGACGCCGGTGGCCGGGTCGTTCCACAGGACGCGCTCCAGGCGTTTCGCCGCCTCGACCGTGCCGTCAGCGACGATGACCACGCCGGAGTGCTGGGAGTATCCCATGCCCACCCCGCCGCCGTGGTGCAGCGACACCCAGGAGGCGCCCGAGGCCGTGTTCAGCAGGGCGTTCAGCAAGGGCCAGTCGGACACGGCGTCCGACCCGTCAATCATTGACTCGGTTTCGCGGTTCGGGCTGGCCACCGAACCGGAATCCAGATGGTCCCGCCCGATGACGATGGGCGCCGAAAGCTCGCCCGACGCGACCATCTCGTTGAACATCAGCCCCGCTCGGTGCCGGTCGCCCAGGCCGATCCAGCAGATGCGCGCGGGCAGACCCTGGAAGGCGATGCGCTCGCCGGCCATGTCCAGCCAGCGGTGCAGCCCCGCATTGTCAGGGAACAGGCGCTTCATGGCCTCGTCGGTCTTGTGGATGTCCTCCGGATCGCCCGACAGCGCCGCCCAGCGGAACGGCCCGATCCCGCGACAGAACAAGGGGCGGATATAGGCGGGCACGAAGCCGGGGAAGTCGAAGGCGTTTTCGACTCCCTCATCGAAGGCGACCTGACGGATGTTGTTGCCGTAGTCGGTGGTGGGGATCCCCTGGCCGTGGAAATCCAGCATGGCCTTCACATGCACGGCCATGGAGGCGCGCGCGGCGGCCTCGACGGCGGCGGGATCGGACTGGCGCTTCGCCTCCCACTCCGCGACGGTCCAGCCGGAGGGCAGGTAGCCGTTGACGGGATCATGGGCGCTGGTCTGGTCGGTGACCAGATCGGGGCGAACGCTGCGCTTCACAAGTTCAGGCAGAATGTCAGCCGCATTGCCCAATAGGCCGATAGATTGAGGTTTTCCATCCTCGATCGACTGCTTCAGCAGCGCCAGCGCTTCGTCCAGTGTCTCGGCCATGACGTCCAGATAGCGGGTGCGAAGACGCATCTCGATGCGGCTGCGCTGGCACTCGATGGCCAGGCACGACGCGCCCGCCATGGTCGCCGCCAGCGGCTGCGCCCCGCCCATGCCGCCCAGGCCCGCCGTCAGGATCCACTTGCCCGACCAGTCGCCGCCGTAATGCTGGCGGCCCGCCTCGGCGAAGGTCTCGTAGGTGCCCTGAACGATCCCCTGGGTGCCGATGTAGATCCACGAGCCGGCCGTCATCTGGCCGTACATCATCAGCCCCTTGCGATCGAGCGCGTGGAAATGCTCCCAGGTCGCCCACTTCGGCACCAGGTTGGAGTTGGCGATCAGCACCCGCGGCGCGTCCTCATGCGTCCGGAACACCCCGACCGGCTTGCCGGACTGGACCAGCAGGGTCTGGTC
>JAEZCL010000001.1 GCA_023433585.1 Pseudomonadota bacterium
GTACCTCGTCGCGCCAGCGCCGGCGCCTTGCCCGCATCGCGGCACGGACCATCACCTGCCGGACGTACGCCTCCGGTCGCCCCTCCGGCACGCCCAACCGGTGCCACGACCGGTAGGCCGCGATCAGACCCTCCTGGGCGAGGTCCTCGCCCAGCCGGCCGTCACCGGTCAGCAGCGCGCCGAAGCGGACGATCTCGCGGTACCGGCTGGCGACGAAGTCCTCGTAGCCGGCGGGTTCCGCTCTGCGAAGCAAGCCCATACCTCATTAAGGGACCTGGACCTGCCCGTTGGTTCCCCCTGCCTAACCGGCGGTGACGGCAGAATTCCCCGCCACGTCGGCGAGGTCGCGGCCGGCGGTGGCTCGAATGGCCCGGGGCCAGGTCCATGCGGCGCGCAGGATGAAGGCCAGGAGCAGCAGTTCGAGCCCGATGGAGAAGCCGTAGAAGTAGAGGTAGGCCCAGGACTCGCCGTCCGCGTTGTACGCCGTGACGGGGATGTAGAGCGTTGCCACGACGAGGTTGGTGGCGCGGTTGACACGGGCGGGGAGCGTCGTGGAGAGCAGGATCATGAGGATCGGGACGGCCATGAGTGTGAGCGCGAGGGCGACGAAGGTCGGGCCCGTGTCGAACTCGTGCACGGCGCCGGCCAGGATGTCGTCGATGAAGCCGGGCTTGTACAGGGCGAGGTAGTCGACGTAGATGTAGAGGAACATGAAGCTGGCCCAGGCCGCGGCGAGCTTCGCCTGGACCGGGAGGTGCGCTTCCTGGAGCGCACCGGCCCGTCTGTCGGTTCTGGTCATCACGTCTCCTGTCTGCTGGCGTCAGCCGGGTCGGCTCACTCGATGTCTCCACACTGACCAGCGTCGGCGGGCGTCACATCCGCTTGCGGGCTCGGGCTGTCCTGGCCCCGGGCGCGGGAAACTCGCCGTACTTTCGGCTGATCCGCCCGAGGGGCGGCCCCCTTACGTTCTCGGAAAAGGGGGAAGCATGCTTGCTGGGATCTGGGCTGAGCCTCGCCCCACAGGTGCGCCGGTGCGTCTGTGGCGGGACTGGGCGCTGTCCTCGGCTCTTGTCGTGATCTCGGTCGTCGAGATGCTGCTGCGCGACGACAGGGCATGGGCGCCGCTGCTGGTCGGTGTCAGCGTCGTGGTCGCAGCGTGCCTGCTGTATCGACGCACGCGACCGCTGGCCGCGGTAAGCGTTGCCTTCGGAGCCGTTCTCCTCTTCGACATCGCGAGGATCGCGGTCATCGACGCCACCGGTCTGCTGGGCATCGCAGGGCTGCTCGTGTTGCCCTACGCCCTGCTGCGCTGGGGAGCAGGTCGTGAGGCTGCCCTCGGACTCGGCATCATCCTCATCTGGCTACCCGTCACCCTCGTCGCGGAGTCGACCTCACCCGCGGAGAAGGTCGCCGGTTACGGCTTCTTCCTGTGCTCTGCCGCGCTCGGAGCGGCAGTGCGCTACCGCACCAGAAGCCACGAGCGCGACGTCGAGCAGGTCCGGCTCCACCAGCGCAACGAACTCGCCCGCGAGCTGCACGACACGGTCGGCCATCACGTCTCGGCCATCGCCGTCCAGGCACAGGCAGGTCGCGCGCTGGCCGCCGCAGATCCGGAGCGCGCGCTGGCCACCCTGGTCACCATCGAGGAAGAGGCGTCCCGGACGCTCAGGGAGATGCGAGCCCTCGTGGGCGTGCTGCGCGACGGTACGGACGCCGATCTCGCCCCTCGGCGAGGAGTGGTGGACATCGAACGACTCGCTCGTCCCGGCGGCGAGGTGCTGGGCGTCCGCGTGCAGGTCTCCGGTGACGCCGAGGCCGTTGAGCCGGCAGTCGGCACCGCCCTCTACCTGATCGCCGCCGAGGCGGTCACCAACGCGACCCGCCACGCCCGCGGCGCCACCGGAGTCACCGTCGACGTCACCGCATCCCGCGACCAGGTGCACCTGCGGGTACGCGATGACGGCGAGGCGACCACGACCAGCTCTTCGCACGCCGGCTACGGGCTGCGCGGCATGGCCGAGCGGGCGAGCCTGCTCGGCGGCACCCTCCGGGCGGGACCTGCCGCGGACGGCGGCTGGAGCGTCGACGCCTCGCTGCCTCGGACAGCGCGCACGTCATGACCATCCGCGTGCTGGTCGCTGACGACCAGGACATCGTCAGGGCAGGGCTCTGCATGATCCTGAACGCCCAACCGTGAATCGCGGTCGTCGGCGACGCCGCCGACGGCCGCCGGGCGATCTCCATGGCCCGTTCGCTGCGTCCCGATGTGTGCCTGCTGGACATCCGCATGCCCGAGGTCGACGGGATCGAAGCCACCCGCCGGCTCGCCGGGGCCGACGTCGCCGATCCTCTGGCCGTCGTCGTCATCACCACCTTCGACCTCGACGAGTACGTCTACGGCGCGCTCAAGGCAGGCGCCCGCGGCTTCCTCCTCAAGGACGCCGGCGCCGAGATGCTCACCCAGGCCGTCCATGCCGCGGCCCGGGGCGACGCCCTGATCGCACCGAACATCACCGCGAGGCTCCTGTCCTCCTTCGCGAACAGCCGCCCGCGCTCGGTGCCACCTGAGCCTGTCGAGCCGCTGACCGCTCGCGAAGAACAGGTTCTGCTGGCTGCCGCTCGCGGGCGGACCAACAGCGAGATCGGCGATGAGCTGTCCATCAGCCTCAGCACCGTCAAGACCCACATCGCCGCCCTGATGCGCAAGCTCAACGCCCGCAACCGCGTCGAGATCGTGATGTGGGCCTACGAGACACGCCGCGTCGGCACCTGA
>JAEZCL010000270.1 GCA_023433585.1 Pseudomonadota bacterium
ATGCTGGCCCGGCTTCAGGCGGCGCTGCGCGACGACGCGCGGATCAGCGGCCTGATCGCCGCCACGCACCGCGACCTGAACGCCTCGGGCCGCGCCATCCAGATCTGGGACGGCCAGTGGCTGCAAAGCCCCGGCCAGGCCGGGCGCGGACTGGCCGGCGTGCGCCAG
The DNA here is from genome assembly GCA_023433585.1 of Pseudomonadota bacterium. Taxonomy (GTDB): domain Bacteria; phylum Pseudomonadota; class Alphaproteobacteria; order Caulobacterales; family Caulobacteraceae; genus Brevundimonas. Next base: position 169 of record JAEZCL010000270.1, read on the forward strand.
GCCATCGCCCTGGAGGTCGCCTTCGCCCCGCCCGAATGCCGTGACCAGCCGGTGCGGGGCCTGGCCCTCATCACCTTCGCCGACGGCGCCCGCCTGGCGCTGGGCGCCCCGTCCTGGCGCTGGCGCGACCTGCTGGAGATCGACTGATCCACGCCGCTTCCTCGGCTCATTCCGCACAGCGTTCTCCCTCCCCTTCATGGGGAGGGGGCTGAGCCGAAGGCGAAGCGGGTGGGGGCGGCAAGGCGAAACAGCGCATATGTCGCCGAGTCCACCCCACCCGGCCGTCGCTTCGCGCCGACCGCCCTCCCCATGAAGGGGAGGGAGAAATGTCGGTCAGGCCCGGAAGGCGACACATCCGGCGATCTCGGTCAGAGATGGCCGGACCCGCCTTCACTCGCCCCGCGCCTTCTTCTCCGCCAGCTTGGCCAGGACCCGTCCGCGCCCTTTCGATAGCGCGTGGACCACGCCGCGAAACGTCGCCACCTCCTGCTCGGTGAAGGCGGCGCGGCCCAGCATGACGCGCAGGTTGCGGCTCATGGAGGGCTTCTTCTCGGGCGGGTGGAAGAAGCCGCCCGCCTCCAGTTCGGCCTCCAGGTGTTCGTACATGCCCAGCAGCAGGGCGTTGGGCGCGGGCGGCTCACCCTCGCGGAACTTCGGCGGCGGCGCGTCCAGCACGCGGGTGCGCCACTCATAGGCGTTGATCGCCACGGCCTGAGCCAGGTTCAGGGAATGGTGGCGCGGGTCGATGGGAATGGTGACGATCCCGGCGCACAGGGCGATGTCCACGGTCTCCAGCCCCGCCCGCTCGCCGCCGAACAGCAGGCCCGCGCGCAGACCCGAGGCCGTGTCGTCATAGAGCACGCCCGCCGCCTCGCGCGGCGTCCGCACCGGCTGGCGCGTCTCGCGCGGGCGGGCGGTGGTGGCGAAGACGGTGTTGAGGTCGGCGATCGCTTCGCTGACCGTGTCGAACACCCGCACGCCCTCCAGCACCCAGTCGGCGCCCGACGCGGTGGCCCAGGCGCGGTCCTGGGGCCAGCCGTCGCGCGGGGCGACCAGACGCAGGTCGCTGAGGCCGAAGTTGGCCATGACGCGCGCCACCGCGCCGATGTAGTCGGCCAACTGGGACTTGTCGAGGATGACGGCGGGCGGGGTCGGGGCGATCATGCGCGGCCTCTATCCAGCGCGGCCTTCAGCGGCCCCACGTGGCGCTCGTAGTTGCGCCAGCGGCCCGAAGCGCGGCGATACAGCGGCTCGCGCACCTGCCAGACGCTGGCGGTCCTGACGGCGTTGTCCAGCGCATGGAACGACAGGCAGCCGTCCTCCCAGTCTAGACCGCAGAAGGCCAGCAGGTCGCGGACCTTCACCTTCGGATCGGCCACCAGGGCGTCGTAGTCCAGGGTGTGGATGTCGTCCGGCCACAGGGACTTCCAGTGCGCCATCAGCCGCTCCTGCTGGATCAGCCAGTGGGCCGCGTCCTCAAGGTCCAGCGCCCAGGGCATGGCGTGGCTGAGGTGCAGGAACCAGCAGGACAGGCAATTGTCCAGCGGGTCGCGCCGCGTGTGGACGATGCGCGCACGGGGGAACAGGGTCTTGATGAGGCCCACGTGCAGGAAATTGTCCGGCCGCTTATCGGTGACGACGTCGGCGCCGGGCAGGCGGGCGCGCAGCCCCTCCAGATAAGCCGCGCGCAGGGCCGCGACCTTCGCCTCATCCAGCGTCGCCAGGCTGTCCGGCCAGGGTTGCAGTTCGCGCCGCACCATCGCGGGCAGCAGCTCCAGCTCGCCGCCCGGCGTCACCCGGCTGTGCGCCGCCAGGATCTGTTCAGCCAGGGTCGAGCCGGAGCGAAACATGCCGCAGATGAAGACGGGCGCGTCCTCGCCGCCCTCGCCGTCCCTTTCAGTATTCTCGGCCGCCGGAAAGGCCGCGATCAGCCGGTCGACCACCGCCTCCTGCGCCGCCCGGTCATAGCGCGCGCCGGGCGGGCCGGGGATCAGGCGGCTGTCGCGGTTGGCCTGGCCGTAGGCGGCGAACGCCTCGTCATAGGCCCCGGCCTCGTCCAGCATCCGGCCCAGCGCGAAGCCCAGGTCGGCGCGGGCCATGCGTTCGTCCGGGCTTCCAGTCCCCACGGCCTTCAGCGCCGCGCGCAGGCGCCCGATCAGAGGATCGTCCGGCCCCGTCGTCCGCGCCACGGACGCCAGCCGCGCCAGGGCCAGGACATTGCCGGGCTCCAGCGCCAGGGCCTGCTCATAGGCGGCGCGGGCCGGATCGCGGCGGCCGCGATCCTCATGCAGATTGCCCAGGTTCAGCCAGGCGGGGGCGAACCGGGGGTTCAGCTTCAGCGCCGCCTCAAGCTCGGCCTGGGCGTCGTCCGGACGATGCAGGTCCTCGGACAGGATCACGGCCCGGTTCAGGCGCGCCTCCTCCGGCCCGCGCACGCCGCGCTTCAGCGCCTCGTCATAGGCCGCCAGCGCCGCCTCATGGCGCCCCAGCCGCCGTCGCAGCCGTCCCAGGTCGAACCACACGTCGGCCAGGTCCGGCCGCAGGGCCAGCAGAGCCTCAAACGCTCCGGCCGCGTCCTCCAGCCGCCCGGCGTTCTGATGCTCGACGGCCTGTCTCAGCCACGTTTCGGGCGTCGGGGCCAAGGGATCAGTCCGTCCCGATCATGGCGTCCCAGGCGTCGGCGGTTCCCGCCTCCACCTCGGCCACGGCGACGGCGGGCCAGCCGACACGGGCGTTCGCGCTCTCGCGCCAGGCCATGACGATCAGGTCGCGCAGCTCCCCCGCCCCGGCGCCCAGCCGCGTGACGGCGAACTCGGCTCCGCGCGCGTCACTTTCACTGAAGGCGCCGTCCTTCTCCAGCCGGTAGAACGGCGTCACCTCGCCCAGCCCGGCGTTGATGTAACGGACGGTGCGCTGTTCGATCGGGCATTCGCACGGACCGAGCGCGGCCATGGCGGCCTCCACCTGATCCAGGCGGGCGACGCGGGCCACATAGGCGCCCTCGAACAGGCCGTGGGTGCGGCGCGAGGTGGTGAAGCCCTCCGGGTTCGGCGTATCCCGGTCCCAGCCGTTGTAATGGATGGTCAGGTGCAGCGGCTGGGCGGCGTCGCCCACATAGTGCGCCCAGACGCCCAGGTCGCGGATCAGCAGGCCCTCCCGGCGGCGGCGATCCTCGGCATACCAGGCGCGTTTCGCCGGGTCCGTCTCGCGCGCCTCGGCGGCGTTCAGCACGCGCCAGTAGGCGAAGTCGCGCACCAGCTGATGCCAGCCGTCGATCAGGGCGTAATAGAGCCAGCCCGCGTCATCGACGCCGAGGCCCGCCTGGGTCAGGGCCGCCTCATATTGGCTGCGCAGCTCGGGCATGGCGGCGATGTCCGGCCCCGCCGCCGTCAGGACGCGCCCGTCCTCGGTCAGATCGATGAAGTGGGCCGTGTCCCGCTCGCGGGCGTGAGTGCGCGGCCCGCCCTTCCAGCGGTCCGGCTCGCGCGCCAGCTCGCCCACCTCGGTGGCCGCCTGGGTGGTGCGCAGGAAGGCCGGGATCTCGTCCGGCAAGGCTCGCATGGCCGCCACCCCGATCAGGCGGTGGCCGGTGGCGCCCCAGGCCCCCACATCGGCGGCGGGCGCCGCCATGACGGCGAGGGCGCAAAGGGCGATGAGGGCGCGTTTCATGACGGCGGCTCCAGGGGATGGTGGACGCGACTTAACGGATACGGCGCAAAGCCTCCACCGCCTCGCCACTTTTTCGCCCGCTCCATGAGTCATCCAGCGGCCGTCGGCGCGCTTCGGGGGCCGGCGCCGCCGAGATTTCCGCATCATGCTGTCGACGACCGCCGCCGCCTTGGCCGCCTTTCTCGCCCTGTTCCTGTCGCCGGCGCCGGAAGGCCCTGTGGCTTACAGCGACGTTCTGGCCGAAGAGCAGGCCCAGGCCGAGGCGGCCGCAGTCTTTGAGGCGTCGCTGCACGAAGCCGATCCCGACTGGCGGCTGTCGGCGCGGCTCTATCACGCGGGCGGCGGCGGCGCGACGGGACTGGATTCCCTGGGTTGCCGGCCCATCGCCATGCGCACGGTCGCCATCGACCCCCGCGTGGTGCCCCGGCGCACCCGCCTGTTCATCCGCGAAACGGTGGGCCTGCGCCTGGCGGACGGCCGCGTCCATGACGGCTTCTGGTATGCGTCGGACACCGGCGGCGCCATCAAGGGCAACAAGATCGATCTCTACACCGGCCACGGGCGCGGCTCGATGAACCCGGTCATGCCGCTGAACATGTCCACCCTGACCGTGGTGGACGCGGGCGAATTCGAGGGCTGCCCGCCGGACGCCTGACGTTCGCCTACTCCGGCGCCTCGGGCGTCCAGCAATCGGCCAGAGCCTGGACGCTTTCCTCCCACCAGATGGCGTGGGGGGCGTTCACGTTGCCCTGGACCTGAAATTGAACCAGCGCGCCTTCGGAACCGGCTTGGGACCAGCGGCTGCGGAAGACGACCTGGGCGCCGTCGGCGACGACGACGATCTGTTCCGGTTCCGCGCGCAGGCCGTACACCTGAGGACGGGGCGGCGCCATGTTCTCCATGGCGATCAGCACCTCCCGCACCGTCGGACAGGTCCGGGAATCGGCCCAGACCAGCGCCGTCTGTCCCGTCCGGTCGCCGACCGCGCGGCGGACGATCCAGCGGCGCGACCGGTCCGCGCCATCGCCGGTCCAGTGGCCGTAGATGGCATTGACTGTCCAGCTTCGGCTCAAGGACGCCATCTCGCTGATGAAGACGCCCGGCTCCCGGAACATGCCCGGCCCGGCGGTCTGGGCCTGTTCGACCGCCTCCTCGAACGACTGGGCGAGAACCGGCGGAGCGAAGGCCGCCGCACCGGCCAGGATCATCGCCAGGCGTCTGACCATCAGAATTTCCGCTTCCCGCCCACCGTTTCGAAGAACAGGCGGAAGTCCCCCATCAGGCTCCACAGGGGGTATTTGAACGTGGCGGGCCTGTTCTTCTCGAAGAAGAAGTGGCCCACCCAGGCGAAGCCGTAGCCGATCACCGGCATGGCCAGCAGCCACCAGGCGTTGCGGGTCAGGATGGCGATCCCCAGCGCCACGAACACCAGCCCGGTCCCGACCACATGGATGCGCCGGCAGGTCCGGTTGGAGTGCTCATGGATGTAATATGGATAGAAAGCCTCGAACGACGGATACCGTTCGGCCGCGCCCTGTTCGCTCATCCGATCCTCCCTTTTGCGGCGAGCTTGCGACGCCCCCGGCGTCACCGCAAGTCCGAGGCGGGTTCGGGCCCCAGCACCCGGCGGATCAGCGGCCAGATGCGCACCGCCGCCGCGATGAAACCCACGACGCTGGCCAGCACCTGGAACGCCGCCCAGATCGCCTCGACCGCTCCGCCCCCGAACAGGGCCGCCGTGACCGGATACAGCACCCGGCTGACCCCGATGCGGAAATCGGCGTAGGCGCTGGAATATTCGATCGACCGCTCGGCGAAGAAGGCGATGACCACCGCCGCCGACACCGGCGCCCACAGCAGCGGCAGGAGCAGGACCAGCGCGCCCAGCACCACCGCCAGTTTGGTCCCCAGGGTGTGCGGCGAAATCAGACTCAGCACCACACCGGCCCCCAGCGACAGCACCGTCAGGGCCAGCATCAGAGGCAGAACCAGATCGGCCCCCGCCATCAGGTCCATCCAGATCATGGCGATCAGAACGCCCGCGCCGGACACCAGGAACGCCCCCAGCCACAGGGCCGCATACTGGCTGACCCGCCGCTTCAGATGGCCGCCGTGAAACATGGTCCGTCTCCGCTCAGCGAGGGAACCATGCCGCGCGGGGATGAGCATGTCGATTCAGGTTTCGGTGTTCGGCGGAACCGCCCCCTCATCCGGCCTGCTTCGCAGGCCACCTTCTCACAAGCCACCTTCTCCACAAGGGTGAAGAGAAGAGTAGTGGGAGTGGACGCAGGGCGGTAATGATGGAGCTCAACGCAACCTACCGGTTCCAACCTGCCTATATATGCTCGCCCAAATTCTCATGTCGCACTTCGCGGTCTTCGTGCGGATTAAGTTCTGACAGGCAAAAACTCGGAAGTTTAACTGTAGATAAAAAATGACAATTATATTTTATGCTGCTCTGATTGTATTTTTTTCATTATCATACTGGCTCGCCAGAGAAAATTATCTTGGCGGATTGGCAGCGATGCTCGCCATGGCTGTTTGGGTTATTATAGGAATATTTTGCTTCAGGTGCCCAAATTGTAGGTGGCCCATTGTTTTCGGAAGAATCAAAATCGGACCTGATGCAACAATTCCGTATGTGACCTTGCCTCTAGGGCATTGTCATAAATGTAAGAAATCATACTAAATATATATAATTATTCAGTTACTTTATACGCCACAAGCATCATGCCTACGCTCCGGCCAACCAGAACACGGCCTACACTACGAGATCTCGGCGGCCGGCGGCGTCGTTTACCTACTAACCCGCCCGCTGCTTCTTCTTGAACCCGGGCTTGGGCTTGCCCTTGAAGGGCTTGCGGTCATGCGGACGCCCTTCGCCGGACGGGCGGTCGTCGCGCCGCTTGAACGGCTTGTTCGGGCGCGGCCCGCCGACGCCCTGGGCCGGGGCCTCGGACGGCGTGATCGCCACCTCGGCCTTGGCCGTCTTCACCGCCTCGCGGAACCGGGCCTCCACCGCCGTGGCGATCTCGAAGCGGGTTTCGTCGGGGAACACGCGGATCGAGCCGATGTCCTTCTTGGCGATCCCGCCCAGGCGGCAGATCAGAGGGATCAGCCATTTGGGGTCGGCGTTCCTGCGCCGGCCGATGTCGGCGCGGAACCAGACCACCTCGTGCGGCTGCAGCCGGTCGGTGGGCCAGGCCGAACCGGCCACCGCCGCGCCCGCATCACGCCGTCCGCGCGGCCCCTCGCCCGGATCGGTGATGTCTTCGGGCGCCGGCATCTCGGCGCGCATCAGCCGCACGAGGGCGCAGGCCAACTCCTCGGGCGTGCGTTCGGTCGCCAGCTTCCGGGCCAGGGCGAAATCCTCGTCGGTCACCGTCTGGTCGAAGATCGGGGTCGCCAGCAGGCGTTCCTCATCCCTGGCGATGATCTCGTCGGCGCCGGGCGCGGCGCTCCACGTGGCCTCCAGCCCGGCGGAGCCCAGCAGCATCTCGGCCTTGCGCTTGCGCGTGGTGGGGACCAGCAGCACCGACACGCCCTTCTTGCCCGCCCGCCCCGTGCGGCCCGAACGGTGCAGCAGGGTCGCCTTGTTCACCGGCAGTTCGGCATGGATTACCAGGCCCAGGTCCGGCAGGTCCAACCCGCGCGCCGCCACGTCGGTGGCCACGCACACCCGCGCCTGGCCGTCGCGCAGGGCCTGCAGTGCGTCGGTGCGCTCGCGCTGGCTCAGTTCCCCCGACAGGCCGACCGAGGCGAAGCCGCGCTCGCGCAGGGCGCCTTGCAGATGCTTGACCGCCTCGCGGGTCGAGCAGAACACCAGCGCGCCGGGCGCCTCGAAGAAGCGCAGGACGTTGACCACCGCGTGCTCGATCTGGTTCGGCGCGATGCGCATGGCGCGGTATTCGATGTCGCGGTGCGGCTGGCTGCGATCCGTGGTGTCGATACGCACGGCGTCGCGCTGATATTTCTTCGCCATCACGGCGATGTCGCGGGCGATGGTGGCCGAGAACATCAGGGTGCGGCGCTGGGCCGGCGCCTGGTCCAGGATGAACTCCAGATCCTCGCGGAAGCCCATGTCCAGCATCTCGTCGGCTTCATCCAGCACGACCACCTTCAGGGCCGACAGGTCCAGGTTGCGACGGTCGATGTGGTCCTTCAGTCGCCCCGGGGTGCCCACCACGATGTGGGCCCCGACGTTCAGGGCGCGGGCTTCCTGGCGCGCGTCCATGCCGCCCACGCAGGTGACGATGCGCGCCCCCGCCTCGGCATAGAGCCAGGTCAACTCCTTGGCCACCTGCATGGCCAGTTCGCGCGTGGGCGCGATGACCAGGGCCAGGGGGGTGCGGGTCTGGCCGAACCGCTCCGCATCCCCCAGCAGGGTCGGCGCGGCCGCCAGCCCGAAGGCCACCGTCTTGCCCGAGCCGGTCTGGGCCGAAACCAGCAGGTCCGCCTCGGTCAGGCCGTCTTCCAGCACGGCGTCCTGCACGGCGGTGGGTTCGGCGTAGCCGCGCTGGACGAGCGCGCGGTCGAGCGCGGGGTGGATGGCGGGAAAGGGCATCGGAAACCTGATCTGACTTGGGCGGCCGCCGAAACGACCGCGCCCGGCCGGGTGCGCTGACCGGGCCGGGCGTTGGGAGGCGCGCTCTATACACCAATCGCGGCCATAAGGTGTTCACTTATGGATTCACCCTGTTCCTTCAGGGACCGGTGACGCGGCGGCTTCATATTGGGAAGGTCAGAGGAGACGACCGCCATGCAGGCCCTGTCCATCGCCGCCGCCGGGATGATGTCGGCCGCCGAACGCTTCGACGCCTCCGCGCGCCGCACCGCCGCCGCGCCGCTGGAGACCCTGGCGGAGGAGACGGTGGAGCGCATCACCGCGGGGCATGCCCTGAAGGCCAACGCCGTCGTCGCCCGCACCGCCGACGAGATGATCGGCGCCCTGCTGGACCGCACCGTCTAGGTCGTGTCCCCGATAAATCCGTCATCCTCGGGCTTGTCCCGAGTGTGATGGAGCATTGAAATCAAACGATTTCTCATGACTCTGTAAGGACGCCACCTAAGCCGGCTTCCGCCTCCGCGCCGACCTTGGGCGGCAGTTCGAACAGGTCGATGAACCGCCGGGCCAGGGCCCGGTCACCCGTGACCGCCAACACGCCGCCGGCCTCCAGCGCCTCCAGCGGCTGGTCGCCATAGACGGCGCCGGCGACCATGGGCGGGGTTCCCGTGAACACGAAATCCGCGCCCTCGACCGGGCCGCGCGCGGCGGTCAGTTCGCCGCCGCCCAGCCGCATGCGGAACGTCTCGTCCCCGAACACGAACCCCGCCGTCAGGGTCAGGCCGCCCGCCCGCTCCATGTCGATCATGGTTCTGAGCGACATCATCATGGACACTGCGCTCAGCGGCAGGGTCGGGTCATGGGACGGCGACCGCGCCGCCCAGCGGCCCAGGGCCTGAAAGATCGGCTCGCTTTCCCGACCCCAGTCGGTCAGGTCATAGACCTGCACCGAGGCGGGCGGCGGCAGCCTCTTGCGCGCCACGATCCCGGCCGCCTCCAGCCCCTCCAGCCGCTGGGTCAGCACATTGGCGCTGATCCCCGGCAGGTCGGCCTTCAGGTCGCCGAACCGCTTGGGGCCCAGCATCAGTTCGCGCATCACCAGCAGGGCCCAGCGTTCCCCCACAAGGTCCAGCGCATGCGCCGCCCCGCAGGCGTCGTTGTAGGTCCGGCCGACCCTTGCAGTTATTTTTTCTAACCTCATGCTTGCATATTATAATCAATGAGCGCAGGAGTCACGGCCTGACCAGAGAAGAGGAGGACCATCATGAGCTACATCGACGGATTCCTGGCCGCCGTGCCCGACGCCAACAAGGACGCCTATCTGGAGCACGCCCGCATCGCCGCCGACATCTTCAAGGAATTCGGGGCCGAGCGCGTTGTGGAATGCTGGGAGGACGACGTGCCGGACGGCAAGATCACGGACTTCCGCCGCTCGGTCCAGCGCCAGGACGGCGAGAGCGTCGTGTTCTCGTGGGTCGCCTGGCCCGACAAGGCCACGCGCGACGCCGGCTGGGCCAGGATGATGGAGGATCCGCGCATGAAGGACATGCAGATGCCCCTCGACGGCAAGCGCATGATCTACGGCGGCTTCGCCCCGATCCTGGACGTCTGATCCTCCCATTTGGGGGAAGGGGACCGCGAAGCGGTGGAGGAGGTGTGTCGGCAACCCCGCTCTCTTCCATTGACGCCTCGCGCCCCGCGCTGCATCCCCTGTCCGGCGACCGCGTTCAGATCGGACCACCGGACAGGGAGACGCCCATGACTTTCACCGTGACCTCAAACGACTTCAGCGACGGCGGCACGCTGCCGGACGCCCATGTGAAGGCTCATGGCGACACATCTCCGCACCTGAAATGGTCCGGCGCGCCCGAGGGGACCCGATCCTACGCCGTCACCTGCTATGACCCCGACGCTCCCACCGGCTCCGGCTTCTGGCACTGGACCGTGGCCAACATTCCCGCCGATGTCACCGAACTGGCCCGGGGCGCCGGCGCCGTCGGCGGCGCGAACCTGCCCCAAGGCGCCGTGCAGGGGCGCACCGACTATGGAGATTCAGGCTTCGGCGGCGCCGCCCCGCCCCCCGGCCACGGCCCGCACCGCTATATCTTCACGGTGTTCGCGGTGGACACGGACAGGCTGGACGTCACGCCCGACAATTCCGGCGCCGTGTTCGGCTGCAACCTGCATTTCCACACCCTGGCCAGGGCGTCGATCACGGCGACCTATGAGAACAAGGGGTGACAGCCTTCGGGGAGCAGTCTTGTCGACCCTCCCCACTGACATCACGCGCGAACCCTGCTAAACGCCCGCGCCATGAGCGCAGCCGTCATCGTCTTCCCCGGTTCCAACTGCGATCGCGACTGCAGGGTCGCCGTCGAACGCTCCACCGGCGCGCCGGTGGACATGGTCTGGCACACCGAGACCGAACTGCCCTATGGCCTGGATCTGATCGTCCTGCCGGGCGGCTTTTCCTACGGCGACTATCTGCGCGCCGGAGCCATGGCGGCGCGCGCGCCGATCATGGACGCGGTGCGCAAGGCGGCGGACGCGGGCGTGGCCGTGGTGGGCATCTGCAACGGCTTCCAAATCCTGTGCGAGGCGGGCATCCTGCCCGGCGCCCTGATGCGCAACGCCGGTCTGAAATACATCTGCAAGCCCATCGAGCTTGAGATCGCCAACGGCCAGACGCGCTTCACAGCCGCCTATCAGGGCCGCCGCAACGTGGTGATGACCCAGGGCAACGCCGACGGAAACTATTTCGCCGACGAGGACACCCTGAACCGCCTGGAGGGCGAGGGTCAGGTGGTGTTCCGCTACGTCTCCAATCCCAACGGCTCGGCCCGCGACATCGCCGGGATCACCAACGCCCAGGGCAACGTCCTGGGCATGATGCCCCACCCGGACCGCGCCTTCGAGGCGGAACTGGGCTCGGCCGACGGCGCGGTGCTGTTCCAGAGCGTGATGGCGGCGGCGTAGCCCTCGCCGCTCCGCCGCCTGACGGCACGGATTCGCGGCATGACCCGCTTCGCCGCGCAACCCGGAAGCGGTCCCGTCCGTTAAGCCGTCATGCGTGTTTCACCCGTCCCGTTCATCTTCGCCCTGCTGGGGGCCATCGCTCTGTTCTTCGCCTTTCTGGCGGCCGGAATGGGCGTGGCCAGCCTGCTTCTGGCGCTCGGACTGGGGGCCGGCGGCCTGTGGCTGGCCTGGCGCGTGGTCAGGCAGCGCATCGCGCAAACGCGAGACCGGGCCGCTTGAAGTCCGGCGCGGCGCGACCTATCCTCTCTGGCCGGTCGAAACGCCCTCGACCGGCATTTGTTTGCGTGAACACCTTGTCTTTGGGCGAATAAGAAAACCAATCGCACATGGAAAAAGAGCCGATGACGGTCGAGGGCTATTCCGCCCTCGACAGCCAGTTGAAGCAACTCAAGTCGGTTGAGCGCCCCGCGGTGATCGCCGCGATCTCGGAAGCGCGCGCCCACGGCGACCTGTCCGAAAACGCGGAATATCACGCGGCCAAGGAGCGCCAGGGCTGGAT
>JAEZCL010000280.1 GCA_023433585.1 Pseudomonadota bacterium
CTCCACCGCCGCCTGCCAGCCGGGCCAGTCGCCCCAGCCCTACGGTCAGCCTTACGCCCAGACCTACGGCGCCTCGGCCGGCTACTGCTACGACCAGGGCGGCTATGATGATCGTTACGCCCGCGACTACGGCCATGACGACTACGGCCGCAACCAGCCCTATTCCGAGCCCGTGCGCGACTACCGCTATCAGGACACCGACCAGTGCCGCCTGGTCGAAAGCAACATCCGTCTGCCCGACGGCCGCGTGGAGACCCGCTACGTCCGCGCCTGCCCCGACGGTGACGGCCGCTATCGCGTCGTCGATTAAGTTATCAGCCCCCCTGTCGAATCGACGACGTGTAGGAAGCCGCCGGAGGAGCCATCCTCCGGCGGTTTTTCTTTGTTGAGTGCGCTACCGCTCGGGTCGCGGACCCTCGCTGCTTGAGCGCGGTTTGGGCGCGAATCCCGGCGTTCTCGTCTCAGCGCCTGCTTCCGGATTACAGCGCCTCCAGCCGCTTCAGCGCCGCCTGCATCCTGGCCAGGCCCGCTTCGGCGGCGGCCAGCTTGTCGCGCTGTTCGTCCACCACCTCGGGGGCGGCGCGGGCGACGAAGTTGGGATTGCCCAGCTTCTTGTTGACGTGGCCGATGTCCGCCTCGAACGCCGCCACGGCCTTTTCCAGCCGCGCCCGCTCGGCAGCCAGATCGATCAGGTCCGCCAGGGTCAGGGCCGCCGTGGTCGCGCCCGAAACGAAGGTCACCGCCCCGGACGGCGCCGCGTCCGCCACATCGACCGCCGAGACCCGCGCCAGGGTCAGGATCAGGTCGCGGTGACGCTGCGCCCACGCCGCCGTTCCGGCGTCCGGCGCAATCATCGTCAGCGACGGCTTGGCCGACGGCGGCACGTTCATCTCGCCGCGCAGGGCCCGGATCTCCGTCACCAGCTCCACCAGCCGGCCGATCTCGGTCTCCGCCTCCGCGTCCACGAATGCATCCGGCAGGTCCGGCCAGCGTTCGCCGATCAGCAGAGCTTCCCGCGCCGGCCCTTCCCGACCCAGCTCGGCCCTCACCTCTTCGGTGATGAAGGGCATGACCGGGTGCAGCAGCTTCAGCGTCTGGTCCAGGGTCCAGGCCGTCATGGCTCGCGTCTCGGCCTTGGCCGCCTCGTCCGATCCCTGGAACACCGGCTTGGCCAGCTCCAGATACCAGTCGCAGAACACGTTCCAGATGAACCGGTAGAGCGCCCCGGCCGCATCGTCGAACCGCCCGCCCTCCAGCGCGCTCGACACCGCCCGTTCGGCCTTGGTCAGCTCGCCGCGAATCCAGCGGTTGACGGTCTGCTCCACCGCCGCCGGGTCGAAGCCCGCCACCCGTTTCGCCTCGTTCATCTGGGCGAAGCGCGCCGCGTTCCACAGCTTGGTGCCGAAGTTGCGATAGCCCTCGATCCGCTGCTTCGACAGCTTGATGTCCCGGGTCCCGGACAGAATCGCCATGGTGAAACGCAGCGGGTCCGCGCCCAGGTCGTCGATGATCTCCAGCGGGTCGATGACGTTGCCCTTGGACTTCGACATCTTCTGGCCCTTCTCGTCGCGGACCAGCCCGTTCAGGATCACGCGGCTGAAGGGCGCCTCGCCGGTGAAGTGCAGGCCCATCATCATCATCCGGGCGACCCAGAAGAAGATGATGTCCGGCGCCGTGACCAGATCGTTGGTCGGATAGAACCGCCTCAGGTCCTCCGTCTGATCCGGCCAGCCCATGGTCGAGAACGGCCACAGCGCCGACGAGAACCAGGTGTCCAGCACATCTTCATCTTGTGTCAGCGGCAGGTTCCCGGCCTGGGCCCGCGCCTCTTCCTCGGTCTCGGCCACGAAGATCTGGCCGTCCGGCCCGTACCACGCCGGGATGCGGTGGCCCCACCACAGCTGGCGCGAGACGCACCAGGGCTCGATGTTGCGCATCCATTCGAAATAGACCTTCTCGAAGGCCTTGGGCTCGAACACCGTGGCGCCGTCCTCCACCGCCTTGATGGCGGGCTGGGCCAGCACCTCGGCGTCCACGTACCACTGGTCCGTCAGCCACGGCTCGATCACCACGCCGGACCGGTCGCCGTGCGGGACCATGTGTTTCGTCTTCTCGATTTCCTTCAGCCAGCCCTCTTCCTCGGCGCGGGCGACGATGGCCTTGCGCGCGGCGAAGCGGTCCATGCCCTCGTATTCGGCGGGCACGTCCGGGGTGTCGGCGGCGGTGATGCGCCCTTGGGAATCCATCACGTTCAGGCTGGCCAGCCCCGCCCGCTTGCCGACGCCGAAGTCGTTGAAGTCATGCGCGGGCGTGATCTTCACCGCGCCCGAGCCCTTGGCCGGATCGGCGTAGTCGTCGGCGACGATGGGAATGCGCCGCCCCGTGATCGGCAGGATCACCGCCTTGCCCACCAGCCCGGCGTATCGCTCATCCGAGGGATGCACCGCCACGCCGGTGTCGCCCAGCATGGTCTCCGGCCGCGTGGTGGCGACCACGATGTAGTCGCGCGTCTCCCACTCGGTCGCCTGGCCGTCGTCATCGAAGGCGACCGGATGCTCATAGGTGACGCCGTCGGCCAGCGGATAGGCGAAGTGCCAGTAGGCGCCGTCGACCTCCTTCTGCTCCACCTCCAGGTCGCTGATCGCCGTCTGGAAATGGGGGTCCCAGTTCACCAGCCGCTTGTCGCGGTAGATCAGCCCGTCCCTGTGAAGCTGGACGAACACCTTGCGCACCGCCGCCGACAGGCCCTCGTCCAGGGTGAAGCGCTCACGGCTCCAGTCGCAGGACGCGCCCAGGCGGCGCAGCTGGCGCACGATGGTCCCGCCGCTTTCGGCCTTCCACTTCCACACCGTCTCGACGAAGGCCTCCCGGCCCATGTCGCGGCGCCCGACGTTGCCCTCGGCCGCCAGTTGGCGCTCCACCACCATCTGGGTGGCGATGCCCGCGTGGTCCGTGCCCGGCAGCCACAGGACGGCCTTGCCCTTCATCCGGTGATAGCGGGCCAGGATGTCCTGCAGGGTGTTGTTCAGCGCGTGCCCGATGTGCAGCGA
>JAEZCL010000289.1 GCA_023433585.1 Pseudomonadota bacterium
GCCCTGGGCCGCGTCGAGGCGGCGGTGATCTTCGAGGAGCTTTCGCGCGGCGACGTGGCCGTGGCGGCCTTCATCTCGATTCACAACATGGCGACCTGGATGATCGACCGGTTCGGATCGGACGACCTGCGGGGCCGCTACGTCCCGTCGCTGACGACCATGGAGAAGATCGCCAGCTACTGCCTGACCGAGCCGGGCTCGGGCTCGGACGCGGCGGCGCTGCGGACCACGGCGGTGAAGGACGGAGATCATTACGTCCTGAACGGCGCCAAGGCGTTCATTTCGGGCGCCGGGACGTCCGACGTCTATGTGGTCATGGCCCGCACGGGCGCGGAGGGCCCCAGGGGCATATCGGCCTTCGTGGTGGACAAGGACGCACCGGGCCTGTCGTTCGGGGCGCAGGAGAAGAAGATGGGCTGGAACGCCCAGCCCACCGCCATCGTCAGCTTCGACGACTGCCGCATCCCGGCGGCGAACCTGCTGGGCGAGGAAAGGGCGGGGTTCCGCTACGCCATGATGGGGCTGGACGGGGGGCGGCTGAACATCGCCGCCTGCTCTCTCGGCGGCGCCCGCGCGGCGCTGGAGGCGGCGCAGGATTATGTCGCGGGCCGCAAGCAGTTCGGCAAGGCTCTGGCCGAGTTCCAGAACACCCAGTTCAAGCTGGCCGACATGGCCACCAATCTGGACGCCGCCCGCCTGATGGTCCTGCGCGGCGCCTGGGCCATCGACACCGGCCATCCCGAAAAAACCAAATGGTGCGCCATGGCCAAGCGCCTGGCCACCGACGCCTGTTTCCAGATCGCCGACGAAGCGCTGCAGCTTCACGGCGGCTACGGTTACCTGAAGGATTATCCGCTGGAGCGCATCGTCCGCGACCTGCGGGTGCATCGCATCCTGGAAGGCACCAACGAGATCATGCGCGTCATCACGGCGCGCGAAATGATGCGGCAATAGTGGCTAAGTGGGCCGATCTGACCTATATTCTGACTAGAATTGTGATCTGGAGGTTCTGATGCGGTTCGTGGGCGTGTTGGAGGCCAAGACAAACCTGTCGACCTTGCTGGACGACGTGTTGGCGTCGGGCGAGTCCATCATCATCACCCGGCACGGCAAGCCGGTGGCCCGATTGGCCCCGGAGGACCGGCGGCGGCGCCTTACGGCGAAGGAACTGGCGGCCCGCACCAAGGCTTTTCGCGACCGGCAGGCGCCCGATCCCGACTGGTCGGCCATGTCCTGGGAGGAGTTGAAGGTGCTGGCCCGTGACGAAGACCATAGTCGTTGACGCCTCGGCGGCGGCGTCCTGGCTGCTGGCGAGCCAATCGACACAGGCGTCGGAAGCGCTCCTGCTGGAATTGGACGACTATCGCCTGGCGGCGCCGGACATCTTTCAGTGGGAGCTCGGCAATCTGCTGGTCCGCCAAGCCCGAAGGGATGAGGGCTTCGAGGCCGACGAGGCCCACGAACGGCTGGACGACTTCCAGATCGAATTGGCCCCTCCTTTGGGACGCCGGCAGTTGAGACGCCTTTCCGCCCTGGCGATCCAACACGGCCTGACCTTGTTCGACACCGCCTATCTGTGGCTTGCGTTGGGGCTGGATGCGGCCGTGGCGTCCCGAGACGCCCAACTCCTGTCGGCGGTTTCGGCGGCTGGACAACCCGTTTTCGATTTGAGGGCCTGAACCTAGACCATGACAGACGAAATCCTCACCCGCGTCGACAACGGCCTCGGCGTCATCACCCTGAACCGGCCCAGGGCCATCCATGCGCTGAACAAGGGCATGTGCGAGGCGATGATCGCGGCGCTGCTGGCGTGGCGGGACGATCCGGCGGTGAAGTCCGTGCTGATCGACCATGCGGGCGAGCGGGGGTTCTGCGCGGGCGGAGACATCCGCATGATCGCCGAGAGCGGGGCGGGGGATGCGTCGGAGGCCAAGGCGTTCTTCCATGCGGAATACCGGCTGAACCACATGCTGTTTGAATACCCCAAGCCGGTCACGGCCGTCGTGGACGGCATCGTCATGGGCGGCGGCGTGGGGATCAGCGAGCCCGCCGATGTGCGGGTCGCCACCGAGCGCACCACCTACGCCATGCCGGAGACGGGCATCGGCCTGTTCCCAGACGTGGGCGGCGGCTGGTTCCTGCCGCGCCTGCCGGGGCAGGCGGGCGTGTGGCTGGCCCTGACCGGGGCGCGGCTGAAGGCGGCGGACACGGTGGCGCTGGGAATCCACACCCATTTCACGCCGTCCGATCAGGTCGAGGCGCTGAAGACGGCCCTGAGCGCCGATCCGGCCGATCCCAGGGCCGTAGCCGACCGGTTCGCCGCCGATCCCGGCCCGTCGCCCCTGGCCGAACACCGCGCGGCCATCGACCGCCTGTTCGCCCATGATGCGGTGGAGGACATCTTCGCGGCGCTTCAGGCGGACGGCTCCGAATGGGCGCTGAAACAACTGGCGATCCTGAAGACCAAGTCGCCGCAATCGATGAAGGTGTCCCTGCGCCAGATCCGCACCGGCGCGGGCCTGACGGCCTTCGCCGACAACATGGCCATGGAATACCGGCTGGGCGGGCGGGTGGTGCGCACCCATGATTTCCAGGAGGGCGTGCGGGCGGTGATCGTGGACAAGGACAACGCCCCGAAATGGTCGCCCGCCGACCTGACGGGCGTCACAGAGGCTGATCTGGACGCCCTGTTCGCGCCCCTGCCGCCGGACGAGGAATGGACGCCGCCGGCCTGAGTTCAGCCGGCCCCGACGGCCAGTGAGGCGCGCTCCAGCAGGGCGGCGGGGCTTTCGCCGGGGCGCATTTCGGCGGCGCCGACCTGGAATTCCACCACGAACGGCGGCCGCTCGGGGCCCGCGTCGAAGGCGGTGCAGCCGATGACCGCGGCGATGCGTTCGGCCGTCAGCGTCGCGGCCTCGCCGCGCGTGGCGGGCAGGGCCAGGGCGAACACCTCGGGCGCCAGGCGCGCGGCGGTGTCCTCGGACCGGACCAGGCGGGACACCATGGCGCCGATCTGGGGCATGGCGCGGTCCAGCCAGCCGCCCTGGCGCGCCAGGGTCACTTCACGCCCCGGCGCCACCCGCAGGACGCAGACCGACAGGGGCCGGCCCCGCTCGCGCGCACCCTCGGCCACGCGGGCCAGGTGGGCGGCGAACAGCTCACGGGTGACCAGGCCGGTGGCGGACTCCATCAGGCCGGAGCCGCGCGCGGTTTCCAGGGCCCGGCGCTCCGAGGTCTGGCGGCGATAGGCGCGGGCCAGGGCCAGGATCCGTTCGGCCGTCTCGGATTCCGGCGTGTCGGGCGCCGCCACGTCGGCGAAGCCGCGATTGTAGAGTTCGGACAGGTTCAGGTCGGCGGCCTGGCGCAGGTAGAGCACCAGGGGAATGTGGAACAGGCGCGTGTTCCGCTTCATACCCGAGGCGATGGACAGGGCCGGCGCATGGTCTTCGCCGCCCCACAGCACCGCCGCGTCGAACGCGGTTTCGTGCAGATAGTCGAAGGCGGTGTAGGGCGTCGGCGCCGCCACCGCCTCGGCGCCGCCCTCGGCCAGGGCGTTCGACAGGGCCAGGAAACGCCGGTCGGCCACTCCGGCGGCCAGGATCCGCAAGGGCTTTTGCGAGAGATCGGGCGCCTCCAGCGTCGCGCCCTGGGCGGCGAAGGTGGCCTGACGAAGCGCGAATTCCTCCTCCGCCACGGCGCCGCGCACCAGTTGCTCCAGCCTCAGGGCCAATTGGGCCGGATGGGCCGGGCCGGTCATGACCAGATCGGCCTCCGCCGCCGTGTCGCCGGGCCGCGCCAGGGCCAGCACGGGCAGGATGCGCGGCAGGGCGCGCGCCTTCAGCGCCGGGGCGGCGTCCAGCGAATCCGGCGCGATCAGGGCCGCCTCGAACGCCAGGTCCTCCATGGCCGCACAGCCGGCCTCGACCGTGCGGGCGGTCAGGGTGCGCCAGCCCAGCGCATCCAGTCCGGCGCACAGCGGCGCCGCCAGATTATCGTTCGCGGCGATGACCAGTACGCGCGGATCCGATCCCAAACTCGACGTCTCCCCCATTCGGCGCGCGGACCATACCGATGCGTCGTCGGCTCGCGCAACGGGCGCAGGGAATGGACATCGGCCGCAAGGGGACTTATCCACCGCCGCGACTTCGGCTAGACTGCGTTAACCGTGAAGCGGGGGGAACGCTTGACCCAACCGGCGGACTTCACCTCGCTGGCGTTCTGGACGCGCCTGGCGGGGCGCGCCTTCGGCCGCAGCTGGGGCCGCGACGTGATGCTCTATACGGGCGGGGTGTCGTTCTTCGCCCTCCTGGCGGTGTTTCCCGCCATCGCCATCCTGGTCGGCGTTTACAAGATCACCCTGTCCACGGGCCAGGCGGGCGAACAGGCGATCGCCCTGGCTGAGGTGCTGCCCGACGCCGCCCGCGCGGTCTTCGTGCGCGAGGTGGACCGCATGACCGCCCTGTCGGCGCGCTCCATCTCGGCCCAGAGCGCCATCGCCCTGATCATCGGCGCCTATGCGGCGCACAGGGGATTCAAGGCGTTGCTGGCGGGTCTGAACCTGATCCATGATGAATCCGAGCCACACGGCTTTTTCCGGTTCAACCTTTTGGCCCTGATCGTGGCCATCCTGGCCTTCGCCCTGTTCACCGTGGTGTCCGGCGCGGTGGTGACCTCGCGCATCCTGAGCCACACGTCGGAGACCGGCGGGTCGCTGTGGCTGGACGGCCTGTGGTCCACCGGCGGGCTGCTGCTGGGGCTGACGTGCCTGTATCGCTACGCCATGGCGCATCGCA
The DNA here is from genome assembly GCA_023433585.1 of Pseudomonadota bacterium. Classification (GTDB taxonomy): domain Bacteria; phylum Pseudomonadota; class Alphaproteobacteria; order Caulobacterales; family Caulobacteraceae; genus Brevundimonas. Next base: position 4,794 of record JAEZCL010000289.1, read on the forward strand.
AGTGCGTGGCCTGGCGCGCGGCCATCGCCGGCGGGCTGGCGGCCACGGCCCTGTCCGCCGTCGTCTCCTGGCTGTGCGTCGTCTATGTGGAGCAGGTGGTGGAGCTGGGCGCCACCTACGGCTCGGTCGGCGCGGTGGTGGTGCTGCTGATCTGGCTGTCGTGGAACGTCAACGCGGTGTTCTATGGCGGCGGGTTCGCCACGGAGGTCGAGATCGCGCTGCGGCGAAACGAACAGGCGCCGGCCGAGGACGGACCCGACATCGACACCGGATCGCGCGTGGTCAGCCTGCAGAGCCGCCGGGAGCTTCGACCGTAAGGGCCAGCCAGCCCCGGTCCTCGCGCACCTCCAGCACCCGTCCCCCCAGTTCGCCCATCAGGTGCGGCACGTCGATGCGCGCCATGGGGTCGTCGGCCAGCAGCGTCACGCGCGCCCCCGGCGCCGCGCCGGACAACGCCTTCCTCAGCTTCAGGCTCGGCACGGGACAGCGGTGGCCGCGCGCGTCGATCACTTGAGAATCTGCGGAAGTCAGAACGGCTCTCCGGTCAGGGGCGAATCCGGGCAAGCTGTGGGCCATGCGACGTTCCTCGTCCAGCCTGGCCGTCCTGATCGGCCTCAGCGTCCTGGCCGCCCCCGGCCAGGCCCAGGCGCCGCGCGTCTCGCCCGACTATCACGCCCGGGTCTGGGTGGCCGGGTTCGACACGCCGGTGGAGGTGCGTCAGTCGGGCCTGCGCCGCCGCGTCGAGGTGGCGCAAGGGTCGCTGGTCCAGACCTATATCGTCGACCGGGTGCGCGGAGCGCTGACCGTGATGACGGCGGGCGGACAGAGCCGGGTGGCCTTCGTCTTCCCCCTGCCGCGCGAGGAGCAGCTGTCGCCCCTGCCCATGGACCTTCTGGTGATCGAGCGCGGCGCCGCCCGGATGAACCGGATCGGCGCGTCGAACATCGCCGGGCGATCGTGCCAGCGATACCGCTACGCCGGTTATCTGGGCCGTTCGGGATCGGTCTGCGCCACCCGCGAGGGGATCGTGCTGGAGCTGCATCCCGACGGGCGCCGGCGGCCGCTGTATCAGGTCATCAGTCTGACCCCCGCGCGCCAGGCCCCGACCTGGTTCGCGCCGACCCCGGACTATCAGCTGGCGGTGCTGCCGGGGGTCGGTGGGACGGTGGCGGGTGGTGGGAGTGGGTAGTGGGTAGTGGGCAGTGGGCAGTGGTTGGTGAGTAGTGCTAGTGAGTAGTGATTAGTGGTTAGTGAGTAGTAGGCGTGTGTCGATGAGGTGGGCGACTGTCATGCCCAATGCCCATTGCCCAATGCCCACTAACCACTAATCACTACTCACTAATCACTACTCACTATCACCCAACGCTTCCGCCATCATCCTCAGAGCGGTGCGGACGGAGGCCAGGCGCACGGCGTCGCGGCTGATGGGGCCGAACCGCTCCTCGCGGTGGATCAGGCGGCCGTCCTTGTGGGCCACGGCGAAGTGGACCAGGCCGACGGGCTTTTCCGCCGTGCCGCCGGTGGGGCCCGCGATGCCCGTGACTGACGCCGCCAGTCCAGCGCCCGAGGCCTTGAGCGCGCCGAGGGCCATGGCCTCGGCCACCTCGCGCGACACCGCCCCGACCCGCTCGATCAGGGCCATGTCCACCCCCAGCATCTCGTGCTTGGCGGCGTTGGAATAGGTGACGAAACTCCGGTCCACCGCCTTGGCGGACCCCGACACGGTGGTCAGGGCGGCGACCAGCAGGCCCGCCGTGCAGCTTTCCGCCGTGGCCAGCATCAGTCCGGCGTCCGAGGCCCGGTCGGTGATGGTCTTGGCCAGGGGTTCGATGTCGGCGGGAAACATGGCGTTCTCAACGGGGCTCGAGTCACGGTAACGTGGCATAGACGCCCCGTTTCCGCCGTGGGTGCAAGACCACTCAGGGGACAGGCCGCTCGCCCATGACCGACCAGACCGCCGCGACCGAACCCGCCCGGCCGCGCCTGCGCGATCTCAACGATCCCGCCGTGCCCGCCCTGTTCGCCCTGGCGGTGTTCGTCAGCGCGGGGCTGGTGTTCGTGGTCCAGCCCATGGTGACCAAGCTGATCCTGCCCTCGCTGGGCGGATCGCCGGCGGTCTGGAACACCGCGATGGTGTTCTTCCAGGCCGCGCTCCTGGCCGGATACGGCTATGCGCACCTGTTGCAGAGGGTCCGGTCCCTGCGGGCGCAGATGATCGCGCACGTGGTTCTGCTGGGCCTGGCGGCGCTGTTGCTGCCGCTGAGCGTCAGCGGCGCCCTGGGCGAGCCGGATCCGTCCGCGCCCATCACCTGGCTGCTGGCCACCCTGGCGCTGTCCATCGGGACGCCGTTCGCGGTGCTGTCGGCGACGGCGCCGCTGATGCAGGCCTGGTACGCGCGGGTCCGCGCCCACGAGCCGGACGGAAAGAATCCGTATGTGCTCTACGCCGCCAGCAACCTGGGCAGTTTCATCGCCCTGTTGTCCTATCCGGTGTTCATCGAGCCGGTGCTGACCCTGTCGGGCCAGCGCATGAGCTGGAGCGTGGGATACGGCCTGTTCATGGCCGTGCTGCTGGTCCTGGCCTTCACGGTCTGGCGGCGGCGTGAACAGACGGAGGAGCCTGAGCGGCTCGCGGCCAGCCCGGCCATTCCGTGGCGCTCGAAGATCCTGTGGGTGGCGCTGGCGGCCGCCCCCTCCAGCCTGATGCTGGGCGTCACCGCGCATCTGTCCACCGATGTGGCCTCGGCGCCGTTCCTGTGGGTGATCCCGCTGGCGCTCTATCTGCTGACCTTCGTCATCGCCTTCCAGGCGCGGCCGTGGATACCGGCGCCGGTGACCTTCCTGGTCCAGGCAGCCCTGGCCGCCTCGCTGATCGGGCTGCTGCCGTTCCAGAGCGGAGAGTGGGCCTTCATGTTCGCGGTGCATGTGGCCGCGTTCTTCTTCACCGCCCTGATGTGCCACCAGATACTGGCCGCGCGGAGGCCGCCGCCGGACCGGCTGACGGAGTTCTATCTGCTGCTGTCGCTGGGCGGCGTGATCGGCGGAATTTTCAGCGCCCTGATCGCGCCGGTGATTTTCGATGTGGTGCGGGAATATCCGCTGGTCCTGATCCTGACGGCGCTGTTCCGGCCGTGGGGCCGGGGGCGGTTCACGCGGGGGGAATGGGCGTTCCTGATCGCCGTGACCCTGCTGTGCCTGGCTCCGCCCATGCTCTATCTGGCGCTCAGGAACGATCCGGGACTGCTGGAGATCGTCGGCTGGGACAAGGCCTTGAGCACGTCGCGGCTGACTTTCCTGGGGGCGGCGATCTGCGCCTTCCTGATCCGTGATCGAGCGCTGCTGTTCGCCGCCGCCCTGACCATGATCGGCCTGTCGGCCCACCATGTGGCCGAGCGCTATGACTATCGCCATACCGAGCGCAGCTTCTTCGGCGTCATGCGCGTGGCCGAGTTCCATGATCCCGGCATGGGCGGGGCGGTGCGGATGCTGATGCACGGCACCACCCTGCACGGGGCCCAGGCGACCGACCTGGGGGAGGCGTGCAAGCCGTCGCTCTATTACGCCCCGTCCACGCCCATCGGCCAGGTGACCGACGCCGTGCAGATCGAGCGGCCCGCCGTGTCCATGGGGGTGATCGGCCTGGGGGCCGGGGCCATGGCCGCCTATCGCCGCCCGGCCGACGACCTGACGTTCTTCGAGATCGACCCGATGGTGGACCGCATCGCCCGCGATCCCCAATGGTTCACCTATATCAGCGACTGCGCCCAGGGGCCGGTGGCGACGGTGCTGGGCGACGCTCGCCTGACCCTGGCGCGCGAGCCGGACGACCGGTTCGACATCCTGCTGGTGGACGCCTTCTCGTCGGACGCCATCCCCACGCACCTGCTGACGCGCGAGGCGATCGCGGAATATCTGCGCGTGGTGAAGGACGACGGGGTGGTGATCCTGCACCTGTCGAACCGGCACCTGGAGCTGGCCATGCCCACGGTGAACGCGGCGCGGCTGCTGGGCGCCCAGGACCGGCATCAGATCTTCATCGAACGCGAGGGCCTGCCCGTCATGGCCGAGGCGTCCACCGAGGCGCTGATCCTGTCGCCGACGGAAGAAGGCATGGCCCTGTTCGCCGATGATCCGCGCTGGAAGATCATCGCGCCCAACGACGTGCGGCCCTGGACCGACGACTATGTGAACGTGGTCGGGGCGATCCTGCGCGAGATCAGGTTCTCGCGGGGAGGGTGATCGAGACCACCGCCTGGGCGGCCAGGCCCTCCTGACGGCCCACGAAGCCCATGCCCTCGCTGGTGGTGGCCTTGACGCTGACGGCGTCCAGCGGAACGTCCAGCAGCGCCGCCAGCCGCTCGCGCATGGCCTGGCGGTGCGGCTTGATCTTCGGCTGCTCGCAGATCAGCGTGACGTCGGCGTTGACGATGCGGCCGCCGCGCGCGCGCATCCGCTCCACCGCATGGATCAGGAACCGGTCCGAGGCGGCGCCCTTCCACTTGGGGTCCGACGGCGGGAAATGGTCCCCGATGTCGCCGTCGCCCATGGCGCCCAGGATGGCGTCGGTCAGGGCGTGCAGGCCCGCGTCGGCGTCCGAATGGCCGACCAGGGCCTGATCGTGCGGAATGGCCACGCCGCACAGCCAGGCGGTGTCGCCAGGGCCCCAGCGGTGGACGTCGTAACCCTGTCCGATGCGGGTCTCGCGGGGGATCATCTGTTCGGCCAGGGCGAAATCCTCCGGATAGGTCAGCTTCATCAGGCGCGGGTCGCCGGGGACCAGCCGCACGGTCCCGCCGGCCCGCTCGACCACCGCCGCGTCGTCGGTGGGCGTTTCGTCATCGGGCCAGGCGGCGAAGGCGCTCTTGAAGGTCTTGAGCCGGGCCGCCTGGGGCGTCTGGGCGCGCCACAGGCCGTCGCGCGCCGCCGTTCCGGCCACCAGTTCGTCGGCGCCCTCGCGCTTGAGGGTGTCGGCCACGGGCAGGGCCAGAAGCGCGGCGTCCGCCTCGTTCAGCGCGGCCAGCAGGTGCGCGATGTGGCCGGGCGTCAGGAAGGGCCGGGCTGCATCGTGGATCAGCACCGGCGTGTCGTCCGTCGCCGTCAGGGCCGCCAGCCCCGCCTGAACGGAGTCGGCCCGCGTGGCGCCGCCGGTCACGGTGCGCCAGCCGGTCAGGCCGCTCAGGGCCTCGGCGGCCTGATCCCGACCGTCCGCAGGCACGACGACGACGACCTCATCGGCCCCGGCCTTGTGGAACGCCTCGACGGACCAGCTCAGCAGCGGACGGCCGCCGAGCGAACGCCACTGTTTCGGCCCGCCCGCCCGGCTGCCCGAACCGGCCGCCACGATGATCGCACAGAATGTCATGGCGGCCTTCTAGGACCCTTTCCCTGCCGCGCAAATGACGGAACTATCCATCACGCCGTTCGCTTTCTGCGGCGAGGAGAGGAAACCGCCATGATCCGTCCGTTCGTCGCCATCTCATCCGCCGCCGTCCTGCTGGTCGCCGGGTGCGCCAGCCTGGCGCCCTACGGCCCGCAGATGGGGCCGTCGGGCCAGGGCTATTCCGAACAGCGCATCGAGGGCGACCGCTGGCGCGTCACCTATCGCGGGGTCGGCGATCCGGGCGCGGTGTCGGACTATGCCCTGCTGCGCGCGGCCGAATTGACCCTGGAGAACGGCTACGACTGGTTCGAAGTGACCCGGCACTGGATCGACGGACGCGGCGGGCAGGGCGGCATACGGCCCAGCGTGTCCATCGGCGCGGGCTCAGGCCGCTACGGCGGCTATCGCACCTCGGGCGTCGGCGTGGGCCTCGGTTTCGATATCTCCGGCGACCAGCCCACCTCGACGGTGCTGGAGGTCCGCGCCGGGCGGGGACAGCGCCCGGACCGGCCCGACGCCTATGACGCCCGCAGCGTGCGCGACTCGATCCGTTCGCGGCTCTGACAATCCTCCCCCATAAGCGCAGCGCATGGGGGAGGGGGACCGCCGTCAGGCGGTGGAGGGGGCAAGCCTCAAACTCGGTGGACGGGGTGGGGGCGGCCCCCCGCGGGTCAGCGCGCGGTATTCCACGAGCCGTTCCTTGTCGCGGCGGACCTGGTCGGCGACGGCGTTGTCGACGTCCAGGGAGGCGTAGCGGACCCAGTTCTCGATCCCCAGCTTGTCCTGCACGGCCGAGGTGGGGGTCTGCCAGGCGAAGTAGGACAGCAGGGACG
>JAEZCL010000294.1 GCA_023433585.1 Pseudomonadota bacterium
CCCCTCCACCATCCTTCGGATGGTCCCCCTCCCCCGCAAGCGGGGGAGGAGCGTCACCCCAGCGCCGTCATCAGTTCGGGCACCACGGTCTTGTAGTCGCCGACGATGCCGTAATCCGCCACCTGGAAGATCGGCGCGTCGGCGTCCTTGTTGATGGCCACGATGACCTTGGAGTCCTTCATGCCCGCCAGGTGCTGGATGGCGCCGGAGATGCCGATGGCGATGTAGAGCTGCGGGGCCACGACCTTGCCTGTCTGGCCCACCTGATAGTCGTTGGGCGCATAGCCCGCATCGACCGCGGCGCGGCTGGCGCCGACGGCGGCGCCCAGCTTGTCGGCCAGCGGGTCCATGACGGCGTGGAATTCCTCCGCCGAACCCAGGGCCCGGCCACCCGAGACGATGATCTTGGCCGCGCCCAGCTCGGGCCGGTCGGACTTGACCATTTCCTCGCTGACGAAGGCGCTCTTGGCCGAGTCGCCGCCGGTCACGGATTCGATGGCCGCCGATCCGCCTTCACCCGCCGCATTGAAGGCGGTGGGGCGCACGGTGATGACCTTCTTGGCGTCCGAGGTCTTGATGGTCTCCAGGGCGTTGCCCGCATAGATCGGGCGCACGAACGTATCGGCCGAGACCACCTCGACGATGTCCGAGATCGGCGCCGTGTCCAGCTTGGCGGCGACACGCGGGGCCGCGTTCTTGCCGTCGGTGTTGGCGGGCCACAGCACCGCGTCATAGTGCGCGGCCAGCGGGACCACCGTGGCCTCGACCGCCTCGGCCAGACCATGCTTCAGGGCCTCGCTCTCGGCGGTCAGCACCTTGCGCACGCCCTCGATCTTCGCGGCGGCTTCGGCGGCGGCCTTGATCCCGGAGCCCAGCACCAGAACGTCCACGTCGCCCGAGATGGCCTTGGCGGCGGTGACGGTCTTGTGGGTGGTGTCGCGCACAGCGGCGCCGTCGTGATCGGCGATGACGAGAACGGCCATTACAGCACCCCTTCGGACTTCAGCTTGGCGACCAGTTCGGCGGCGTCGGCCACCTTGACCCCTGCGGACCGCTTGGGCGGTTCGGCGACCTTCTGAACGGTCAGGCGCGGCGCCGTGTCGACGCCGTAGTCGGCGACCGCCTTCATGGCGATCTCCTTCTTCTTGGCCTTCATGATGTTGGGCAGGGAGGCGTAGCGCGGCGTGTTCAGGCGCAGGTCGGTGGTCACCACCGCCGGCAGGTCCACGGAAATCGTCTGCAGCCCGCCGTCCACCTCGCGGGTCACCTTGGCCTTGCCGGAGGCGATCTCGACCTTCGAGGCGAAGGTGGCCTGGGGCCAGTCCATGAGCGCCGCCAGCATCTGACCGACCGCGTTGTTGTCCCCGTCGATGGACTGCTTGCCCATCAGCACCAGGTCCGGCTTCTCCTCGTCGATGACGGCCTTCAGGAGCTTGGCCACGGCCAGCGGCTCAAGGTCCGTGTCCGACTGGATCAGCACGCCCCGGTCCGCGCCCATGGCCAGGGCGGTGCGGATGGTCTCCTGGGCCTGGGCCGGGCCGATGGAGACGGCCACGATTTCGTCGGCCGTGCCGGCGGCGTGGTGCTCCTTGCCTTCCTTCAGGCGCACGGCCTCCTCGACGGCGATCTCGTCGAAGGGGTTCATGCTCATCTTGACGTTGGCCAGATCAACCCCCGTCTGGTCCGCCTTGACGCGCGCCTTGACGTTGGAGTCGATCACCCGTTTGACGGGGACGAGAACCTTCATGAGGAGCCCTTTTCGAAACATTCGACTGGCAGACCGCCCGCTTGCGGCCTTATTGGTGCGCTGCACATGGAACGGCCGTCGCGGCCTGTCAACGTAACGTCAAGTCAACTTCCTCGGGATTTCGCGCGTGTATCTTAGCTTCAAGCGGCTGGCGTTCCTGTTTCTGTGCATCTTCGCGGTGCTGGTGGCCGGCGTCGTGGCCTTTCGCGTGTTCTGGACCGCGCCGGGCGACCGTTGCGAGGAACGGGGCGGCTGGTACGACATCCAGACCCGCACCTGCGCCACGCCGATCTACATTCCCGACATCACCGGGCGCGAGCCGGGCGAGAGCCGCGAGGACGCATCCCGGCGCGAGGCGGCCGAACTGGTGGAGCTGGAGCGGCAGGTGGCGGCCCAGCGCGCCGCCCGCGCCGCCGCCCTCCGGGCGGAGCAGCAGCGCGTGCGCGAGGCCGCCCGCAGCCAGGACGACTAAAGCCCGCCGCGCGGCCTTTTCCTGAACGTTCGGGGCGCGGGCCGATCCTGACCGTCGTACCCGGCGAGATCACGGCCCTGGTGCGCCAGGCCCGGGGCGCGGACCGGGCCGGAAATCCGGGCGTCCGTTAGCGGCGGGTTAAGGCCGTGGAGCCTAGCCTGAACGGGAATCGGCCCGGTGGGCCGCGACCTGCGGGAGGTTTCGGCCATGGCGTCGAGACGAAGCGACCTTCGCATCCTGTGTTCCGGGGCGATCGCGGCCGCCCTGGCGCTCGCCGCTGTCGGTGCGGCCGCCCAGACCGCCGGCCAGACACCCAGCCAGAGCGGCCTGCGCACCCTGTCCTGGCCGGGCAAGGCCGAGGCTCCGCGCGCCGAGCGGGCCGGCGCTTCCCGAGC
>JAEZCL010000312.1 GCA_023433585.1 Pseudomonadota bacterium
CGGTCGGCGCGCGAGACCGAGACCAGGGCGACCCTTCTGGTCATGGCGCCGAAGGCTCCACGTCGGCCCAGGCGACCGGCTCGTCCGGCTGGAGGGTGCGGATCAGGCGCCGCCCGATCAGGCGCGGCAGGTCGTCGGGCGGCGCGCCGGTTCCGGGGCGCTTGCAGCCCAGATGGGCGACGTCCAGCACGGTCCCGGCGGGCAAGGCCTCCAGCGCCACGACGCTGCGACGGATGCCGGTGATGTTGGCGGCCTCGGACGGGCGGGGCCGCTTGACCCCGTCGCCCAGCATGGCCTCGGTCCGGCGGATGCTTCGCACCATGGCCGCGAAATCGTCCGGCGCCATGGAGGCGGCGTGGTCCGGGCCGGGCGCGGCCGGGTCCAGGGTCAGGTGCTTCTCGATCACGCGCGCGCCGAGCGCCACGGCGGCGACGGCCGCCTCCGCCCCCAGGGAATGGTCCGACAGCCCGACAGGGACGCCCAGTTCGCCCGCGAGCGTCGTCAGGGCGCGCAGGTTCATCTCGGCGTCCGGCGCCGGATATTCCGACACGCAGTGCAGGATGCAGACGGGCAGGTCGGCCTTCGCCCCGGCCCGCACAGCGGAGAGCGCGCGGCGGGCTTCCTCCAGCGTGCTCGCGCCGGTGGACAGGATCACGGGACGGCCCGTGCGCCCGGCGGCGGTCAGGAAGGCGGAATGGTTGACCTCGCTGGAGCCGATCTTGACCACCGCCATGTCCAGTTCGCCGGTCAGGAAGGCCAGGGAATGAAACCCTTCGGGCGTGGACATGAACATGACGCCCGCCGCGTCGCAGGCGGCCTTCAGGCGGGCAGTGTCCTCCAGCCCGATGCGCAGGCGCTCCAGCAGGTCGTAGAAGCTCTCCGTTCGGCCGGTGGTGCGCTCCAGATAGTCCACCTTGTGGCTGAATCGGCCGACGATCTCGCCGGGCAGCCAGGTCTGGAACTTGACCGCGTCCGCCCCCGCCCCGGCCGCCGCCTCGATCAGGGCGAAAGCTTTCTCGACGTCGCCGTCATGGTTCACCCCCGCCTCGGCGATGATGAAGACGCGATCATCCCAAGGCGTAGCGCTCATGTGGCGTAATCCTGGGGGCGATAGAGGTGCAGGTGGTCGCGGATGAAGGCCACGGTGCGCTCCAACCCGTCTTCAAGCGACACGCGCGGCGCCCAGCCCAGGGCCTCTTTCGCCCGGCTCGCGTCGGCGATCAGGCGGTCCACCTCGCTGCCTTCGGGGCGCAGGCGCCGTTCGTCGGAGACGATCTCGATATCGCGTCCGGCCGCCCGGCCGATCATCCGGGCGAGATCGCCGATGGACACTTCGCGCCCGCCGCCGAAATGCAGCGTCCGGCCCTCGATACCCGGAACGGCGGCGGCGCGCAGGAAGGCGTCGGCGGTGTCGTCCACGAAGACGAAGTCGCGGGTAGGGTGCGTGGCGCCCAGCCGCACGGTCGAGCCGCCCAACGCCTGGACCGCCACGGCCGGGATCACCGCGCGGGCGCTCTGGCGCGGGCCGAAGGTGTTGAAGGGGCGAAGCGTCACGGCCGGAACGCCGAACGACAGGTGGAAGGATTCCACCAGCTTGTCCGCCGCAACCTTGGAGGCGGCGTAAGGGGATTGCGCCTGAAGCGGGTGGTCCTCGGTCATGGGGGCCGTGCGGGCCGTGCCGTAGACCTCGCTGGTGGAGGTGTGGACCAGCCGCACCACGCCGCATGCGCGCGCGGCCTGAAGCACGTTCAGCGTGCCGGTGACGTTCACCCGCACATAGCTTTCGGGCGCGGCGTAGGAATAGGGAATGGCGATCAGGGCGCCCAGGTGCAGCACGATCTCGCAATCCCGCACCGCGTCCATGACCGAATCCCGGTCCGCCAGGTCGCCGCGCCGGATGTCCACATCGCCGCGCGCGGGCGAGGAATCCAGCCATTCCGCCGATCCTGATGACGTGTAGAGCACCAACGCCCGCGTCTCGGCCCCCGCCTCGACCAGCCGCTCGCACACGCGGCTGCCGATGAAGCCCCCGCCGCCGGTGACCAGCACCCGCTTGCCCTTCAGGGAGGCGATGGGATCGACCATGTGAATGAGCCCCGAAAATGCGAATCGCCCAGGGCAGTCTAGCGCGGTTCGACCCCACCCAATCCTTAACGCCGCGCGAGGCTCATTTCGCAAATGCGAAAAGAATTCCCGCCCAAGGGTCAACTTCACCGCCGCCGCCGCGTTAGGATGGGACGAGGTTCAGCCAGCCCACGAGGATCATGCTCACAGACGCCGCCACCAGAGACCCCGTCGCCGCGCCGCTTTCGCCGCCGCCCCCCCTGCCCGACCGGCCCGCGCTGTTCCTGGACATGGACGGCGTGCTGGCGCCGATCACCGCGACGCCGCACGCCGTGGGCCCCGAGCCGCGACGCCGCCGGATGCTGCTGCGGCTGCTGGACCGGCTGGATGGGCGGGTGGCGGTGCTCAGCGGACGCACCATCGCCGAGATCGACCGGATATGCGAAGGCGTCGTGCCCTGCGTGGCCGGGGTTCACGGGCTGGAGCGGCGCGGGGCGGACGGCCGAATCCGCCGGCTGGACCCCCACCCGGCCCTGAGCGCGGTGCATGAGGATCTGGAGGCCTTCGCCCGGGAGCGGCCCGGCGTCCTGGTCGAGGACAAGACGCTGGGGGTGACCCTGCATTATCGCCAGGCGCCGGGCTTCGGCCGCGAGGCGCGCGATCTGGCCCGGCGTCTGGCGCACCATCATGGCCTGACCCTGCAGCCCGGCGACATGGTGCAGGAGCTGAAGACTCCGGGCGCCGACAAGGGCCGGGCGCTGACGGCCTTCATGGCCGAGACGCCGTTCTCCGGCGCGGTTCCGGTCATGGCGGGCGACGACCTGACCGACGAGTTCGCCTTCGCCGCCGCCGCCGATCTGGGCGGGTTCGGCGTCCTGGTGGGGCCGCCGCGCGCGACTGCGGCCCTTCACGGCCTGGCGGACCCGGCGGCGGTCATGGACTGGCTGGAAGGCCTGGCGGCGCCATGAAGCGGCCCGGACCCAACCTTGATCTGGCGCCGGTGGGCAATTGCGCCGTCTCCAGCCTGATCGACCGGCGGGGGCGCCATGTCTGGTGCTGTGCGCCGCGCGTGGACGGCGACCCGGTGTTCTCGGCCCTGATGGACGGCCACGAACCCGATCACGGCTTCTGGTCCATCGAACTGGCGGACCAGGTGCGCGCGGATCAGACCTATGTGCGCAACACCCCGATCCTGCGCACCGTGCTGACGGCCCGGGACGGCTCGGCGCTGGAGGTGATCGACTTCTGCCCGCGTCATCTCAAGCACGGACGCACCTATCGCCCCATCGCCCTGGCCCGCATCATCCGGCCGCTTCACGGCGCGCCCCGGGCGATCATGCGGCTGAGGCCCGCGCGCGACTGGGGAGCGCGCCGGGCGCCCACCACCTCCGGCTCGAACCACGTCCGCTACCTGTGCACCGACCTGACCTTCCGCCTGACCACGGACTGTCCGGTGTCGCACGTGCTGGATGAACGCGCATTCCGGGTCGAGCGGCCGTTCTCGTTCTTCTTCGGCCCCGACGAGGGCTATGACCAGGAGGTCGGGGCGGGCGTCGCGGGGGCCCTGGACCGCACCGAAGCCTACTGGAAACAGTGGGTGCGCACCCTCTACCTGCCGCTGGACTGGCAGGAGGCGGTGATCCGCGCGGCCGTGACCCTGAAACTGTGCGCCCACGAGGAGACCGGCGCCATCGTGGCGGCCATGACCACCTCGGTGCCCGAATTCCCCGAAAGCGGGCGCAACTGGGACTACCGCTACTGCTGGATCCGGGATTCCTACTACACCGTGCGGGCGCTGAACCGGCTGGGCGCGGTGGACATCCTGGAGAACTATCTCGCCTATCTGCGCAACCTGGTGGACAACGCTGCGGGCGGCCACGTCCAGCCGGTCTATGGCGTGGGGCTGGAGGCCGCCCTCGGCGAGCGCGTGGTGGACAGCGTCGCCGGCTATCGCGGCATGAAGCCGGTGCGGGTGGGCAACCAGGCGCACGAGCATCTGCAGCATGACGTCTATGGCCAGATCGTCCTGCCGCTGGTGCAGTCGTTCTATGACCATCGCCTGCTGCGACCCGGCTCCGTGGACGACTTCCACGCCCTGGAGAAGGTCGGCGAGCGGGCCTTCATGGTGCATGACCAGCCCGATGCGGGCTTGTGGGAGTTCCGCACCATCGCGCGGGTGCACACCTATTCCTCGGTCATGTGCTGGGCCGCCTGCGACCGGCTGGCCAAGGCGGCGGACGCCCTGGGCCTGAACGGCCGGGCCGAGGTCTGGCGCGAGCGCGCCGACACCATCCGCGCCCGGATCGAAAAGGAAGCCTTCCTGCCCGACGAGGGCCGCTTCGCCGCCAGCTTCGGCGGGCGCGAGCTGGACGCCTCGCTGCTGCAGCTGGTGGAGCTGGGCTTCCTCGATCCGATGGACCCGCGTCAGGTGGCCACCTTCGACGCCGTGGAGCGCGACCTGAAGAAGGGCTCGTACCTGTTCCGCTATGTGGAGCCCGACGATTTCGGCGAGCCGGAGACGGCGTTCAATTTCTGCACCTTCTGGTTCATCGAGGCCCTGCACATGAACGGCCGCGTGGACGAGGCGCGCGAGATCTTCGAACAGATGCTGAGCCGGCGCACCCACGCGGGGCTGCTGTCGGAGGACATCGCCCTGAACGACCACGAACTGTGGGGGAACTATCCGCAGACCTATTCCCTTGTGGGGATCATCAACTGCGCCGTTCTGCTCAGTCGTTCCTGGACGGATGTGAGATGAGCCGACTGATCGTCGTGTCCAACCGCGTCTCGGCGCCGAAGGACGCCGGGGAAAGCTCCACCGGCGGGCTGGCCATGGCCCTGTCGGCGGCGCTGCGCCGTTATGACGGACTGTGGTTCGGCTGGTCCGGGGAGACGACCGAAACCTTCACCGGCGAGTTGAAGATGGAGGACCGGGCCGGGGTCACCGTCGCCCTGGTCGACCTGGAGGAACAGGACGTCGAGGAATACTACAACGGCTACGCCAACAGGACCCTGTGGCCCCTGTTCCATCACCGGGTGGACCTGACGGCCTACGAGCGCTCCTACGGCGAGGGATACGAGCGCACCAACGCCCGCTTCGCCGAGGTCCTGGCGCCGCTGATCGAGTCGGACGACGTCATCTGGATCCACGACTATCACATGATCCCCCTGGCCCGCGATTTGCGGCGGCTGGGGGTGAGGAACCGCATCGGTTTCTTCCTGCATACGCCCTGGCCGGCGCGCCAGCTGCTGGTGACCCTGCCGTTCCACCGAAGGCTGGTGGAATCCATGTTCGACTATGACCTGGTGGGATTCCACACCCGCGAATGGCTGGACCTGTTCCGCGATTATGTAGTGTCCGAGGCCGGGGGGCGGCTGGTCGGCAACGACGGCATGGAGGCCTTCGGCAAGACGGTCGAGGGCGGGGTCTTTCCCATCGGCATCGACGTGGAGAGCTTCGTCCGGGCGCGCGAGTCCGCGCTGGGCCGGCGCACCTACGACCGCATGGCCGCCTCATCCGTCTTCCGCACGATGATCGTCGGTGTGGACCGGCTCGACTACTCCAAGGGGCTGGAGCAGCGGCTTCTGGGCTTTCAGCAGTTCCTGGACGACCATCCGGACATGCGCGGCCAGGTCTTCCTGCTTCAGGTCACCCCGATCTCGCGCGACGAGGTGGACACCTATCAGGACCTGCGGGCGCGGCTGGAGGCCCTGGCCGGCCACATCAACGGCGCCTATGCCGAGATGGACTGGCAGCCGATCCGCTATCTGAACCGCACCTATCGCCGGGACCAGCTGGCGGGCATCTACCGGGCGGCGAAGGTGGGGCTGGTGACGCCCCTGCGCGACGGCATGAACCTGGTGGCCAAGGAATATGTGGCGGCCCAGGATCCGGACGATCCGGGCGTGCTGATCCTGTCGCGCTTCGCCGGGGCGGCCGAGGCGCTGCGCCAGGCCCTGATCGTCAATCCCTTCGCCCGCGAGGAAGTGGCCCAGGCCATCCACCGCGCCGTGACCATGTCGCGGGACGAGCGGATCGAACGCTGGACGGCGCTGATGGCCGCAGTGCGGGCCTCGGACGTGGGCATATGGCGCGACGATTTCGTGAAAGCCCTGACCGCCGTTCCTCTCAGGGACCCGGACAGCGCGGCCTGATCGCCCTCAGCCCGCCCTCAGTTCCAGCGGCGGGGCGTCCAGAACCTCGGCCCGGCGATTGGCGGGCCGTGCGAGGACCGTGTTCAGATAGGCGTCAAGTCGCGCGCTTTCCGGCGTGTGCTCGCGGCCCCACGCAAGGGCCGAGGCCACCAGCACGTCCACCGCCGTGAATCGCTTGCCCATCAGATAGGGCCCGCGCTCCAGCGCCGTCAGGATACGCCGGTTGGCGGCGTCATAGCGGGCCGTCGCATAGGGATCGGTCTCGCCTTTGATGCGGCTCCAGTAGGCCGGCTCCATCTCGCCGGTGGTCCAGAACAGCCAGGTGAGATAGGCGGCGCGGGCCGGGTCGCCGGGCGCGGCGCCCAGCCCCGCCTCGGGGAACAGGTCGGTGAGATAAAGCGCGACGGCGGCGGATTCAGTGACCAGTGAGCCTTCGTGCATCAGGGCCGGGACCTTGCCGTCCGGGTGCGGGTTGGCCGGATCGCGCCCGCCCGAGCCGTCCATGCGGGCGATGTCGCAGTGATGGATGCGGTAGTCAGCCTGCAGTTCCTCCAGCAGCCAGATCAGGCGCGACGAACGGGACCAGTGGGCGTGGAACAGGGTCAGCATGGCGTCTCTCCGTTGATGTCCGGATTGACTAGCGGACCCCTGCTGCCACCATGCTGTCAGCATGGATGTGCGACGGGTGAGGAATGAGACGCGCGGACCGCCTTTTCCAGATCATCCAGCTGCTGCGGCGATCGTCGAAACCGATGACGGCCGAGGCCGTGGCGGCCGAGCTGGAGACCTCGAAACGCACGGTCTATCGCGACATCGCCGACCTGATGGCCCAGCGCGTGCCGATCCGGGGCGAGGCGGGCGTGGGCTATGTGCTGGACGGCGGGTTCGACCTGCCGCCCCTGATGCTGACCTCGGATGAGGTGGAAGCGGCGGTGCTGGGCGCCCAGTGGGTGGCGGGGCGGGCCGATCCGGCCCTGGCGCGGGCGGCGCGCGACCTGATCGCCAAGATCGCCGCCACGGTTCCCGAAACCATGCGGCCCCATGTGCTGGAGCCCGCGGTCACCACCACGCCCGCGTGGAACAACACGCCGGACACCCTGGACATGGGCCCGGTCCGCGCCGCCATCCGCTCGCGGCGAAAGGTCGTCATCGACTATGTGGACGAACAGGACCGCGCCAGCCGGCGGGTGATCTGGCCGTTTCTGGCGGCCTACCGCGACACCACGCGGCTGCTGATCGCCTGGTGCGAGATGCGCGAGGACTTCCGTATGTTCCGCGCCGACCGGGTGCGCGCGGCCGAGGTGCTGGAGGACCGCTATCCGGAACGGCCCGCCGTGCTGCGCGCCCGCTGGGAAGCGATCCAGCGGGCGCGGCACGCGGAGGGGTTCACCCCATCGTCGGGATGACGAAGCTGGAGTCGGCGTGTTCCAGGGCGCTGTCGGGCCAGCGGGCGGTGACGGTCTTGGTCTTGGTCCAGAAGCGGACGCCCTCCATGCCGTGCTGGTTGATGTCGCCGAAGGCCGAGCGCTTCCAGCCGCCGAAGGTGTGATAGGCCACCGGCACCGGGATCGGCACATTGATGCCCACCATGCCGACGTTGACGCGGGCGGCGAAGTCGCGGGCGGCGCGGCCGTTCTGGGTGAAGATGGCGACGCCGTTGCCGTACTGGTGCTTTGACGGCAGGGCCAGGGCTTCCTCGAAGCTGGCGGCGCGGACGATCTGCAGCACCGGGCCGAAGATCTCCTCGCGGTAGCTCTCCATCTCGGACGTCACATGGTCGAACAGCGACGGGCCGACGAACCAGCCCTTCTCGTGGCCTTGCAGGGTGAAGCCGCGGCCGTCGACGACCAGTTCGGCGCCGTCCTTGACGCCCTGGTCGATCCAGCCCTCGACGCGGGCCTTGTGGGCGGCGTTGATGACCGGGCCGTAGTGGGCGTCCTTGTCGGTGGAGACGCCGACCTTCAGGCGGGGGATTTCGGTCACCAGGCGCTCGCGCAGTTCGTCGGCGGTCCGCTCGCCCACCGGCACGACCACGGGCAGGGCCATGCAGCGCTCGCCCGCCGAGCCGAAGGCGGCGCCGGTCAGGTCCTTGATGACCTGGTCCATGTCCGCGTCGGGCAGGACGATGCCGTGGTTCTTGGCTCCGCCCATGGCCTGGACCCGTTTGCCGTGCTCGGCGCCGGTCCGGTAGACATAGTGGGCGATGTCGGACGAGCCGACGAAGCTGACCGCATGGACCAGGGAGTGCTTGAGGATGGCGTCCACCGCGACCTTGTCGCCGTGAACGACGTTCAGCACGCCCGCCGGGGCGCCGGCCTCCATCATCAGTTCGCCCAGCCGCACGGGCAGGGACGGATCGCGCTCCGAGGGCTTGAGGATGAAGGTGTTGCCCACCGCAATGGCCGGGCCGAACATCCACATGGGGATCATGGCCGGGAAATTGAACGGGGTGATGCCCGCCACCACGCCCAGCGGCTGGCGCATGGAATAGACGTCGATGCCGGGCCCGGCGCCTTCGGTGTATTCACCCTTCTGGGCGTGCGGGATGCCGCAGGAAAACTCGATCACCTCCAGGCCACGCTGGACGTCGCCCCGGGCGTCCGCGACGACCTTGCCGTGCTCGGACGACAGCAGTTCGGCCAGTTCGTCGATGTTGGCCTCGACCAGGCGCTTGAACTCGAACATCACCCGCGCGCGGCGCTGGGGGTTGACCGTGGACCAGCTTTCAAAAGCCGTCTGGGCCGCCTGGACCGCGCGGTCCACCTCGCCCTCGGTGGCCAGCTGGACGCGCGCCTGCACCTCGCCGGTGTTGGGATTGAACACGTCCCCGAAGCGGCCGGAGGCGCCGTCGAAAGCGGCGCCGTCGATGAAGTGGCGAATGTCGCGCATGGTCCTGAATCTTCCCTGAGCTGTTGTTCGGGTCGTCTTAGACCCGCCGGACGCGCGGCGCCAGAAGGGCGGGGATGCAGGACGATATCGCCGTTTGACAGGACTGGGCGGCGCAGGTTCATTGCCGCCGCACGGAGAGGGCGATGATGAGGGAGCGGGTCGATTCGGCCGGAACGGAGCGCGCGCACCGGCGCCGCCTGCTGTTCATTCCCGGCTATGATCCGCGATCGCCGGCCGCCTATCACCGCATGTGGGTCGAGGAAGCGCCGAAACAGGCGGCCGTCTCCGGCGCCGTCATCGAGGTGGGACGCCGACGCGCCGACGGGGATCGCGCGCTGGACTGGACGGTCAGGACGGTCATGAACGGGCGCGAGGCCGAGACCCGCGTCACCCTGCTGCGCTGGGACGATCTGGTGCGCGCCTGGTGGCTGAGGGGGGAACGGCGGGTGATCGCGGCCATGCCCCGGTGGGTGTCGGCCATGAGCCGGGCGGGCGTTTACCGGCTGACGCGCAGGGAGGCCCGGCCCGCCTGGCTGTGCCTGATGACCCCGCCGGTGATCCTGGGCGGCCTGGTCGTGCTGCTGTTGCTGGCGGCCGGACTGGCCGGGCTGGCGCATCCGTTCGCCGGGCTGGCCGTGCTGGCTGTCTCTCCGTGGCTGCTCGTGCGGCTGTGGCGCCGGATGGACGCGCTGGCCAACTGCGGCTGGGTCAGCCAGTGCTTCGCCTACATGACCGGCGTGGCGGTCGATCCGCCGCCGGAACAGGACCGGCGTATCGAGGAATTCGCCGACCGCCTGATCGCCGCAGTGGACGAGGACGGGGCCGACGAGGTGGTGCTGGCGGGGTTCAGCCTGGGCGGCAACCAGGCGGTGCGGGCCCTGGCCCGGGCGCTGGAGCGGCGGCCCGACCTGGGGCGGGGCCGCACGGCCGTGACCCTGCTGACCCTGGGCCAGGACCTGTGCATCCAGGCGATGCTGGGGGACGAAGCCTTCAGGGCGGCGCTGAGAACCGTGGAGGCCGAGCGCTCCATCGGATGGGTGGACGCCACCTCGGCCTCGGACCCGGCCTCGGCCTGCACGCTTCACGCCCTGCACGGCGTGCTCGCCGAGCCTGATCCGCACCGGCCCGTCCGCCGCGCGCCGCGATTCCACAAGCTGCTGACAGCCGAACGGTTCCGCGCCATCCGCCGCGATCCTCTGGCGTTCCACTTCCAGTATCTGAAGGCCACAGACATGGCCGGCGGCTACGACTGGTTCGCCCTGGCGGCGGGGCCGGATTTTCTGATCGAGCGGAGTCCCGCGACATGACCCTGTTCACCCCGCCGCGCCCGGCCACGGCGCCGGAGAAACGCTCGACCCTGACCCAGCGCATCGCCCTGTTGCGGTCGGGTCTCGGCACCTTCCGCGAAGGCAGCTACGGCCAGAAGATGGGACGGCACGGGTTCCGCACCCTGCCGTTCTTCAGGCGGCGCTGGGTCTTCACCGTGCGGGATCCGGAGCTGGTGCGCGAGGTTCTGGTCAGGCGCGCGGAGGCTTTTCCCAAGTCCGGCCTGATGGACGCCATGCTGCGGGCCCTGACGGGCTATTCCATCTTCGTCAGCAACGGCGAGATCTGGGGGCGCCAGCGCCGCCTCATCGACCCGGCCCTGGAGCAGGCGCGGGTGCGCGACGTGTTCGCCCGGATGCTGGAGGCCGCGACCATCGCCGCCGCGCGGATGGAGACCCTGGCCGACACCGGCGAGCCGGTGCGCGCGGACGTGGAGATGACCCGCTTCGCCGCCGACGTCATCTTCCGCACCATCTTTTCCGAACCGATTTCGAACGCGGCGGCCGAACGGGTGATCGCCGCCTTCGAGGTGTTCCAGGGCGTGGCCTACGCTCACGGCATGCTGGGCCTGGCCAGGGCGCCGTCGCGCATCCTGCCCGGCTGGGGCCGCGCCCGGCGGGCCGCGCGCATCATCAGGAAGGCCATCGACGAGCCGTTGCGGCGGCGACTGGCGGACCATGCGGCGGGGCGGCCGACGCCGGACAACGACATCCTGGCGGCCCTGATCGACGGGGTCGATCCGGTGACGGGCACCTCCTTCGACGGCGACGAACTGCTGGACCAGATCGCCATGCTGTTCCTGGCCGGGCACGAGACCTCGGCCAGCGCCCTGGCCTGGAGCCTGTATCTGATGGCCGAATGCCCGCACGTTCAGGCGCGGGTGGCGGCCGAGGCGGACGCGGTTCTGGGCGATCAGGCGCCCGCCTTCGAGCACATGAAGCGGCTGGCCTTCACCCGCGACGTGTTCCGCGAAGCCATGCGGCTTTATCCGCCGGTGGCGTTCCTGGCGCGCGACTGTCCGGCGGGGGAGCGGCTGGGGCCCAAGGACATTCCCGCCGGATCGGTGGTCATGGTCTCGCCCTGGCTGAGCCACCGGCAGGCCGAGCGGTGGACCCAGCCCCACGCCTTCGACCCGGACCGCTTCGCCTGTCCCGAGGGCAAGGCGGCCATGGCCGGGGGCTATTTCCCCTTCAGCGTCGGGCCGCGCGTGTGCCCCGGCGCGGCCTTCGCGCTTCAGGAGGCGGTGCTGGTCCTGTCCATGCTGGCGCGCCGGTTCCGCTTTGAGGCGGATCCGGCCTGGACGCCCGTGCCGGTGGCGCGCCTGACCCTGCGCTCGGCCAACGGGGTGCGGCTGAGGGTGTGGTCGCGGACGGCCGAGGCGGAGCCTGAAGTTGGACTGCAAGACGAAAAAACAGTGCAATTGGAGTGCAATTGAACCGCAATTCCTGAACGAAAACAGCAGGCGTGAATTTCCGAGTCCCATGCAGTGCAATCCGCTCCCTCTTTCCCGTCAGCGCGACGCGCCGAGGCGGACGCATTCTGAAGGCGCCGGAAGGCAGGGGGATGAAATCGGGACGCTTGAAGCGACGACCCTTTGAATTGCAAAGAGTTGTCTTTGAAGAATGCGAGAATTGGCGCGGGCCTTCTCCCTCCCCGTCCCGGGGAGGGCGGTCGGCGCGAAGCGACGGCCGGGTGGGAAGGGCTCGGCGACATAGGCGCTGTCTCGCCTTGCCGCCCCCACCCGCTTCGCCTGCGGCTCAGCCCCCTCCCCATGAAGGGGAGGGAGAAAGAGGAGCCTATTCCGCCTCGTCGCCGATGTGGCGATCCAGCCAGCCGAACACCTCGTTGTGCCAGCGCAGGCTGTTGGCGGGGCGCAGGACCCAGTGGTTCTCGTCGGGGAAATAGAGGAACTGGCTGTCGATCCCGCGCCGCTGGAGCGCGGTGAAGGCGGCGATGGACTGGTCGGTGGGCACCCGGTAATCCAGCCCGCCCTGGATCACCATCATCGGCGTGCGCCAGTTCTGCACATGGTTGACCGGGTTGAAGTCCTCGTAGGTCGTGCCGCGCTCCCACGGGCTGCCCCGGTTCTCCCACTCGGTGAACCACAGCTCTTCGGTCGAATAGCCCATGAAGCGGGTGTCGAAGACGCCGTCGTGATTGACCATGCACTGGAAGGCGTCGGGCCAGTTCCCCGCGATCCAGTTTATCATGTAGCCGCCGTAGGAGGCGCCCAGGGCGCAGGCCCGCTCGCCGTCCAGGAAGTCATAGCGCTCGAGCGCGTGCGCCCAGCCCTTCTGCAGATCCTCCAGCGGGCGGTCGCCCCAATGGCCGCTGATCGAGTCGGTGAATTCCTGGCCGTAGCCGACCGACCCGTGGAAATCGATCATCACCACCGCATAGCCCGCCCCGGCGTAGGTGGACGGGTTCCAGCGGTAGGACCAGGAATTGCCGAACGACCCTTGCGGCCCGCCGTGGATCAGGAAGGCCACCGGATAGGTCCCGCCCTCCACATAGTTCGCCGGCTTGATGACATAGCCGTGCACCGTTTCGCCGTTCCAGCCGGGGAAACTGAACTGCTCGGCCTCGCCGAAGGCCAGGTCGGACAGCTGGGGGTTCGGGTCATGGATCAGGCGGGGCATTTCGCGGCCGCGGAAGGTCTTGGCGTAAAGGGCGTTCGGATGGGTCAGATCGGCCATGGCCAGGATGAAGCCCGAGGGGGTCTGCTGGACCGCCGCCACATAGCCCTCGCCGGTGATGGGCACGACCGAGCCGGAGATGACGTCGATCTGGAACAGCTTCACCTGGCCTGTGTCATAGGCGGTGGCGTAGAGGCTGCGGCCGTCGGCGGACCATTGCAGGGTGTCGGGCGAACGGTCCCAGTTGGCGGCGATCTGGCGCACCTGGCCGGTCTGCATGTCGCGCAGCATGATGCGCCACTGGTCCGCCTCGAAGCCGGGACGGCTCATGGCGCGCCAGGCCAGGGTGCGGCCGTCCGGCGAGAATACCGGGCCGTCGTCCCAGGCGGGATTGGCCTCGGTCAGATTGACCCGCTCTGAGCCGTCCAGCGGCTGAAGATGAATGTCGAAATTGGTCGACCAGGGCTCGCTGACCCCAGCCTCGCGGGCGGCGAAGACGACGCCGTCGCCGTCCGGCGTGAAGGCGTAGGCGCTCTCGTCGCCGAAGGGGCGAGAGGGGGTGTCGCCGTCGAAGCCGCGCGTGGCCCAGATCGGCTCGCCCTCGGCCACGCCCTGCTCGTCCAGGTTCACGACGAAGACATGGTTGCGGGTGCCGTCGCTCCACTGATCCCAGTGGCGCACGAACAGCTGGGTGTAGAGGGTTCCGGAATTGTCCGGCTCCTGGTCCAGACGCGCGGCGGTGCAGGCCAGGTCCTCACAGTCGGGGAACACGGCGGCCGAGACGGCCAGGCGATCGGCGTCCGGGCTGAGGCGGAAGGTCTGGACGTCCACCGGCAGGTCGGTGACCTGGACGGCGGCCTCGCCGTCCGCGTCGGTGCGCCAGATCTGGGTCGAGCCCGAACGGCCCGACAGGAAGAACAGTTGCCCGTCCGAACTCCACCGGGCCGAGAAGGCGCCGTCGTCCGAGACCGCCAGGCGCCGGGGCTCGGCCTCGCCGTCGTTCAGATCGAGGATGAACAGGCTGCTGGACCCGCCGTCCAGCGGCGTGGGCCGCACCGCATAGACCACCTGTGACCCGTCCGGCGACACCTGGGGATCGGACAGGCGGTCGGCGTTCAGCATGTCGCGGTAGGTGAAGGCCCGGTCCTGGGCCGTCGCGGCATGGGGCAGGCAGAGGGCGGGCAAGGCGAACGCGGCCAGGGCCGCAGCGGTCAGAAGGGCGGGGCGCATGATGTTCCTCGTGTCGAACCTTTGCGGCGAGGGGTAGCATGGGTCCGGGCGTTGGGGAACGCGGGCGGCGAACCGGGCTCAGTCCAGGGTGGTGCGGTAGCGGGCCATGGCCACGGTCCCGATCGCCAGGACGAACAACAGCAACGCCGCGAGGCTGGGCCAGGCGTCCATCACGCCCGCCCCTTTCAGCAGCGAGCCCCGGACGATCCGCAGGAAGTGGGTCACGGGAATCGCCATGCCGATCCACTGGGCCCAATCCGGCATGCCCCGGAACGGAAACATGAAGCCGGACAGCAGCACGCTGGGCAGGATGTAGAAGACCGACATCTGCATGGCCTGGAGCTGGGTCCGGGACACCGTCGAGATCAGGAACCCCAGCGCCAGCGACCCGATGATGAACAGGCTGAGCCCCAGGGCCAGCGCGCCCCAGCCGCCGACCATGGGCGCCTGGAACAACAGCCTGGCCAGCACCAGGAACACCACCGCCTGGATGGCCCCCACCAACACATAGGGCGCCAGTTTTCCGATCATCACCTCCAGCGGCCGGGCGGGGGTGGCCAGCAGGCTTTCCATGGTGCCGCGCTCGCGTTCGCGCGCCATGCCCAGGGAGGTCATCATCACCAGGGTCATGGACAGGATCACCCCCAGCAGGCCCGGCACGATGTTGTAGGCGGTGATGTTCTCGGGATTGTAGCGCCGGTGCACGACCACCTCGAACGGCGGCGCGGCGCCCGGCGGGCGGGCCAGGGGCCCGGTCAGCTCGCGGGCCAGGGCCTGGCCCGGCAGGCCCTGAAGCGCGGCCAGGGCGCCGCTGGTGGCCGAAGGGTCTGAGGCGTCGGCCTCCACCAGCAGGGTCGCGCCGTCGCCGCGCACCACCCGGCGCGTGAAGTCCGCCGGGATCAGCACCGCGAACTGGGCCTCGCCCCGCGCCAGCGCCCGGTCCAGGTCGGCCTGGCTGCGCGCCGCCTCGGTGACGTCGAAATAGCCGCTGTTCTCCATGGCCCCCAGCACCGAGCGCGAGAAGGCGCTCTGGTCCAGGTCCAGCACGATGGTCGGCAGGTTGCGGGGATCGTCGTTGATGGCGTAGCCGAACAGCAAGAGCTGGATGATCGGCATGACCAGGATCATGGCGTAGGTCAGCCGGTCGCGCGTGACCTGGATGAACTCCTTGGCCATGACGGCCCAGGTGCGGGTCAGGGACAGCATCAGGCCGCGTCCCGGCGCTGTTCGCGCCTGAGATCGGCGACCAGCTGGATGAACACGTCCTCAAGCGTCGGGCGCGCCTCGGCCCATGCGATAGGCGGGCGCCGGTGCGGGGCGATGGCGGCCTCCAGGGCGGCGCGGTCGCGGCCGGACACGTGCAGGGTGGTCCCGAAAGCGGCGGCCATCTCCACGCCCGGCTGTTCGCGCAGGGCCGAAGCCAGCCGGTCCGCGCCCGGGCCCTCGGCGTTGAAGGTGATGAGGCCGGAGCGGTCGATCACCTCGTCGGCGGTTCCCCGCGCCAGGGTCTGGCCGGACGCGATATAGGCGATCTCGTGACAGCGTTCGGCCTCATCCATGTAGTGGGTCGAGACCAGCACGGTCATGCCCTGGGCCGACAGGGCGTGGATCTCGTCCCAGAAGGTGCGCCGCGCCTCCGGGTCCACCCCGGCGGTGGGTTCGTCCAGGAGCAGCAGCTCCGGTTCGTGCAGGGTGGCGGCGGCCAGGGCCAGGCGCTGCTTCCAGCCGCCGGACAGGGTTCCCGCCGGCTGGTCCCGCCGCGCGGCCAGGCCCAGGCGCTCCAGGGCCTGGTCGACCCGCTCGCGCCGCCGGTCCAGCTCATGGACCCGCGCGGTGAAGGTCAGGTTCTGGGCGATGGTCAGGTCCTCGTAGAGCGAGAACTTCTGGGTCATGTAGCCCACGCGCCGTTTGATCTCGCCGGCCTGGCGGATCACGTCCAGGCCCAGCACCGTCCCCTCGCCGCTGTCCGGCGTCAGCAGGCCGCACAGCATGCGCAGGGTGGTGGTCTTGCCCGCGCCGTTGGGGCCCAGGAAGCCGCAGATGCGGCCGCGCTCGACCCGGATGGCGAAATCCCTGACCGCGTGCAGGGCGCCGAAATGCTTGTTCAGGCCCCTGACGTCGATGGCCGGGGCCTGGCTCACCGGTCGGGCTCCGGCAGGCGCAGGACGTCCACGGGCAGGCCGGGGTTCAGTTCGCGCGGGTTCTCCGGCGCGGCCTCGACCATGAACACCAGCCGGTCGCGGCTGGAGCGGCTGTAGAGCACCGGCGGCGAGAACTCGGGCCGGGGGCTGATCCAGGTGACGCGCGCCGTCCGCTCGCCGCCGCAGCCGTCGCAGGTGAAGCGCACCTGGACGCCCGGCCGGTAGCGCGCCGCCTCGGTCTCGGGCGCGAAGAAGCGCAGCTTGATCTCGCCGTCGGGCAGCAGCGCCATGATCGGCTGGTTCGCCGGCGCCCATTCGCCGCGCCGGAAGAAGATCTCCTCCACCCGCGCCTCGACCGGGGCGAGCGGCGACAGGTCGCCCAGCCGGGCGCGGGCCTCGTCCAGGC
>JAEZCL010000210.1 GCA_023433585.1 Pseudomonadota bacterium
GGCTTGTCCCGGCGATCCATACGCGCTGACAGGACAGGGCTCGCACAGAACGGTCAGCGTTTATGGATCGCCGGGACAAGCCCGAGGATGACGGAGTAGGTTGGGAGGCGGGAAGCGTCCCGCCCGACGAAGGAGCCGCCATGGACACCACAGCCGAGCGCTGGGCGATGCTGGAGCCGCATGTGCGTTGCGTCGGACCGGACGACGACCGCGCGCGTCCGGCCGTGCTGCTGTTCCACGGCTGCGGGGGGCTGCGGGATCACCTGCCGCGCTACGCCGAGGCGGCGAAGGCGGCCGGGATGCGGGCCTTCATCATCGACAGCTATGCCCCGCGGGGGTGGAGCCGGGCCTTCGCCCTGGCCACCGTCTGCACGGGGATGCGTCTGCGCGGCTGGGCGCGGGCGGGGGACGTCATGGCGGCGATCTGGGGCCTGTCGCAAAGGCCGGACGTGGACGCCTCGCGGCTGGCCCTGGCGGGCTGGAGCCACGGCGGCTGGGCCATCATGGAGGCCATGAGCGCGCCGCGCGAAATGGCGGGCGAGATGTTGCTGCGCGACCCGGCGGCGGCGGATCTGTCCGGCGTCCGGGCCGCAGTGCTGGTTTACCCCTATGTGGGGGTGGCGGCGACGGGGCGGTTCCGGCCGTGGCGGCATTGTCCCCGGACCCTGGCGATCATCGCCGCCCAGGATCACCTGACCACGGTCAGGAACGCCGAGCGGGTGCTGGACGTCGCCTGCGGGAACGTCGCGCTGGAACGCTGGACCGTGGACGCCACCCACGCCTTCGACGAACCCACCGGCGCCGGCCCCATGCGCCACGACGAGGCCCTGACGGACGAGGCGCTCAAGCGGTTCGCGGGGTTCTTGGGGGAGGCGTTGGCTCCAGATTGATGCCCTGCGGAAATCACCTATTAGCGGTTAGGGGGCGACGCCTGAACGGTTCTTCCACTTTTGGATGGCGGCCATGGCTGCGGCCAGCATCTCATTGAGGTCGGCAACCGGCCCCTCCCAAGTCTGGTCCATCTCGTCCTCAGTATCGTCGTTAGTGTCCATCGCCCTCGCAGTCACTGCCGTTCGGCCATCTTTCGGACGCTGCACGCTGACTTGAAAGCATTCGAATGGCGGGTCGCCCGGAATGTGGAAGAACCGCGCGGGGGCATCCGCCCACTCGGTGAATAACGAAGAATCGGCTGCCTTCACCCAAGTGTTGATGACACCATCCACGTCCGCATACGGGTTCATCGCGCGCGGTCGCCGCGCGCATAGGCCCGGCGGACTTCCGCGCGGCGCTCATCGGTCGAGAGGCCCGACGCCTTGAGCGTATGGAGGCGGGCCGGGCTGCTCGCGTTCAGCTTCAATCCCTCGACGGCCGTGATCGCGGCGAAGGTCTCCGCGCCGAGCGTGCGGGCGGCTGGATTCAGGCGCTTGGCTGAAGTCGTCGGCATGGAGACATTCTACAATGATTTGGCGGGCCGTTGAATGATCGGCTTGACTCATTTAGACGATTAGCTAATGATCGCATCATGAGCCATGTGTTCAAGGCCCTTTCCGATCCGACCCGGCGGCGGGTGCTTCAGCTCCTGCGCAAGGGGCCGATGAGCGCCGGCGAGATCAGCGACCGGTTCGAGGTCTCCAAGCCGACCATGTCGGCCCATTTCGCGGTGCTGAAGGCGGCGGACCTGGTCCATGCCGAGAAGGCGGGCAAGTCGGTGATCTATCACCTGAAGCTGTCGGTGCTGGAGGATGCGCTGCTGGGCTTCGTCAATTCTTTCGACCCGGACGCGGAGGCGTCCCGGCAAAAAGGGGAGACTGCAGGATGAGACAGGATCTGATCCCGAACATCATTGCGGCCGGGGCGCTGCTGGCCCTGGCGCTGGGCGCCACCTACGCGCGGCGGCTGGGCTATGTGGATGGCGACACGCTTACGCGGCTGGTCATGGGCGGAACGGGGTTGATGCTGGCCTGGTACGGCAACCGGATGCCCAAGGTCTTCGCGCCCACCGAAGCCGCCCGCAGGGTTGCGCGGGTCGGTGGCTGGTCCCTGGCGCTGAGTGGGCTGGCCTATGCCGGGGTGTGGGCCTTTGCCCCGTTCCAGACGGCGCTGATCCTCGGCTGCAGCGCGGTGATGGCCGGCATGGCGGTGACGATCGGCTACTGCATGATGCAGTGGCGGCGGGTGAAGGCGGCGTAGGCCCCACCTTAAATCTGCTCCGTTTCGTGCTATAGGGGCCGCCTTCCTTTAACGCATGGACACTTGCCCGTGGGCGTGACCCTCGATCTTTCGCGTGTTTCCGGCGCGGCCGCCGCCGCTCCCGTCAATCTCAGCGGATTGACGCGCGAGGGGCTGCGTCAGGCGCTGATCGACGCGGACATCTGCCCGCCGGAGAAGGCACGGATGCGGGCGTCGCAGGCGTGGCGGTGGATCCACCACTACGGCGTGACCGATTTTTCGGCCATGAGCGACGTGGCCAAGGACACACGGGCGAAGCTGGCCGAAGCGTTCACGCTGGAGCGGCCCGAGGTCGTGGAGCGCCAGGTGTCGAAGGACGGGACGCGCAAGTGGCTGATCCGCACGGCGCCGGGCATCGAGATCGAGACGGTCTATATCCCCGACGTGGGCCGCGCCGGGGCGCTGTGCGTGTCGTCGCAGGTGGGCTGCACCCTCAACTGCACCTTCTGTCACACCGGCACCCAGAAGCTGGTGCGCAATCTGACGGCGGCCGAGATCGTGGCCCAGGTGCAGGTGGCGCGCGACGACCTGGACGAATGGCCGTCGCCGAAAGAAGACCGGCGCCTCTCGAACATCGTCTTCATGGGCATGGGCGAGCCGCTCTATAACCTGGACAACATGGCCGACGCCATCGACATCATCGCCGACGGCGAAGGCATCGCCATTTCGCGGCGGCGGATCACGGTCTCGACCTCGGGCGTCGTGCCGAAGATCACCGAGCTAGGCGAGCGCACCGCGACCATGCTGGCCATCAGCCTGCACGCGACGAACGATCCGCTGCGCGACGTGCTGGTGCCGCTCAACAAGAAGTATCCGCTGGAGCAGTTGATGGCCGCCATCCGGGCCTATCCGGGCCTGGGCAACGCGCGGCGAGTGACCTTCGAATATGTCATGCTGAAGGGCGTCAACGACAGTCCGGAGGAGGCGCGGGCGCTGGTCAAGCTGATCTCAGGGATTCCGGCCAAAGTCAATTTGATTCCGTTCAATCCGTGGCCGGGGACCGAGTATGAATGCTCGGACTGGAAGACCATCGAGCGCTTCGCCGCCATCCTGAACAGGGCCGGCTATGCATCGCCCATCCGCACCCCGCGCGGACGCGACATCCTGGCGGCCTGCGGCCAGCTGAAGTCCGAGAGCGAGAAGCTGCGGGCCAGCGCCCGGCGGGCGGCGGAACAGACGGCGGCCTGATCCCCCGCCGACAACCCACGGGCGAATTCCTCGCGGTGTGGCCGCCACGCGCTTGCGGATGCGCGCGCGATCGGGTCAAGGCTTTGAACATCCTTCATCCCTATATGAAGCGCCATGGATCCGCAGTCCCTCGTTCCCAGCCTGTCCAGCCCGGAGGTCCAGGCCTTCGCCGCCGGATTTCCCATCGCCCTGATGCATGCGGCGGTGACCATCGGCCTTCTGGCGCTGGGCGCGACCATCTACGCCCTGCTGACTCCATGGAAGGAGATCGCCCTGATCCGCGAGGGCAACGCGGCGGCCGGTGTGGCGTTCGGCGGTGTTCTGATCGGTCTGGCCATTCCGCTGGCGGTTTCCCTGTCGGTGTCCACATCGGTGCGCGACATCGCCATCTGGGGTGTGGCCACCATCGTCATGCAGCTTCTGGCGTTCCGGGTGGTGGACATGATCCTGACCGGCCTGCCCCAGCGCATCCAGGACGGCGAGGTGCCGGCGGCGGTGCTGCTGGTGGCCGCCAAGGTCTCCACGGCCCTGATCCTGGCCGCCGCCCTGACCGGTTGACGGAGGTCTGATCGGCGCCGTGCGCTTTCCCAGGGTTCCGGACTGGCTGATCTATACGGCGGTGATCCTCGCCCTGCTGATGATCGCCTCCACGCGCCGCGAGCGGGTCTATAATCCGCCCGCCCCGCCGCCGCCCGCTGAGGCGGAAGGCGCGCTGCTGGGCCCGATCACGCCGTTCGATCCGACGGTGATGATCGAGGCGCCGCCGAACTTCCAGCCTTCCATGGGCACCGCCTTCGCCATCTCGGCCGACGGCCGCTGGCTGACCGCGCGCCATGTGGTGGAGGGATGTCCTCGCCCCGCCTTGATGATCGGCGGCGGACGGGCCGTGGCCGTCGACGTGCGGCTGGCCCCGCGCGCGGACGTGGCCCTGCTCATCACCGAAGGCGGTCCGGCCGCCATGCCGCTGGCGGTCGAGGCGCCCCTGCGCCAGGGTCAGCGCGCCTTCCACCCCGGCTATCCGCAAGGAGCGCCGGGCGAGGTCACGTCCCGCCTCCTGGGCCGCGAAACCCTGAGGATCAGCGGGCGCGGGGCGCGGGACGAGCCGGTTCTGGCCTGGGCCGAGGTAGGGCGCACCGACGGGCTGGCGGGCACCCTGGCGGGGCTTTCAGGCGCGCCGGCGGTGGACCGGCAGGGCCGCGTGATCGGCGTCACCATCGCCGAAGCGCCGCGCCGGGGCCGCATCTACACGACCGCTCCGGACACCCTGGCCCCGGTGCTGCGCGGCGCCGTGCCCAACGGCGAACAGGCCATGGGCGAGCCGGTCACCATCGACAACTATTATCGCGTCGCTGACCGTCTGCGCCGCGACCTGCGCGTGGCCCAGGTGGTGTGCCTGGACTGAGACGGGGGCCGCCAGCGCGGCCGGGCGGATTGCGCCTCAGACCAGGCCCCGGGTCTTCATCGCCGCCAGCGCCTCGTCGTCCAGATAGCGTTTCAGCACCGCCTCGGTGTCCTGCCCCAGGGCGGGAGGCGCCGACAGGGCGGTGGCGGGCGCCTGCGACAGGCGGATGGGGTTGGCGACGGTGCGCACGGGGTCGGCAAGATCGTCCCGGGTCTGCTCGGCCACCAGGCCGCGGGCGACGGCCTGGTCCTCGGCGAACACCTGGTCGATGGTGTTGACCGGGCCGCAGGGCACGCCCGCCGTCTCCAGCCGGGCCATCAGCACATCCATGGCCAGGCCGGCCGTCAGGGGCGAGACGACCGGGGCCAGGACGGCCCGGTTCTCGACCCTCAGCGCGTTGGTCAGGAAGCGGGGATCGTCCGCCATCTCCGGCGCGCCCAGCGTCCGGCACAGGTTGCGGAACTGGCCGTCGTTGCCCACGGCCACCACCACCATGCCGTCCGAACAGGGGAAGGGCTGATAGGGCGACAGGTTCGGGTGCGCGTTGCCCATGCGCGTCGGGGCGGTCCCCGAGACGAAGAAGTTCGTCGCCTGGTTGGCCAGCATGGCCGCCTGCACGTCGAACAGGGCGATGTCCACATGCTGGCCCTGACCGGTCGCGCGCGCGTGGATCAGCGCCGCCTGGACGGCGTTGGCGGCGTAGAGGCCGGTGAACAGGTCCGCCACCGCCACCCCGACCTTCATGGGCTCGGCGCCGGGCGCGCCGTCGGGCTGGCCGGTGACGGACATGAGGCCGCCCATGGCCTGGATCATGTAGTCATAGCCCGCCTGACGGGCGCGCGGGCCGGTCTGGCCGAAGCCGGTGATGGAGCAATAGACCAGACGCGGATTGACCGCCTTCAGGCTGTCGAAATCCAGGCCGTACTTCTTCAGGCCGCCGGTCTTGAAGTTCTCGACCAGCACGTCGCAGTCGGCGGCCATGCGGCGGATCAGATCGGCGCCTTCGGGCGAGGCGATGTCCAGGGTGACGGACTTCTTGCCCCGGTTGGCGCACAGGAAATAGGCCGCGTCCCCGCGCGCGCCGTCTTTGCGGACGGTGAAGGGAGGGCCCCACTGACGGGTGTCGTCCCCGACGCCCGGCCGCTCGATCTTGATGACCTCGGCGCCCAGGTCCGCCAGAAGCTGGGTCGCCCAGGGTCCGGCCAGGACCCGCGACAGATCCAGGACACGAATTCCGGCCAAGGGGCAGGCGGCGGCGGGGACAGTGGGTTGGCTGTTCATGGCCTCCGCCTAGACCATTTCCGGTCCGACGCGAAGCCGCACGGGCTCAGTCGCGGTTGGCGCGTTCAGCCGCCAGCCGCCCGCCGTCCCGGATGTCGCAGACATAGTCGGTGGCCGGGCGCCCCGAGAGCGGGTTGGAGGACGGGACGAGCATGCCGCCGCGCGCCTCGCACGATGCGTTCAGCCGGTCGTATTCCTGTTGATAGGTCTCGCCTTCGCCGGTCGAGGCGCAGGCGCCCAGCGTCAGGGCGGCCAGGGCGGCGGCCAAGGCGGCGGAAGGGACGATGGGCGGAAGGATACGCATGGGAACTCTCCATTCAGGACTTCCGGCGCGGAAGGATCCGATCCGGAGCCGGCCGCCGCCATCATAGCACATCGCCTCAGCGCGTGCGGAACTGCAGGTCCGCCAGCCGGGCGTAGAGGCCGCCCCGCGCCGACAGTTCGGCGTGGGTTCCCTCCTCGACCACGCGGCCGTCATCCATGACCACGATGCGGTCCGCCCGCAGCACCGTGGCCAGGCGGTGGGCGATGACCAGGGTGGTGCGCTCCTCCATGGCCTGATCCAGGGCCGCCTGGACCAGTCGCTCGTTCTCGGCGTCCAGGGCGCTGGTGGCCTCGTCCAGGAGCAGGATCGGCGCCTCGCGCACCAGGGCGCGGGCGATGGCCAGTCTTTGCCGCTGTCCGCCGGACAGGGACTTGCCCCGTTCGCCCAGCGGCGTGTCGAAGCCTTCGGGAAGAGCGTCCAGGAAGCCCAGGGCCTGGGCGCGCTCGGCGGCGGCGCGCGCCTCGTCCAGGGTCACGTCCTCGCGCCCGAAGCGGATGTTCTCCAGCGCCGAACCGGAGAACAGGGGCGCCTCCTGCGAAACCCAGGCGAAGCGTTCGCGCACCGCTTCGGGATCCGCCTGGCGCACATCCACCCCGTCGACCCGGACCTCGCCGTCCTGCGGGTCGTAGAACCTCAGCAGCAGGCGGAACACCGTGGACTTGCCCGCGCCGGACGGGCCGACCAGGGCCACGGTCTCGCCGGGCCGCACGGTCAGGTCGAAGCCTTTCAGGGCGGGCAGGTCCGGCCGCCCCGGATAGGCGAAGGAAATCGCGGACATGGCCACTTCGCCGCGTGGCGGGACCGGCAGGGATGCGGGAGCGGACGGCGCGGCGATGGAGGGTTCAGCCTTCATCAGCTCATCGATGCGGGCCATGGCGCCGGCGGCTTTCTGGACGTCGCCCCAGCTTTCTCCCAGGGCGCCGACAGCCCCGGCGGCGAACACCGACAGCAGCACGAACTGCAGCAGCGTCCCCGGCGTCATCGCCCCCGCCACCACGTCGCGCGCGCCCAGCCACAGAACCAGGCTGACGCCGCCGAACATGACCACGATGACGAAGGCGGTCATCCAGGCCCGGGCGGTCATGCGCTTCAGGGAGGCGGCGAAGGCGCCCTCCACCGCCGCGTCGAAGCGGGTGCGGGCGGACGGCTCGCGGCCGAAGGCCTGCACCGTCTCGAGGGCGTCCACGCTTTCGCCCGCGAAGCCGACCGCGCCGGCGAACTGGTCCTGGGATTCGATGGTCAGGGTTCGCACCTTGCGCCCGAACAGGAACAGCGGGCCGATCAGGAGCGGCGTTATCAGCATCACCAGGCCGGTCAGCTTGGGGCTGACGATGAACAGCAGCGTCGTGGCCCCGATCAGGGTCAGGACGTTTCTGAGCGCATAGGAGATCGAGGTGGTCAGAAGCGCGTCCACCAGTTGGATGTCGGTGGTCAGGCGCGACAGCACCTCGCCCGTCCTCATGTGGGTGAAGAAGGCCGGGTCCAGGCGCAGGATGCGGGCGAACACCGCCTGCCTCAGGTCGGCGATCACGCGCTCGCCGGTCTTGGTGACGTAGAAATAGCGCAGGGCCGTGACCAGCCCCAAGGCGACGGCGTTGGCGCCCAGCACCAGGAACCAGACGTCCAGGTTCGCCCCGCCCTCGGCGAAGCCGTTGTCGATGGCGCCGCGCGCGGTGACCGTCAGACCCAGCGAGGCCGTGGTGGACAGGATCAGCCAGAAGCCCGCCAAAAGGGCGCTGATCTTGTGCCGCATGAGGAAGGGGAGCAGCCGGCCCAGGGGACGGACGTCGCGTCGCCGCTCGCGTTTCTCGGCGGCCGTGGTCATGGACTCCGCCAGCACCGCCCCCGGATTGGGCCTGTCGTGGTCGGATCGGGAATGCGGCTCGGCTGCGGTCATGGCCGCGCCTCTTGCCTCAGAAGGCCCATCGGTGTAAACGCCGCCCCTCTCCCGCCGGGCGTTCCGGCGGGTTTCATGTTTCAAGCGCGAGGACGGTCGGTATCGTCCTGGACCCAGTCACGGGGCGCTAATCAGGACACGCCGGACCGATGAAAAAGGACATTCATCCCGACTATCACTTCATCACCGTGGTGATGACCGACGGGACCACCTATCAGACGCGCTCGACCTACGGCAAGGAAGGCGCGACGCTGAACCTGGACATCGATCCGACCACGCACCCGGCCTGGACCGGCGGCAACCAGCAGCTTCTGGACCGCGGCGGCCGCGTGTCGCGCTTCACCAACAAGTACGGCGGCTTCCTCAAGAAATAGGCTGAGGCTTCAAAGCCACAGAACGGCTGAACGGAGGCGCCGGTCGATCGACCGGCGCTTTTTGTTTCGCCGGAACGCCGTTAAGGTTCAGGAATGAGGGAAAGCGGCGTCCCGCAGGACGCCTACAGGACCGGGCTTTGACGTGATGAATCGACGGGAATTGACGTTGGGCGCCGCCGCTGCGGCCCTGGCTTCCACGGTCCAGGCGCAGACGCCCTACACCAGCCTGCCGGACGTTCCGGCCCAGCCGCCGCGCGATCCGGCCGCCCGCGCCTTCTACGACAGCTTCAATCTGCAGCTCGGTCGCGCGCCCGCCGCGCTCCAGCCGGATCTGCGCCGCCTCTACGAAATGGCGGGCTGGCGGCCGATCTGGACGCCGGCGCGCATCCGCGTGCTGGGCCAGGTGGCCGAGCGGGCCGAGCGGCACGGCCTGTCGGGGGCGGACTTCTTCGATTTCGCCGGCCTGGCGTCCGATCCGGCCAGCGCGGAGCTGCGCACCTCCGTGGCGGCCCTGGACTACGCCCGGGTCCTGGCCGAAGGCCGGGTGCGCCCCGAGACCGTCGAAAACCTGTGGGAGATGCAGAAAAACCGCGTCGATCTGGCCGGCGGCCTGCATGAGGCCGTGACGCGCGAGCGCCTGCTGGACTGGTTCGAGGCCCTGGCGCCGGCCGACATCGGCTACACCAACCTGTCCGCAGGCTATGTGCGCTATCGCCGCCTGATAAACGAGACCGGCGGATGGCCGGGCTTTCAGCAGGGCGCGACCATCGAACCGGGCGCTTCGGACCCCCGCGTCGCGGCCCTGCGCGCGCGCCTGGCGGCCGAAGGCGACCTGAGCGCCCGCGAGGAGCGCGACATCGCCCTGGGCGGCGACGTTTACGGTCCGGAACTGGTCGAGGCGGTGCGCGGCTTCCAGCTGCGTCACGGCCTGGGCGTGGACGGCCGCATCGGCCCGGCGACCCAGCGATCCCTGTCGGCCTCGGCCGAGGACCGGGCGCGCCAGATCGCCTTGAACCTGGAGCGGCGCCGCTGGCTGAAGCGGGAATTGGCGCCCGAGCGCATCGAGGTGAACACCGCCGCAGCCATCATGGTCTACTGGAAGGACGACCGCCCGGTGCACTCAAACCGGGTCGTGGTCGGCACCGCCGCCAACCAGACGCCGAGCCTGGAAAAGCCCTTCGCCTCGGTGGTGGCCAATCCACCCTGGTATGTGCCGGCTTCCATCGCCAGGAATGAGATCCTGCCGCGCGGCGCCGGCTATCTGGCGTCACAGAACATGTACATCGGCCCGGCGGGTAATGTGATCCAGCGCGCCGGGCCCAACGCCGCCCTGGGTTATGTGAAGTTCGAGCTGCGCGACAGCCACGCCATCTTCCTGCACGACACCCCGTCCAAGGCTGCCTTCAACAGCGCCTTCCGCCATCGGAGTCATGGCTGCGTGCGGGTGCAGAACGCGGTGGATTTCGCCCGTCTTCTGCTGTCGCCGGACCCGTCGCGTCTGGGCCAGTTCGACACGGCTCTGGACAGCCGCCGCACGCAGCGGGTCGAGACGGGCCGCGAGATCAGCGTGCGGTTGCTCTACTGGACCGCCTTCGTGGACGGGCAGGGACGGGTGGCGTTCCGCGAGGACGTCTATGACCGGGACGCCCGGCTGGCCGAGGCCCTGGGCATCCACATCAGCCTGCCGCGCCCCGTGGACGCCGCGCGCCCGGCCGAGGAGGACGTGGGGCCGTAGGCGGAGCTTCCCTCCCGGCCCGTCAGCCGCCGAAGGCGGCGGCCAGGCGGTCGATCTGATTCTGGACAGGATTGGGCGCTTCGGGCGCCGCCTCGTCGCCGTACATGCGTCGGTCCAGGTAGAGCACGCGGTCATAAAGCTTTTCGGCGCGCACCAGATACTCCACCAGGGCGATGGGCAACTCCGGATGACTGGGCGTCTCGATCTTGCGTTCGGTCAGGCGGTATCGCGGCTCGCCCGCCGCCTCATGCGCCATGTCGCCCTCGCGCACAGCGCGTTGAACCAGCAGCCAGGATGCGATCTGCATCAGGCGCGTGGTCAGCTTCATGCTCTCTGCGGCGTAGGCCAGGGCGGCGGCGCGCGACAGGAGCCTGGATTCGCGCCGCCCGTCCCCGTCCAGATAGGCGGCGGTGTCCTCCACCAGCTCCATGCCTTCGCGGAAGGTGCGGTCGAAAAGCTCCGAACGCGGGAAATCGCCCCCATAAGCGGGAATTTCGCTCCGCGACCCGTCGGCGGTGGTTTCAGACATGCACTCTTCCCGGCGGGCGCCCGATCACGGCGTCCATGCCGACGCCTCCGGCCCGTGATGTGCAACCTGTATGCCAGATTGGGGCCGGATGCGTCATCAGGATTTGAAATTGAACAGGGCGTCGGCGGCGCTCTTGCGTGACCGCTTGCCGTCCCGCGCCTGTTCACAGCGGGCGATCTCGGCCTTCAGCGCCGCGATGCGCTCGTCCAGCTCCTCGACCGCGTAGAGATCCAGATCTTCACGGGCCAGGGCCGCCAGGGCCGCGCCGCGTGCGGGACGGGGATCCAGATCATCGAACACCACCGCAGCCTCCTCGCCTTCCAGCATCAGCCCGAAGCCCCTATGAGAACGCCTCACAGTCGAGGAATGCAAGGGATGCCCATGCGGGTGATCGAGATCGAAGGGGGGCGTGGGCCGGCCGAGGCGCTCAGGATCGGCGAGCGGCCGACGCCCGCGCCAGGGCCGGGCCAGGTCCTGATCCGAGTGCGCGCGGCCGGCGTCAATCGGCCGGACATCCTTCAGCGCAAGGGACTCTATCCTCCGCCGCCGGGCGCTTCGGACGTGATGGGGCTGGAGATCGCGGGCGAGATCGAGACGCTCGGCGCGGGCGTGGAGCGCTGGCGGGCCGGAGACCGCGTCTGCGCTCTTCTTGGCGGCGGCGGCTATGCGGACTACGCCGTGGCCGACGCCGGACATGTGCTGCCCATCCCTGAATCCCTTGACTTCATCCAGGCCGCCGCCCTGCCCGAAACCGCCTTCACGGTCTGGGCCAACGTCTTCGAGGACGGCCGGCTGAAGGCGGGCGAGACCCTGCTGGTCCACGGCGCCACCTCGGGCATCGGGGTCATGGCCGTTCAGGCGGCCAGGGCGGCCGGCGCCCGCGTCATCGCCACCGGACGCGGGGCGGACAAGGCCGAGGCGGCCCGCCGACTGGGCGCCGACATCGCCGTGGACGCCTCGGACGGGCGGTTCCTGGAGGCGGTGCGCGAAGCCGGCGGCGCGGACGTGGTGCTGGACATGGTCGGCGCCGCCTACGCCGAGCAGAACCTTGAGGCCCTGAAGCCCGGCGGGCGCTGGGTGGTCATCGCCTTTCAGTCCGGCGGCCTGGCCCAGGTGGACCTGTCGCGCATCATGCGGTCCCGGCTGGTCCTGACCGGCTCCACCCTGCGTGCGCGCCCTCGGGAGGAGAAGACGCGGCTGACGCGCGCGGTGGAGGCGGGGCTGTGGCCCTGGGTCGTCGAGGGACGCATCCGCCCGGTGATCGACGCCGTCTATCCGCTGGACCAGGCCGCCGCCGCCCATGCGCGGCTGGAGAGCGGCGGCCATGTGGGCAAGGTGGTGCTGACGCCCTGATCGCGGATCAGAATTCCCACCAGCTGGCGCCGGGGTCCTGTTCGCCCGGCTCGGCGTACTGCTGGCCCCAGGTCATCATCATCAGGAGGCGGTGGCTGCGGATGGTGTACTGGCCGATCATGGGGGCGACGGCGGCGATGGGCGCGCCGTCCTCGGCCCGATAGATGAAGCCCGAGAACTCGGCCACGCCGGTGCGGTCGCGGCGGTTGTAGAGGGACAGCTCCGGGAAGGACACGACCCGGTAGTCCGACAGCGGGATGCTCATGGCCGGCACGCCCAGCAGGCGGCGCATCTGCTCCAGCGACAGGGCGCCGGCGCGAATCTCGAAGATCACGTCCGCCTGGTCGCGGTTGCGGGCCAGGGCGTATCCGGCTTCCGACAGGGCGCCGCGAATGGCGCTGATGGCGTAGGGTGCCGACTCGGCCCGGAAATAGGTCTCGTCCACGAACACCGCAGTCCCGGCGGGCACCGGCAGGGTCAGTCCGTCCACCGCCCGGTCGGCGGCCCGGGCCGTCAGAAGCTGTTCGGTGGCGGTGCGCGAGGGGTTGGTTTCGGTGGTCGAGGCGCAGGCGGCCATCAGCGCCGCCGTCAGGCCGACGGCGAGCAGCGCCGCCGCACGCGGAAGGCGGTTCGGCCGTGTCAGGAATCCAGCCGTCACCACGAACCCGTGTTGGGCATCGAGGCCCAGGGTTCGGCCGGGGCCAGCGGCTCGCCTTCCTGCAGCAGCTCGATGGAGATGCCGTCCGGCGAGCGCACAAAAGCCATGTGGCCGTCGCGCGGTGGGCGGTTGATGGTCACCCCGCCGTCCATCAGGCGCGCGCAGGCCGCGTAGATGTCGTCGACCCGATAGGCCAGGTGACCGAAATTGCGCCCGCCCGTGTAATCCTCGGCGTCCCAGTTGTAGGTCAGCTCCACCTCGGGCGACCGCTCGGCGGCCGAACGCGCCCTGTCCTTGGGCGCGGCGAGGAAGACCAGGGTGTAGCGGCCCTTCTCGTTGTCCATGCGCCGCACCTCCTCAAGGCCCAGAAGGTCGCGGTAGAAGCGCAGCGACGCCTCCAGGTCCTTCACCCGAACCATGGTGTGCAGGTAGCGCATGGCTCAGTGCGCCTCGTCGTGGCGCGGGGCCGGGTCCAGATATTCGTTCTCGGGAACGGGATGCGCGCCCAGCACGAAGCGGCGGTCACAATAGCCGCACTCCACGAAGTCCTCGTCGCCCATGTCCATATAGACCAGAGGATGGCCCAGCGCGCCGCCGCCGCCGTCGCAGGCGACCCGGCGGGACGTCACCACGATCTCTTCGGGCGGCGGAACGGGAATGTCGGGATGGCGCGGCGGCATAATCAGCTCGTGATCTTGGCGTGGGGAGTAAGGCGGCATACCTACGGCTCGCGCCCCAAGGCGTCAATTTCGCAGCCGCCCCGCTTCCACCGCTCCGAGCCGAATGACCCAGCCCGACGCCGCCCCGCCCGAAAACGACCCGGAAAGCGCCCCGGAAAGCGCCCCAGAAAACGCTATCGAGGTGCGGGGCCTCGAGAAGACCTATGCCGGAAACCGCAAGTCGCCGCCCAAGACCGCCCTGCACGGCGTCGATCTGGTGGTGCCGCGCGGCGCCATGTTCGGACTGCTGGGCCCCAACGGGGCGGGCAAATCGACCCTGATAAACATCCTGGCGGGGGTGGTGAGGAAATCGGCGGGGACCGTCTCCATCTGGGGCCGCGACATCGACCGGCGTCCGCGCGACGCCCGCGCCGCCCTGGGCGTCGTGTCCCAGGAGATCGTGGCCGACGTGTTCTTCACCCCGCGCGAGGCGCTGGAGGTTCAGGCCGGCTTCTACGGCGTGCCCGCCGAGGCGCGGCGCTCCGACGAGCTGCTGGCGGCGCTGGGCCTATCGGACAAGGCCAACGCCTATGTGCGGGCGCTGTCCGGCGGCATGAAGCGGCGGCTGATGGTGGCCAAGGCGCTGGTGCACAATCCGCCGATCCTGATCCTGGACGAGCCCACCGCAGGGGTGGACGTGGAGTTGCGCCGCCAGCTCTGGGAATACGTGCGCCGCATCAACGCCGAGGGCGTGACCATCCTCCTGACCACCCACTATCTGGAGGAGGCGCAGGAGCTGTGCGACACCATCGCCATCGTCAACCACGGCCGGGTGGTGGCGTGCGAGCCGACGGCCCAGCTGCTGACGCGCCTGGACACCCGCAATGTGGTGGTGACCCCGCTGGAGCCCCTGGACGCGGCGCCGGAGCTGAAGGGATTCGAGGTGAGACCCCGCCCGGGCGGTTCGTTCGCGGTCACCTACCGCACCGGCGAATCCAGCGTCGAGCAGGTGCTGGCGGCGGTGCGCAGGGCCGGCGTCGGCATCCGCGACATTGCCACCGAAGACCCTGATCTGGAAGACGTCTTCCTGGCCCTGACCTATGGCGATGCGGCCCAGCCGGACCCCACCCGGGACTGATCCGGCGCGATTCCGCCTGTCCCGAATCCGCACAGCGCCCTTGTGACGAAACCGCGACCGTGCTGGTTATGCGCCTTCGCGCCATGTTGGGCGCAAGGCTTAGGGAGCTACGCCGTTGAGCACGAGGGATGGGGGAGGCGCGCTTTCGGCCGCGCCTCGCAAGACGTTTCTGGGACATCCGCGGGGGCTGGTGATCCTGTTCTTCACGGAGATGTGGGAGCGCTTCTCCTACTACGGGATGAGGGCCCTGCTGGTCTTCTACCTGACCCAGCATTTCCTGTTCGGCCCGGCCGAGGCGCAGGGCATCTACGCCGCCTACGCCGCCCTGGTCTATCTGATGCCCGTCATCGGCGGCATGATCGCCGATAAATATCTGGGGTCGCGCAAGGCCGTCATCATCGGCGCGGTCCTGCTGGTCGCCGGCCACTTCACCATGGCCTTCGAGGGCACCGGCGCCCGGGACTATCTCACGGTCGGCGAGACGGAATATGTGCTGGAGGTCGAGGGACGCGGCCAGGATCGCAGCATCTTCGCGGTCAACGGCGACGAGCGCACCCAGATCGTCATTTCCGCTGAAGGCGTCTCCACCGTCGGCGCCGAACCCGCAGCCGCCATGGCGGCGGACGCCGTCGGCGGCGCGATCGCCGAGGATGTCACCGGCGAGCAGCTTCTGGGCGCCGCCGACCCGCAGACCGATGCGATCACCGCCGACGGCGCCGCCGTCGCGGCCGCGCCGGCCGCTGCGGGCTTCCCCGCCAGTGTCGGGGCGGACGAGTACAGCATCCGCACGGTGCGCGATCTTCAGGCTGAACCGATCCTGTTCCTGGCCCTGTCTTTCATCATCGTGGGGGTCGGCTTCCTGAAGGCCAACATCTCCACGGTCGTGGGCGCCCTCTATGAAGAAAACGATCCGCGCCGGGACGGCGGTTTCACCATCTTCTATGTGGGCATCAACCTGGGTTCGCTCCTGGCGACCGGCGCCTGTTCCTACCTGGGTTTCACCTATGGCTGGGCCTATGGCTTCGGCCTGGCCGGCATCGGCATGCTCGCCGGCCTTGTCACCTTCATTCTTGGCCAGGGCTGGCTGGAGGGCCGGGGGGAGCCGCCGGTTCCCCTGGCCGGGCGCAAGATTCTGGGCGTGCCCATGGCGCCGTTCTTCTGGGTCGCGGGCCTCGTCGCCGTGTTTCCGACCTGGTTGCTGATGCAGCGGCATGAACTGGTCGAGGCCATCCTGATCCCCGTCGCCGCCGTCACCTTCCTGCTGGTGGTCGGCTACACGGTCTTCAAGCTGAAGGGCGCCGAGCGGTCGCGGATGCTGGTGGCCGAGGTGCTGATCTTCTTCTCGGTCCTGTTCTGGGCCTTGTTCGAACAGGCCGGCTCCTCGCTCAGCCTGTTCGCGGACCAGTCCACCCAGATGCCGTCCTGGTTCAACGCCGGCTACACCCAGATGATCAACCCCGGCATCATCGTCATCGGCGGCCCGATCGTGGCGGCCCTGTGGGTCTGGTTGGGCAAGCGCGGGCGTGAACCTTCCACGCCGGTGAAATTCTCGTTCGGCCTGATGCTGGTGGGCCTGGGCTTCCTGGTTCTGATGTGGGCGGCGGCCAACATGGCCAACGCGGACTTCCGCGTGCCGCTGCTGTTCCTGTTCCTGACCTATCTGCTGCACACCATGGGCGAGCTCTGTCTGTCACCGGTGGGGTTGTCGATGATCACCAAGCTGTCGGTGGAGCGGGTCGTGGGGCTGATGATGGGCGTCTGGTTCCTGTCCAGCTCCGTCGCGCACATCGTCGCGGGCATCATCGCCCAGGCGACGGCGACCGATACGGTCGCCGGTGTGGTGACGAACAGGGCCGAGGCGCTCAGCACCTACGGCTCGATCTTCGGGACCATCGGCTGGGTCGGCGTGGGAGTGGGCGTGTTCCTGCTGCTCATCTCACCCATCCTGAAGAAGGGCATGGCGGGCGTTCACTAGAGCATGATCGTTTTAGGCGGAACCGCGAAGCGGTTCCGGCTGAAGCGTGAATCATGCTCTCGCTTTTATCTGGAGCTTGATTCACCGCATCGATGAAATCGCGAAGCGATGCCATCTCAACGGATCAGGCTCTAGAGCGAAATCTGGACCATTTCTGGATTCAGGTCGGTTCGACCTGAAGCGAAAATGGTCCAGGCCCGCCCCCGACCTGAAACGACGAAGGCCCCGGGATCGCTCCCGGGGCCTTTTTCATGCGCCGCCGTGCGCGGTTCAGTCAGAACGTCTTGCGCAATCTCAGCGACAGGAAGGTGCGCGGGTCGATTTCGCGGGTCTCGACGAAGGCGATGGGGCGCGCCGCCGTGCGGTCGGCATAGACCGTGCGGTCGATGACGAAATCGTCCCACACGTTCAACTGGGCGCGCAGCGACAGGGTGGGCGTGGGCTTGTACTCGGCGGCAAGTTCGAAATAGTCCGCACCCGCCCATTCCAGGGTCTGATCCGGGTCGTAGGTGGCCTGTCCCAGGCGCGGGATCCAGGCCACGCTCCAGTTCAGGCGCCAGGTCGGGATGTCCTGGGAGAACGACACCACCGCCTGGCGCGCGCGGATGCCCGAAATGGGACGCGCCTCGCCCGTGGTGGGATCGGTGACTTCGGTCGAGTTCCAGTCGTTGCGGAAGCCGAAGCGGCCGCCCGAGATTCCGAATCGGTCGGTGGGAATGACGATGTTGGCCGACAGCCGGTCCAGCGTGCCCTCGCCGATGTTTCCGACGGCCGACAGGCCGCCGTCCAGCGGCAGGCGATCGATGACGTTGTCGATGCGGTCATGGCGGTAGCCGAGCGAGATGATCCCCTCGTCCCAGAAGCGCCATTCATAGACCGCCTCGCCGACCCAGCGGGTCTCGGGCTCCAGATCCACGTTGCCGCCCATGACGTTCTCGTCCTCAAGGTCGGCGCTGGCGGCGAAATCACCGAAATCCAGCTGCCCCACCTCGCGCTCGAGGCGCAGGCGCAGCTGGTGGCCCTGCCTCGGCGTCCAGGTCATCTGGACGCGGGGCTTGGCGAAGAAGAAGGACTTCTCCTGGTTCGCGTCTCCGGACTGGCTGATGGTGGAGGATTCCAGGCGCACGCCGCCTTCCAGCAGCAGGTTCGGGCTGATGCGCCACGAGCCGCGGCCGAACACCTCGCCGCGCGTCTCCTCCACCGTCACCGAGGCCGAGGGCAGGGGCACGGGCGTTCCGCCGATGGAGAACGCCTGGATCGTGTCCAGCCGATTGTAGGCCACCTCGCCGCCGCCCTCGAGCGTCAGGGTCTCGGAGCGCTCGAAGCGGACCAGGCCGCGCAGGATGGTTTCCGACAAGTCGCCGACCGATTCGAAGCGCTGTTCCGGCG
Source organism: Pseudomonadota bacterium (assembly GCA_023433585.1). Lineage (GTDB taxonomy): Bacteria > Pseudomonadota > Alphaproteobacteria > Caulobacterales > Caulobacteraceae > Brevundimonas. Next base: position 18,133 of record JAEZCL010000210.1, read on the forward strand.
ACGGGACGCCGTTGGAGGCGTTGTAGGTGGAGATGGAGTCGAAATCCCCGAACTCGTGGATGAAACGCGTTTCCAGATTCAGACGCTCGCTGAGCGGGCGCGTATAGACCACGCCGAATTCGCCGAACGTCTCCTCATTGTCATAGCGGCTCTCGCGCAGGCTTCCCGGCGCGGTCAGGGTCTCGAACTGATGCCAGTCGCTGATGCCGTAGCGAGCGGTCAGGTCCGCCTTGCCGCCCAGCATGGGGGCCGAATAGTTGCCCCGGATCGAGGTCGAGCCGCCGTAGCCGTCGTTGTAGAAATCCTCAGCCTGCAGCACGGTCCCGTCGGGCGCGCGACGGACGGAGGGGCCGACGCCGTTGGAATCGCTGGTGCCCATGCCGTCCGAAAGGGTCAAGCCCCAGGTGCGCTCGCCGTCGCGGGCGGTGAATTGATAGGAGCCGCCGTAAACGTCCTGGCCGCCGTCGAACAGCATGGCGTTGAAAGTGGCGATGGACTGGCGGCTGGCCTCGCCGGAGGTGACCACGTTCACCACCACCGAATAACCCTGCATGTCGATGCCGGCGGCGCCGCCCCGGATCAGCTCGATGCGCACCACCTGCGAGGCCAGAGTGCGGCCCAGCACCGAAGAGCCTGTGTCGTTCTTGGAGGCCGGCCGCGATCCGTTGATGAGGACGTTGCCCACCGTGCCTTCGAAGCCCCGGCCGCCGTCGCCGTCGTCCAGGCTGAAGCCCGGCACCCGGTTGACCATGTCCAGGGCCGTGTTGGGTTTCTGATCGGCGAAGAAGCCCGGCTCGAAGACCAGAACCTGCTGGCCGTTCGTGACGGCCGGCACGGAGGCGGGGGCGTCCTGGGACGGCGTGTCCTGGGCCGCGGCGACGCCGCCGAACGCCAGGGTCAGGGCGAGAGCGGATGAAGCCGCCAGAAGCGTCGAACGCATGTGATCCTCCCGAAACTGTCGAGGGAGGTGTGCCTGAACCGCGCCTGAAAGGACCAGTTACATCCTTGAAATGTAGATTAAATTACCGACACATCATTACGGCCGCGTAATGGGGCGGGCTCAGATCGCCGTGCCTCCGACGGTCAGGCCGCTGATCTTCAGGGACGGCTGGCCGATGCCCACGGGCACGCCCTGGCCGGCCTTGCCGCAGGTGCCGACGCCCGGATCGAAGGCGAAGTCATTGCCGATCATTCTGACATTCTTCAGCGCCGTGGCCCCGTCGCCGATCAGGGTGGCCCCGCGCACCGGGCGGGTGACCCTGCCGTCCTCGATCAGATAGGCCTCGGTGCACTGGAACACGAACTTGCCGTTGGTGATGTCCACCTGGCCGCCGCCGAAATTGACGGCGTAGAGGCCGCGCTTCGTGGAGGCGATCATCTCGTCCAACGTATGGGCGCCGCCCTCCATGAAGGTGTTGGTCATGCGCGGCATGGGCATGTGGGCGTAGGACTGGCGCCGCCCGTTGCCGGTGGCGTTCATGCCCAGAAGGCGCGCCGACATCCGGTCCTGCATCAGACCCACCATGATCCCGTCCTCGATCAGGACGGTGCGGCCCGTGGGCGTGCCCTCGTCGTCGACGGACAGCGATCCTCGGCGTCCGGCGATGGAGCCGTCGTCCACCACCGTCACGCCCGGCGCGGCAACCCGTTCACCCATCATGCCGTTGAAGACGGACGAGCCCTTCCTGTGGAAGTCGCCCTCGAAGCCGTGACCCACCGCCTCGTGCAGCAGCACGCCGGGCCAGCCGGGGCCCAGCACCACGTCCATCTCGCCCGCCGGGCAGTCCACCGCGTCCAGATTGACCAGGGCCTGGCGCAGGGCCTCGTCGGTCTGGGCGCGCCAGCGCTCGGGTGTGATCCAGGCCTCGAGGCCGGTGCGGCCGCCCGCGCCGGTCCCGGCGGATTCGCGCCGTCCGTCCCGCTCGACCGTCACCGAGACGTTCAGGCGCACCAGCGGGCGCACGTCGCGCAGCAGGCGGCCGTCCGCGCGCAGGATCTCCACGGCCCGGCGCTCGCCGCTGAGGGAGGCCGAGACCTGAACCACGCGCGGGTCGGCGGCGCGGGCGTAGGCGTCGATCTGTTCCAACAGGGCGATCTTGTCCGAGAAGGCGGGGGCGGCCAGCGGGTCGTCCTCGCCGTAGAGTTTCTGATTGGTGGCGCGCGGCGCCTCGGCGGCGACGCCCGTATGGCCGCGCTTGGCCAGGGCGGCGCTGTCGGCGGCGCGCCTCAGGGCGGCTTCGGAGATTTCGTTGGCGTGGCTGTAGCCGGCAGTCTCGCCCGCCACGACGCGCAGCCCGAATCCCTCTGCGGCGTCATAGGACGCGCCCTTCAGCCGCCCGTCGTCGAACACCAGGCTCTCGGATTCGGTGCGCTCCAGGAACAGCTCGCCGTCGTCGGCCCCGTGCAGCGCCTCCTCCAGCACCGATCGGGCGCGATCGGCGCCGACGCCGGAGGTTTCGAGCAGAGACGGAACGGCGGCGGGCACGGTCATGGGCGGTCCTTGGGGGCGATCCCTGAGGGCGATCCTCGGCGGGGCGGTCAGCCGTCTAGATAGGCGTTCGACCCGCGCCTTGGAACCGTCAGTCGTCCTGACGCACCCGACCCGAGCCGTGCACCTGGCTGTTGAGCTGGGCCGGGCGAACCTTGAGTTCGATGTCGCCGCTGCCGTGGACGGCGGCGTCCACCTGGCCGGTCGCCGCGATCTCGGCCGAACCCGAGCCGTGGACGGCGATCCGGGCGTCCTGGACGGACAGCCCGTCCATCTCGGCGTCGCCCGATCCATGGATTTCCAGGTCCAGAGTCCGGGCCCGACCGTAGGCCTCCACGTCGCCCGAGCCGTTCAGGCGCACGGTCAGGGTGTCCTGATCGTAGTCGCGGATCTCCAGCCGGTGCGAGCCGTGCATCTCGAAGCGGGTCACGGCGGGCGCGGTGACGGTGATGCGCAGGCGCCCGCCCCTGACGGCCTCGCCGTCGCGGCGGTCCAGGGTGAAGCGGCCGTCCTCGAAGCGGACGCGCTCCACATAGTCGGGATCGCCGCTGACCGTGACAGACGTCTCCTCGGCCTGGGCGTAGATGACGCGGGCGGGCAGTCGGACCTCCAGGGCCTCGCCCCCGGTCCAGTCCAGGGCGCGCTCGCTGACGGATTCGGAGCTCCAGTCGATGTCGTCGCTGGACACCCACGTCCAGGCGTCGCCGGGAATGCTCCAGCCGCCCCGGCGGAACTCATGGCCGCCGATGGCCGCGGCCCCCATGAGACAGGCGATGCTGAGGACCAGGGCGGCGACGGCGATGATGAACAGGTTGCGGATCATGACGCCCTCGCTTTCAGGATTGGATGGCGGGTTTCAGGAGGCGGTAGTGCAGCCGCCCGAACCAGACCAGGCCGTTGACCAGCCAGATGGTCAGAATGGTCAGGATGGCCGCCGCCGCGACGGCGCCGCCCATCATGCCCAGGCCCAGAAGGATGGCGAAGGCGATCCCGCCGGGCGGGTCGAAGAACGGCCCGGCCGCCAGCACGGCCCCGCCGCCGATGAAGACGCCGATGGCCCCCAGGAACAGTCCGGCCAGGGTGCTGACCACCGCCGTCAGAAGCGGCAGCAGGATCAGGATGTCGACGGCGCCCAGACCCACCAGGGCCATGACGGCGCCGGCGGCGGAGGCGGGATTGCGCTCTTCCTCCCACCGCTTGAGCCCGGCTTCCAGGCGCAGTTCGCGCGCCAGGCGGCCCGGATCGCCCAGGGCGGCGGCCACCTCGGCCTCGGCCCGGCCCTCTGCGGCGCCGTCGGCGAAATGGGTTTCATAGTCCGTCAGGATCTCGGCCTGGACCGCAGGCGGCAATCCGGCCAGGCCCCGACGAAGGCGTTGCATGAAGTCGGTGCGGGTCATGCGGTCTCTCCCGTTTCGGCAGGGTGGGCGCGGGCGTCGTCCAGAAGCGTGTCCACGGCGCGGGTGAAAGCGGTCCATTCCGCCTTCTGCGACGTCAGGGCGGCGCGCCCGGCGTCGGTCAGGCGGTAATATTTGCGCGAGGGGCCGGCCGGCGACTGGACCATGTAGGTCTCGACCAGGCCGTCGGACTGCATCCGGCGCATCAGCGGGTAGATGGTGCCTTCGCCCATGTCGACCGCCTCGGACAGCCGGCCGGCGATCTCGTAGGCGTAAGAATCGCCTCGGTCGAGCAGGGCCAGGACGCACAGCGCCAGGACGCCCTTCTTCAACTGTATCTCTATGGCTTCAGGCACCTCGAGCCCTCCGTTGCACAGGGATCGTCTAACGCAAGGTATCTATCATCACAAGGTAGCATGCAAAACATGACGGCGAATTAATCCGGCCTTGCGACGGCCCTGCGACCGTGTGTTGCGCCTCCGATGCTTGGCAAGCGCGAGGCGAGCCGATATGGACCGGCGCAGAACGCTGCGGCGCCAGCCGGCCCCGCGACACCTGTTTGCGAATGCTTCGCAACTGGTTGAAGCAGAACGGAATGATGAGGATTTCTCGAATGGGGATGGGCAAGCGGGCCAAGGCGGTTCTCGCCTCGACGGTTCTCGCCTCCACGGCGCTGTTCACCGCCGCGCCGGTCTGGGCGCAGGAATTGGTGGGTCAGCCGACGCGGGGCGGCATCGGGCTTCAGCCGGCGGCTTCGCCGCTGAAGGTCGACGCGCACATTTTCCATGACGCCATCCTGATGCCGGTCATCACCGTCATCTGTCTGCTGGTGCTGGGCCTGCTGCTGTGGATCGCGTTCCGCTACAACAAGCGCCGCAATCCGGTTCCGGCGCGCTGGAGCCACAACACGGTCATCGAGATCATCTGGACCATCGTGCCGGTGCTGATCCTGATCGTCATCGCCGTGTTCTCGTTCCGGCTGCTGTTCGACTATCACGACATTCCCGATCCGGACGTGACGGTGAAGGTCACCGGCAACCAGTGGAGCTGGACCTACGAATATCCCGACCACGGCGTCGGCGAATATGTCTCGAACATGATGCCCGAGGCGGAAGCGCGCGCTCAGGGCCTGCCGTACCTGCTGGCGGCCTACGAGCCCATGGTGGTGCCGGTGGGCCAGAACGTACAGCTGCTCATCACCGCTTCGGACGTCATCCACTCGCTGGCGCTTCCGGCTTTCGGCCTCAAGACCGACGCCGTTCCTGGCCGCGTCAACGAGACCTGGTTCCGCGCCGACCGCACCGGCGTCTTCTATGGCCAGTGCTCCGAACTGTGCGGCGTGGACCACGCCTTCATGCCGATCCAGATCAATGTGGTGACCCAGGCCGAGTTCGAAGCCTGGGTGGCCGAGCGCGGCGGGGCTCTGCCCGGCGCCGAGCCGGCCGAAGACGCCGCCGTCGAGGCTTCGGCCGCCGCCGAGGCGACTGACGCCGCCGCCACCGAAACCGAAGACGCCCCGGCCGCCGACGCGGCCCCGGCGGTCCAGTAAGAGAACGCGAGCCCGACGACCATGGCCACCGCAACCGCACATCACGCCAAAGACGCTCATGAGAATGGGCACGATCACAAGCCGGGCTTCTTCGCCCGCTGGTTCCTGTCCACCAACCACAAGGACATCGGCATCCTGTACATCCTGTTCGCCATCATGGCGGGGATCATCGGGGGCGCGCTGTCCGGCCTGATCCGCTGGGAGTTGGCCGAGCCGGGCATCCAGGTGTTCCGTGAAGGGACGCTGGTGCATCACCTGGGGCTCATCGACGCCACCAAGCACGGCTACAACGTCACGGTCACGGCCCACGCCCTCATCATGGTGTTCTTCGTGGTCATGCCGGCGACCATGGGCGGCTTCGCCAACTACTTCATTCCGCTCATGATCGGCGCGCCGGACATGGCGTTCCCGCGCATGAACAACGTCTCGTTCTGGTTCCTGGTCGCCGGCTTCGTGCTGCTGTGCATGTCCCTGTTCGTGGACGGCGGACCCGGCCGGGGCGCCGGCGGAGGCTGGACGGTCTATCCGCCCTTGTCGACCGCGGGCCACACGGGTCCCTCGATGGATCTGGTGATCTTCTCGCTGCACGTGGCGGGCGCGTCATCGATCCTGGGCGCCGTCAATTTCATCACCACCATCTTCAACATGCGCGCGCCGGGCATGACGCTGCACCGGATGCCGCTGTTCGCCTGGGCGGTGCTGATAACCGCCTTCCTGCTGCTGTTCAGCCTGCCGGTGCTGGCCGCCGCCATCACCATGCTGCTGACGGACCGCAACTTCGGCACGTCCTTCTTCGATCCGGCCGGCGGCGGCGACCCGGTCATGTTCCAGCACCTGTTCTGGTTCTTCGGCCACCCCGAGGTGTACATCATGATCCTGCCGGGCTTCGGCATGATCTAGCACATCGTCTCGACCTTCAGCCGCAAGCCGATCTTCGGTTACCTGGCCATGGCCTATGCGATGGTGGCCATCGGCTTCATCGGCTTCATCGTCTGGGCCCACCACATGTACACCGTCGGCATGTCGGTGGAGCAGCGCGCCTATTTCGTGGCCGCCACGATGATTATCGCGGTGCCGACGGGCATCAAGATCTTCAGCTGGATCGCCACCATGTGGGGCGGCTCGCTGACCTTCAAGACGCCCATGCTGTGGGCGCTCGGCTTCATCTTCCTGTTCACCGTCGGCGGCGTGACCGGCGTGGTCCTGGCCAACGCCGCCATCGACTACACCTTGCACGACACCTACTACGTTGTGGCGCACTTCCACTACGTGCTGTCGCTGGGCGCGGTGTTCTCGATCTTCGCGGCCTTCTATTACTGGTTCGAGAAGATGTGGGGCGTGAAGTACAACGAGTTCCTCGGCGCGCTGCATTTCTGGATCATGTTCGTCGGGGTGAACGTGATCTTCTTCCCGCAGCACTTCCTGGGCCTGCAGGGCATGCCGCGCCGCTACATCGACTATCCGGACGCCTACACCCTGTGGAACTATGTTTCGTCGGTGGGCTACCTCATCACCCTGGCGGGCATGGCGGTGTTCTTCATCCTGGTGGTCGAGGCGGCGATCCGTCGCCGCAAGGCCGAAGCCAACCCCTGGGGCGAAGGCGCCACCACCCTGGAATGGACCCTGTCGTCGCCTCCGCCGCACCACCAGTTCAACGAGCTGCCGGTGGTCAAGGCCGACGATCATCACTGACCGCGTCTGAGCGGTGGGAAACGGATGGGGGCCCGGGCGTCTTGCGCGCCTGGGCCTCCGCCTTTTGAAGCGGACGAACGGAAATCATCCGCGTCGCGCCGGCGGGACAAGTCCGGGCATGACGGAGTAAGGTGAGGGCATGACCGCCAAGGCGTCCGAAAACGCGATCGCCCAGCCGGAAGACTATTTCCAGCTGCTGAAGCCGCGCGTCATGTCGCTGGTGGTGTTCACCGCCATCACCGGTCTGGTGGCGGCGCCGGGCGACATCAATCCGTTCCTGGCCGCCATCGCCATTCTGTGCATCGCCATGGGCGCGGGCGCGGCGGGCGCCCTGAACATGGCGCTGGAGGGCGAGACCGACGCCCTGATGCGGCGTACGCGGGGACGGCCGGTGGCGGCGGGCCGGGTCCGATCCGGCGACGCCATGACCTATGGCGTGCTTCTGGGGGCTTTTTCGGTGATGCTGCTGGGCATGGCGGTGAATTGGTTCGCCGCCGCTCTCCTGGCCGTGACCATCATCTATTACGCAGGCTTCTACACCCTGCTGCTCAAGCGCCGCACGCCCCAGAACATCGTCATCGGCGGGGCTGCGGGCGCTCTGCCGCCGGTCATCGGCTGGGCGGCGGTGACCGGTGACGCGCCCTGGCAGGCATGGCTGCTGTTTCTCATCATCTTCCTGTGGACCCCGCCGCACAGCTGGGCCCTGGCGCTCTATTCGGCCGGCGATTACGCCAAGGCCGGCATTCCCATGATGCCGGTGGCGCGCGGAGCGAAGTCCACCCGACTACAGATCCTGATCTACAGCCTGATCTTCGTGCCCGTGGCGGTCGCTCCCGCCCTGACCGGCATGGCGGGGACCCCCTATCTGATCGTGTCGGTGGCGGGAGGGCTGTTCTTCATCGCCCTGGCCGTGCGTCTCTGGCGCTCGCGGGCGGGCGAGCAGCCGGACAAGGCCGAGGCGGTGGGGCGAGAGGCCGCATTGTATGATGTGCGCGCGGAGGCCAAACCTGCGCGCAACCTGTTCGCCTATTCGATCCTTTACCTGATGGCCCTGTTCGCCGTCCTGCTGGTCGAGAACGCGCCTGTCATCGGAGCCTGTCCGTCATGCAGCTGACCCCCGAGGAACTGAAGGCCAGGACGCGCCGCAACCGCGCCATCGCCCTGGGGCTGGTCGTCTTCATGGTTCTGGTCTTCATCACCACCATGCTGCGGCTTCAGGCCAATGTGGGGGGCTGAGCCGTGAACCGGAACGCTCGTACGGCGCTGATCTGCATCGGCCTGCTCGCCGTGATGACGGGGGCGTCCTTCGCCGCCGTGCCGCTTTATCGCCTGTTCTGCCAGGTGACCGGTTTCAACGGCACGGTGATGCGCGCCGACGCGGCGCCGGACAGGGTGCTGGACCAGACCGTGCGCATCCGGTTCGACACCAATGTGCGCGATCTGCCGTGGGCGTTCGAGGCCGAGCAGACGCGCCAGACGGTGCACATCGGCGACACCGGAATCGCCTATTTCCGCGTCACCAACACCTCCGACCGCGCCCTCAGCGGCACGGCGGCCTACAATGTGACGCCCGAACACGCCGGCCCGTATTTCCAGAAGCTGGAATGCTTCTGCTTCGATCCGCAGGAAATCCAGCCGGGCCAGACGGTGGAGTTTCCGATCCAGTATTTCGTCGCCCCCGAGATGGCCACCGACCGCGAATCCCGGGGCATACGCGACATCACCCTTTCCTACACCTTCTATCCCACCGACCGATTCCAGCAGCGCGCGGCTATTGGCGGACAGGGATAGCGGGGCTATAGCCCAGACACGATCCACCCTTCGTCGCTTGACGCACTGAAGAGACGCATAAATGGCCGACGCACACGCCGTTCATCACGACTATCACATCCTGCCGCCCAGCCCGTGGCCGCTGGTGTCCGCGATCGCGACGACCGTCATGATGGTGGGCGCGGTCGTGTGGATGAAGGGTCTGTTCGGCTTGCCCGCCGGCACCAACTGGCTGTTCTTCGCGGGTGTGGCCGGGGTGTTCTTCTCCATGTTCGGATGGTGGGCTGCGGTGATCCGGGAAAGCCGGGCCGGGGACCATACGCCGGTCGTGTCGCTGGGCCTGCGCTACGGCATGATGCTGTTCATCGCCTCGGAGGTGATGTTCTTCGCCGGCTTCTTCTGGGTGTTCTTCGAGATGTCCATCTTCAGCGAAGCCCGGACGCTGATTCCCGAATTCGGCAACTGGACCGACACGGCCGCGGCCTGGTCCACCTGGCCGCCGCGCGGTGTCGAGGTGCTGGACCCGTGGCAGCTGCCGCTGCTGAACACCGTCATCCTGCTGCTGTCGGGCACCACTGTGACCTGGGCCCACCACGCTCTGCAGGTGGGCGACCGCAAGGCGGCCAAGATCGGTCTGGGCCTGACGGTGGCGCTGGGCGTCCTGTTCACCGCCGTTCAGGCCTATGAATATTATCACATTCTCCACGAGAACCTGTTCTTCAACGAGAATGCCCTGAACGCGGGCCTGTACGGCTCGACCTTCTTCCTGCTGACGGGATTCCACGGCTTCCACGTCCTGGTGGGCACCATCTTCCTGACCGTGTGCCTGCTGCGCCTGTTCGCGGGCCAGATGACGCCGCAAAAGCACTTCGGCTTCGAGGCGGCGGCCTGGTACTGGCACTTCGTGGACGTGGTGTGGCTGTTCCTGTTCGCCTTCGTCTACGTCATCTACGGCTGATCTTGACGGACCAGCCCGAAGCCTCAGCGCCCGCCCGCGTCGATCCGATGCGGGCGGGTTTGCTTTGTCGGAGCCCCTGTTGCGGCCAGGCTCCGCTGTTCGAGGGGTTCCTGAAGGTCAGGCCGGTCTGTTCGGCCTGCGGCTATGACCTGGCGTCGGTGAACGCCGGCGACGGCGCGGCCAGCTTCATCATGCAGATCGCCGGCGGGATCGTCGGATTTTCGGCCCTCTATGTTGAAATCGCCTTCAGTCCGCCCATCTGGCTGCACCTGATCGTGTGGCTGCCGCTGGTGACGGGCCTGTCCCTGGCGCTGATGCGGCCGGGCAAGGGACTGATGATCGGTCTGCATGTGAAGAACCGGGCGCGCGGCGCGCCATGACGGCATCTGCGCAAAGGGCGAGGCGTTTTCCCTGGGTTCTGACGATGCTGTCGGCGATGCTGCTGGCGGCGCTTCTGAGCCTGGGCGTCTGGCAGGTCCAGCGGCTGGCCTGGAAGCGGGGACTGATCGACCAGGCGGCCGCCGCGGCCGACCTGGCTCCCGTTCCGGCGGATCAGGTGCTGAACCGCCCCGGGGGCGAGTTCCGGCGCGTGATCCTGGATTGTCCGGGCCTGGCGACGGCGCCCTATGTCGAGCTGCAATCGATCCATGAGCGGGCGGCGGGCGTGCGCCTGATCTCGGCGTGTCGGCCGCAAGGGGTGCGGACGACGGTTCTGGTGGACCGGGGTTTCGTGGCCGAGACGGTCTCTGCGCGGCCGCCCGTCGCGCCCCAAGACATGACGCCCGCCCGGGTCATCGCCACGGTGCGCGCCGCATCCTCGCCGAACTGGATGACGCCTCCGCCGCAGGGCGGCCGGTTCTTCGCCCGGGATCACGCCGCCATGGCCCGGGCCCTGGGGATCGAGAGAGCGGTCGACCCCCGCGTTCTGTTCGCCGAGACCTCCGCCGACCCGCAATTCACCGCGCTGGTCCCGGCGGTCCCCCCGGCGGCGTTCAGCGACAACCACCTGGGCTACGCCGCCACCTGGTTCGGCCTCGCCATCGCCCTGATCGTCTTCTATGGACTGCTGCTGAAACGGCGCATGACGCCGCGCCCCCTGCCGCGCCCCGGCGGCGCCCGGACGGATCCCGAGCCAGATTGACCCGCCTTCACACCCTTTCCAACGGCGTGCGCGTCGTGGCCGACCCCATGCCCGGGCTGAAGACCTTCGCCCTGACCGTGGCCGTGCGCGGCGGCGCGCGCTGGGAGGACGAGGCCCGCTCGGGCTGGTCGCATCTGCTCGAACATGTGGTGTTCAAGGGCGCGGGCGACATGAGCGCGCGCGACATCGTCGAACGCATCGAGGCCGAGGGCGGCTCCATCAACGCCGCCACGGGCCAGGAGCGCACCAGCTTCGAGGTGCGGGCCATGGCGGCCTCCCTGCCGCTGGCCATGCAGGTGGTCTCCGACATCGTCTTCCGTCCCGCCCTCAGCGAGGCCGAGATCGCGCGCGAGAAGGACGTGGTGGCCCAGGAGATCGCCGAGGCCTTCGACACGCCCGACGACCATGTGTTCGAGATGGCGGGCGACCGCGCCTTCACCGGCCAGCCTCTGGGGCGGCCCATCCTGGGCTCGGTCGACAGCATCGGCCGCGCTGACCGGGCAGGCCTGGCGGCCTGGCGCGAGACGCTGTACGCGCCCGAACGCATGGTGGTGGCGGTGTCAGGGGCGGTGGACGAAACCCGTCTCGTGGATCTGGCCGAGCGCTGGTTCGGTTCGGCCGCGTCGGCGCCGGCGGCGACGCCCGCGCCCGCCGCCTTCACCGGCGGCCATGCCGCCCTGTCGCGCCGGATCGAACAGGCCAATCTGGTGTTCGAACTGCCCGGCCTGCCGGTCGAGGATCCCGACGTGGCCGCCCTGCGGCTGTTCTGCGAGGTGCTGGGCGGCGGCATGGCTTCGCGCCTGTTCCAGAGCGCGCGCGAGGATCGGGGCCTGGCCTACGCCGTCGACGCCTGGCTCGAGGGCTATGAGGACACGGGCGTCCTGGGCATCTACGCGGGAGCCGCTCCGGGGCGCGCCGAAGAACTCGCGCGGGTGGCGGCGGCCGAGCTGCGGTCGCTGGCGCTGGAGGGGCCGAGCGCCGAGGAGCTGACCCGCGCCCGGGCGGTGCTGAACGCGGGCCTGTGGATGGCGGATGAAAGCCCGGCGTCGCGCGCGGGACGCAACGCGGCTCAGACCCTGATCCACGGCGCGCCCGTCGCCTCGGCGGAGCTGGCCCGGCGGGTGGCGGCGGTGACGCCGGACGACATGCGGCGTCTGGGCGAACGGCTGCTGGGTCCGGCCAAGGCCGCCACGGCGGTGCTGGGACCGAAGGCGGCCGGGCGCGCCGGGTCCGTCTTCGCCGAAACCCTTCACGCCTGACCCGGAGCGTCAGAGGGGGTATAAGGGCGGATGGCGCTTCTGGACTGGATGTCTGAGCCGGCCGGCCCCGTCCTCCAGGGCGACGGCGTGACCCTGCGCTCGCCCCACGGATCGGACTATGCGGCCTGGTCGGCGCTGCGGGACCTGTCCAGCGCCCATCTGCGGCCGTGGGAGCCGGCATGGCCCGAAGACGACCTGACGCGGGCCGCCTTTCGCCGTCGCCTGTCCATCTATGAACGCGAACGGGAGCTGGGCCATGCCTGGTCGTTCTTCATCTTCGATCACCGGGACCGGCTGACGGGCGGGATCACCCTGTCGAACGTGCGGCGCGGCGTGGCCGAGACCGGAACCGTCGGCTACTGGATCGGCCTGCCGCATGTGGGTCAGGGCCTGGCGACGGCGGCGGTGCGCGCGGTGACGGCCCATGCCTTCGGCGCCCTGAAGCTGCACCGGCTGGAGGCGGCCTGCGTGCCGCACAATCACGCCTCGCGCCGGGTCCTGGAGAAGGCGGGGTTCCGTCTGGAGGGGCAGGCGCGGGCTTATTTGAAAATTAACGGGGTCTGGGCAGATCATCTTTTGTTCGGCCTGCTGTGCGATGAGGCGGAACTTCAAGGGCGCGCGTCGTCCTGAGCGGAGGGCGCGAAGCCTTGAACAACCGGTCCAGAACGCTGGCGTGGGATCCGACCACCGCGATCGAGGCGCTGGCCGCCGCCGATGCGGCGCTGTGGGTCTGGACGCCGTCGCTGGATCAGCTGCGTTTCACCGGGGCGACCCGGCCTCTGGGGCTCGGTCCTCTGGCGCCGGAATGCACGGCCGCCGCCTTCACCGCCCTGGCCATGCCGCAGGACCGGAGCCTGGCCGAACGGATTCTCAAGCCCCAGGATGAGGGCGGCGAGATCGCCGTGCGTCTGAGAATGCGCGGCGGCGACGTGTGCATCTGGCGCGGCGTCTGGCTCGAGGACGGAGTGCGCGCCGCCGGCGTGGCGGCCCTGGAAAGCAAATTCACCGGCGCGACCGGCGACAGCCTGACCGGCCTTCTGGACCGCCGGGCCTTTCTGGCCCGGATGGGCGAGAGCCTGACCCGCCCGGGCGATCTCGACCTGGTGGTGGCCGACGTGGACCGCCTGCGCCGGCTGAACGAGGCCCTGGGCCATGAGCGCGCGGACCTGGTGCTGTCGGCGCTGGGCTCGCGCCTGGCGGCGGCCTTTTCGGGCGATGCCGCGCCGGCTCGCATCGGCGAGGACGAGTTCGCCATATTCATCCGCAGCGATCAGGGCGACGCCTGCGCGCGCATGCGCCAGGCCCTGGAGCAGCCCCTGCGTGTGGCGGGCTTCGACATCTATCCGACCGTGTCCATCGGCGCCGTGCGGGCCGAGGGCGGGCCGGATGCGCCGGATCCGGCCGAACTGCTTCGCCGCGCCGAACTGGCGGTGGAATCGGCCAAGGGGGCGGGGCGCGGCGGTATGGCCGCCTATGGCCGGACCCTGGAGTCCGACAGCCTGTCGCGGCTGGCCCTGGAGAGCGATCTCAGGAACGCCTTCGTGCGCGGCGAGATCGAGCCTTTCTATCAGCCCATCGTCAATCTGGAGAACGGCGCGGTGGCCGGGTTCGAGGCCCTGGCCCGATGGCGCCATCCCCGGCGCGGCCTGGTGCCGCCGGACGAATTCCTGGGCCTGGCCGACGAGATGGGCCTGATGAACGAGCTGGGCCTGATGATGATGCGCCAGTCCGCCGGCCAGCTGGCGGAATGGCTGAAGCGCCATCCCGGCGCGGGCAAGCTGTTCTGCAGCGTCAACCTGTCCACCAACGAACTGGAGCGCGACGGCCTGGTGGAGGACGTGCGCGCCATCCGAGCCGAGACCCGTCTGCCCCCCGGCGCCCTGAAGCTGGAGGTCACCGAAAGCGACATCATGCGCGATCCCGAACGCGCCGCCGAGGTGCTGAAGTCCCTGCGGGAAGCGGGGGCCAGCCTGGCGCTGGACGACTTCGGAACCGGCTTCTCGTCCCTGTCCTATCTGGCGCGCCTGCCCTTCGACACCCTGAAGATCGACCGTTATTTCGTGCTGACCATGGGTCAGGATGAAGGCTCGTCCAAGATCGTGAAATCGGTGGTCAACCTGGGCCGCGACCTGTCGCTGGAGGTGGTGGCCGAGGGGGTCGAGAACGCCGACCTGGCGCGTCGGCTGCTGGATTCCGGGTGCCATTACGGCCAGGGCTTCGGCTATGCGCCTGCGTTGCCGGCCCAGGAGGCCGAGGTCTATCTGAACGAATCCCTGGCCGACGGGTCGGCGCCCATCAAGGCGCGCTCGGCCTGACGCGCCCGGATTAAGCCGGATTAACCCCGTCGCCATGGTTTGGGCGGAAACATCGCCCAGGTTCGCGTCATCGACGTGGGGCGTTTCACCGATCCCGTTCACGGGTTATGAGCGGAGCCGAACGGGCTAGAGGGTTTCCATGGCGGGTCCATTCTTCGGACGCGGCGCGTCCAGCGGCGGCGGAAAGCCGGGCGGACGCACCCTGATGCAGCGGCTGCTCTATTGGGCGGCGGTCCTGGCCGTATGGGGCCTGATCTTCCTGGTCGTGTTCTTCCTGGTCTTCGCGCGCGACCTGCCCGACACCTCCGCGCTCTATGACGTGGAGCGCCAGCCCTCGATCACCTATCTGGACCGGTCCGGAGCCCTGATTTCGGTGCGCGGCAGCCAGCACGCCCCGCCGGTGGAGCTGGACAGCCTGCCGGACTATGTGCCGGCCGCCTTCATCGCCATCGAGGACCGGCGCTTCCGCCACCACCCCGGTTTCGATCCCATCGGCATGACGCGGGCCGTCATCGCCAACATGCGCGCCGGCCGGGTCGTCCAGGGCGGCTCCACCCTGACCCAGCAGCTGGCCAAGAACCTGTTCCTGACGCCGGACCAGAACATACGTCGCAAGGTGCAGGAGCTGATGCTGGCGGTGTGGCTGGAGATGAAGTTCTCCAAGGACGAGATTCTGGCCCTGTATCTGAACCGGGTCTATTTCGGCGCCGGGGCCTACGGCATCGAGGCGGCGTCCCAGCGCTATTTCGACAAGGGCGCCGATGAGCTGACCGTGGGCGAGGCCGCCCTTCTGGCGGGCCTGCTCAAGGCGCCGTCCCGCTACAGCCCGCTGGGCGAGAGCGAGCGGGCCGCCGGGCGCGCCACCGTGGTTCTGAACGAGATGGAGGACGCCGGGGTCATCACGGCCGAACAGCGCGCCGCCGCGGTGCTGGAGCCGGTCCGCGTGTCGCGCACCCTGGCCACCCAGCATGCGCAGTATTTCGTCGACTGGCTGGACCAGGACATCCGCCGGCTGGTGGGCGAACCGTCCGAGGACCTGATCGTCGAGACCACCCTGGACCTGACCCTGCAGACCGCCGCCGAGCGTTCGGTGCGCCGTATCCTTGAGCGGGACGCGGGGCGCGGGGTCGAGCAGGCCGCGCTGGTGGCGGTGGACGGCGAGGGCCGGGTGCGGGCCATGATCGGCGGCGCCTCCTACGCCGACAGCCAGTTCAACCGCGCGGCGGACGCCCGACGTCAGGCCGGCTCGGCCTGGAAGCCCTTCGTCTATCTGGCCGCGCTGGAGGCGGGCTATACGCCGGACACGCGCGTGGTGGATCAGCCGATCACCATCGGAAACTGGTCGCCGCGCAACTATTCGGGCCGCTTCATCGGCGAGACCACCCTGGCCAATGCGGTCGCTCAGTCCACCAACACCATCGCGGCGGGGCTGGCCGACCAGGTGGGCCGCGACAGCGTGGCCCGGGCCGCGCGCCGGCTGGGCATCACCTCGCGCGTGGGGCTGGAGCCCGCCATGGCGCTGGGCGCCGTCGAGGTCAGCCCGCTGGAGATGGCCCAGGCCTACGCCGCCTTCGCCAATGGAGGCCGCCGCGCCGAGGCGCACGGCGTCACCCGCATCCGCACGCCCCAGGGCCGCGTGATCTATCAGCGCCAGACCGGCGACCGCCGCGCCGATCAGGTGATCCAGAACCCGTCGCTGTATTATCTGAACCAGATGCTGCGCGGGGTCATCACCTCGGGAACCGCCCGTTCGGTGGCCATCTCGGGCCGCGACCTGGCGGGCAAGACCGGCACCACCTCGGATTACCGGGACGCCTGGTTCGCGGGCTACACCGGCGGCTTCGTGACCGTGGTCTGGGTCGGCAAGGACGACAACAGCGCCATGCGCGGCGTCACCGGCGGAGCGTCGCCCGCCGCCATCTGGCGCGGCTTCATGGAGGCGGCCCTGCCGCGCCTGAACGTGCAGCGCATTCCCAATGGGCCGCCCCTGCCCGACGGCTGGGTCGCGCCCACGCCGCCGGGCGCCGATCCGGTGGGCAGCCTGCTGGACGGCCTGGGCGACCTGTTCGGCGACGGCGATCTGCCGCCGCTGGGCGATGATCCCCTGGCCTCCGGGCCGTCCGGTCCGCGTCCGGTCCAGCCCGCGCCCGCCCAGCCGAGCGTGCGCCCGCCCGACCCCATCCGCACCGAGCCGCCGGCCCAGAATCCCGAACCCGACAGCAAGCCCGAACGCCGTCCGGACCCGCTGTTCTTCTGACGCCGCGCGTCTCCTCCCCACATCGTGAGGAGGGGGACCGCGCCCACCAGGGCGGGGTGGAGGGGGCGGCGCGTTAATCGCCAATCCTTTTCCGCCCGCGCCGCCCCCTCCGTCACGGGCGCTGAGTCGCGCCCGCGCCACCTCCCC